>CAZECO010000034.1:0-21740 GCA_964510455.1 uncultured Actinomycetes bacterium
GAGTCCGCGGGTAGGCCGCACCAGGCCGTCGGCAACGGCGGTCGCAGATGGATGGTCGCCGCCCGCGCCCGCGAGGGTGCGGGTACAGAACCCGGCTTACAGACCGGCTCGCCACCCGGGGGTCTGATTTGAGCGTGAATCAGGCCCCCCAAGATCGATTAGTCCGCAATCAGTCCGCAAGACGTTCAGGATTCTGCGGCCGAGTCCGCATCGGAGTCCGCAACTTTGCCCGCAACCGCGCCGCTCGCGGCCTCGCGAGTCCGGTCGTCGCTGTCCGGCCAGAGGTGTCCGTAGGTGTCCAGAGTCTCGGCTGCGGTGGCGTGACCGAGGCGCGCCTGGACCGTCTTCACGGACTCGCCGAATCTGATGAGCCGGCTGGCGTAGTAGTGCCGCAGCCAGTGGAACGTCATCCCTTGCGGTGCCTCCGACTTCTCTACCGCCGCAGCCCATGGACCGCTGTTGAAGGTGGTCACCTTCAAGGCCCCGCCATATGGCGAGGTGAACACCAGCCCCTCCGGACCTGTGCTGTACTCGGCGATGTGCGCGGCCAGTGCCTCCACAAGATCGGCAGGTAACGGAATCACCCGGTGGCTCTTCTTCGTCTTCGGCGGCCCGAAGACCGGGGCATCCCCCTTTGCGCGCAGCAACTGACGGTCGATGGTGACCTCGCGGCGCAGGAAGTCGACACGGCTCACCGTGAGGCCGAACGCCTCACCCTGCCTGAGACCCGCCGCGGCGGCCAGGTGCACCAACGCTCGGTACTCGTCCGCCATCTTGGCGTGCAGCGCGGCGACTTCGTCCTCGGTCGGGATCACCAGAACGCGCGGCAACAGTTCGGGCAGCTTGGTCCGCTCACACGGGCTCGCGGCGATCACCCGGTCTGCCATGGCGTCCTTGAAGATGGCGGCCACGATGCCGTGCGCGACCCGGACGGTGGACGGAGCCAGCCGTCCGCTGATCGTCTTGACCCACGCCTGAATGCGGCTGGCCTTGATGTCGGCGATCGGCAGCGCCCCGAACGCCGGATAGGCGTGGATACGCAGGTGCGACTCGACCTGTGCCTGACTACTCGGCCGGTGCATCTGACGGCTGCGCCAGTCCTCGGCGTAGGTCTTGAAGGTGACCTTCCCGGCGCCGGGGTCGACGTACTGGCCGGTGACCATTGCGGCGGTGGCCCCTTCCAGCCACTGCACAGCGTCACGGCGTTTGGCGAAGTGCCGGCAGCGCTCCCGCCCGTCCGGGTCGCGGTAGCGCGCCCGGTAGACGGTTCCCTTTGCCGTGTCGCGCTTGGTGATGGAGCTCATCTTTTCTCCCTCAGCACGCTCGTCCGGGCTGAATGTATGTAGTACTCGTCGGCGCCGCCGATCGGATGGTCGATGAGGTCCTGAACCGCTGCGATGACGATGGAACGCTCGTCTTCACGGCCGCCGCCCTCCGCGATGTGGGCGATGGCATCCACGAGGACGCCAATCGACACCGCGTTGGTACGGATAGTCACAGCGGCCGAAGCCCTAGCTCGTTGCGACCCATCTGTTCTCATGTCCGTTTCAACCTTGTCCGCGTAGAGGATGTCCGCAGCCAACCGGCGCCCGACCCGGTACATGTCTGCCGCCGCCATGGCTGCGTCCTTGAAGAGGCCCTCCACTACCACCTCGGGCTCGACCATAAAGGCAGCCAGCGAGGGCACACCGAACGCCGCAGCAATGGCCTGGGCCTCGTCCAGGTCGACTTTCCTCGGCGGGTTGGCGTTCTTGATCTTCCACACGGTGGCAGGTGCCATCGGCACACCGTTTTCGCTGATGGCCTTCGCCATCTGGGCGTCTGACCATCCGCGGCGCTGCTGCTCGGTGATCATGCGCAGTCGGAACCGGTTCGCTAACTGCGCTACTTCCGCGTGTTGGGGTCTCTTCGGCATCGTCATCTCGTTTCTCACGACACGCCCGTCTTTGTAAAGTAGGCCTAGCGCAAACTGCCATGAGCAGTGTATGCCTCTTCGTAGCAAATACTGCTACGAAACGGAGGACGCATGATCCTTGGTGAACGGTTCAATACGACGACTGCCGCCGACTACTGCGGGGTACCAGAATCAACCCTCAGATTCTGGCGCTCGACCGGCAGGCCGGACGCACCAGCCGCCTTCAAGGTCGGCCGCAGGGTGTTCTATCTGAAGTCCGACCTCGACGCATGGCTTCAGCGGCAGTACGAGGCCACTGTTACGGGGCGCGGCGGCCCAGCGTGAACCGGAGACAATCGCGGATCGGGTGCTCGTGATCGTCCACAGCGGGGGAACCGCGGTGATCGGGACTGCGGCTATGGTTTCGGAGGCGTCGCCGGGGCCCGACCGAACCGGTGCGGACGCTGCCTGCAACACCCGTCCCGACGTGCTGCGGCTCACTGAGGCCGTCGGGCTCGAGGCTCATGAGGTGGTGTCCGTCCTCGAACGCGCGCCCGGCAGCGATCCCGTCGGCTACCGGGTTCGAGTGGCCCAACTGCCCCAGCTCATCCGGCCGGGCATGGAGGTGTGGTTCGGCGCGACCCCGCTGTCCCTGCCGCCAGGTCGTGGCCGAAGGGGCAGGGCCGAGGATGCCGAGCGCGTCGCCGCCCTCGTCGCCGACATCGACGTGACGCACCCAGGGGTGAAGGCCGTGGGCGGAATGCCGACCTTCGGCGATGCCAGGGCTGTGATCGCCGACCTTTCGGGGATGCTGGGCAGCCTCCCCGTCGTGGTCGTCGGTTCCGGCCACGGCCTGCAGCCGTGGTGGCCCGTCGAACACGAGGACAGTCGCGACATCCCTGCCATGACCCGCAGGGTCGAGCGGTTCAACGCGCTGGTGCGTCAGCTGGCGGCGTCCCGCGGCGGCAGCGCCGACAAGCTGACCGACATTGCCCGGGTATGGCGGATGCCCGGCACTGAGAACCTGAAGGATCCGGAGGATCCCGTCGCAGTCCGCGTTGCGTTCCTTGCCGGCCGACCGCTGACCGGGGCTGAGATCGATGAGGCATTGGACGCGTACCTGCGCGAAACACCATCCGGCGGTGGCTCGCGTTCCGAACAGCTCACCGAGCCGGTCGAAACGGAGGCCCTGCCGTGGCCCGACGGCGACTGCGGCTGGGCCACGGCAGTGGTCGGCCATTGGCGCAAGGAAACCGTCGGCGCCCGCCACCCCTGGCTGATCGCCCGGTGGTCGACGCTGTGGAACATGCGCCGATACGGCTGCCTCACCGCCGCGTCCTGGCACGAGGCTTCCGCGGTGCTGGCAGAGCGCTTCGCAGACGCTGTCGCCCGTGACCGGTCGGGACGCAAGCCGTCGGAGTTCGCCGACGCGCGCCGCGACCAGCTGGCCTATGTGTCGGGGCTGCCGGCAGACCAGGTCTCGGAGCAGCTCAGCGGACACATCCACCAAAGAACGCGACCTGAGGTCGGCCAATCGCAGCCGGACGGCCAAACGCGCGGCACGGCCGGGTCGGTGAGATTCCATTGGGCGATCGACGACCAGCCGGAGGAGGTGGAATGGCTGATCGACGGTTTCATGCCTGCGAGATGCCTCAACATCGTCGCCGGACGGGAGGGCGCCGGAAAGTCCACGCTCGCCGCGCGCATCATCGCGATGGCCACCCGGGGCGAACTCACCGGCAAACCGGTGAAGGCTCTGGTCCTCGGTACCGAGGACGGCTGGCGGTCCCGCTGGATACCGCGCCTACACGCTTCGGGCGCCGACCTCGCCCGGGTCTCGCGCGACCCCGAATACGTCAAGATCGACGACGACGGCGAGGAAGTGGCCGACCTGATGTCGATCGCCGACCAGCGCAATCTCGCGCTCCTCGCAACTGCCATGAGCGCCGAGGGAATCGGTTTGCTCTACCTGGACCATCTCGGCGACGCTCTCGCGGCTGGCGTTGACCAGAACCAGTACGGCCACGTCACTTCGGCTCTGAAGGCAATCAACCGGTGGGCACAGGCAAACGAGATCACCGTCCTCGCCGGTTGGCACCTCACGAAGGGGTCCGGCCGGGTACACGACAAGCTGATCGGCAGCGTGGGATTCCGCACATCTGCCCGATGTGTGGCCGTCGTCGCCGAAGACGCCCAGACCGGCAGGCGCATCATCGCGGTCGACAAGTGCAACGACCTCGATGTGAGCAGGACTCCGGCGAAGGTCTTCGCGATCGAGGAGAAGCCGGTCCTCATCGACGGGAAACTGTTCACGGCAAACATCGCCAGCGAGCTGGGCGATCATGAGGACGGGTGCGGCCGGGACACGGTGCAACAGCTGGTCGACGAGGCCTCGGCAAGCGACAACCCGCAACAGCGCGAGACCAAGACGCAACTGGCCGCCTTCATCGCAGAGATTATCACCGACGCCGGCGGTGTGATCGATGCGGACAAGGGCACAGCTGCTGTAGTGGCCCGCTTCGGGCCGACCGCGAAGTCCACGATGAAGCGTGCGCGGGATCGGGCCGGCGTGGTCAGCGAGCACAAGACCGACCTGGCGGCGGGCTGGGTGTGGCGGTTCCGCGAGCAGACATCTTGAGTTAGGGCGATGGTTCCACGCACGCGGCCGCAGGCGCGTAAGGCTTGCGAAGGTCCCGAAGGTTCCCGTTCCGCGTGCGGGCAACTTCGGACACTTGGCAACAGCGGATGGCCCCCAGGGCAGGGTTGAACCCGAGACCTGCGGGCGGTGATCCGGCATCCCGGAGCCGGACTCATCCGCCATTCGGAGGTCCAGCCCATGTGCGGGCACCATGCAGAACTGCTCGATGAGGTGTCCTCTCAAGCCGAGGGGCTCAGCCCGTCTCATGGTCGAGAACAAGCATCTGCCTAGAGCCGTTCGGCTTCCCCAATCGCATCGACGATGCCATAGACCCCAAGCTCCAACAGCAGGTCGAGAACGTCGAGAAGAGCAGCCCGATGAACGGGGTGCCGCGATTGTGCGAGTCCTCGCACGATCAGCGCGCTGATGTAGTGCGCATCGCCAGCAGCACCCGTGCGTATGTCGGAGGCGCCCTGTCCAATTACGGCTACGAACCGCTGTGCTGCTTTCAGCACCAGGTCATCAACCTTGTCTGGCGCGCTCTGCAATGTCAGCAGCAACTGCGACGTGGCGTGTTCGTATGAAGGTGACTCAATTAGGGCGCTCAGAAGATCAGCGAACGGGCGCAACGGGTGTTCACGAAGATGCGAGGCGACCTTTGCGGCAGCCCTGCGGACGTCGTCGTCATCATCATTCATGAGTCGGATCAAGCAGGAGGTCGCCAGTTCGGCATTGGAGGTGCGATCCACGCGGCCTGCACAGATTTGCGCGACGCCCTTGCGGACGTGGGCATCTCCCGAGAGCGCTTGGTCCATCAGTTCGGGCCGCCCCCATTCCAGGGCCGCAAAGCTGGCGATCAGGCCACCCGACTCGCGTGCCTCGGCGTCCCGCGAAAGCAACATCCGTTGAATCACCGGGTCAATAACCTCGGGGTTTACGCTTCCTACGTAGAGCATCAACTGCTGCACCATTCCAGCGGCCAACAGTCGGTCGTCAGAATCGATCAACCGCTGGAAGGCGACCAACGCGTCGGGCCGCGCATGTCGCAGCGAGGCCGCCACAGTGTGCGCGACACACGAGCGCACGCACAGGACTGGATCGAGGGCGAGTTGCTCGAGATGCGGCCGCACCAGGGCAGTTCGCTCGCCATCGACGTCATAGTTGAGCAACTCTCCGAGTGCTTCAGCCAAGCTGCCCCGGGCAGTGTTCATCCCGTCCATCCGCATGTCTGCCGCGCTCTTGCCGTCGTCCCCTTGGCGTACATCGACCGGCGAATCGTCCGTTGGATCGGATGAGTGAAGTGCTCGATCCCGTACGAGCTCGACGAGGTCGAGCGGAACCTCGCTGAGGTGCCGCCGCAGCGCCATGCCGAGCCAGCGATCCGTGTCGGGGTGTCCCAGCGAGATGATGTGGCGGACAGCCTCAAAGACCAGTATGGAACCCCCGTCAGTAGACTCAGAGTCGCCAAATCCCATGAGCACGGCAGAGGCGTAGGCAGGGTGGAGATCGCGACTGAACCTCAACGCCAGCCGCGCAAACCGCGCGGGGTCAGCGGTGACTTGCTCGCGCAGCACCTGCGACAGTTCGGGCGCCCCACCCGCGAAGGTGTCCCAGTTCGTGGTTTCGGAATCGTGCTTGGTCATGGCTTTGAGCCATTGCTCATCGCTCATCTTCCTGGCTGCCTGCGGGTTGATTGGTGAGCCAACCGACCCGCTTACTATCCCTAACGGTTTCGGCGGTGCGTCCTGCTGGAACTTTCGTCGGTACTCCCCCAGCCTGAGCACGCCTGCAGGACTTAGTCGATTCTCCTCAAGCGCCGATAGGAAGGCGAAGGCCGACCTGCCGGCGCTCCGTCGGCTTTCGTATGGGTCACGGAGATCCCGGTACTGGTCCTCCAGTTGCCGGTGCGTATCTCCATCCAGATGCGGCGAAATCGCGCGCACCAATTCCCGCGCGACCCAGACGCCATCCGAGATGTAGCCGCAACGGAGTCGCTTTCCGCCTTCCAGCAAGAGGGCCGCACCCCATTCGGCGAAGGTCGCGGCACCTGCGGTAATGGCTCGATACAGCATGAACTGCGCTGCCTCATGCGGATCGGCCGCGAGATCCTCCAGGATCGGCGTCACTTGCTTTGGCGCGGTCTCTGCCAGCACCTCCAGGGCACGGACTGAGGCGGCCAGCAGCGCGTCGTCCAACTCGCGACCATCGAGGTCGTCGACCTTGACGCGGATACCGAAGTGCAAATCCCGGATTGCGGCATGGTCCTGCGGAGTCATGGCCGTGGCAGCCATGACGCTGAGCAGATAGGGAACAATCGTCTGCGCGAACGCGAGCGGCTCAGCCGTGGCGGCCTCGCGGACGAGTTCAGCGGCACCGTACTCGCTGAGCCCCAAGGCGGCAACCTTGCCGTCATCGTTCAGGGCCAGGGCATCAACGTGCTCTATGAGCCGCGCCTGCAGCAACTGGATTGCCCAGAGCGGCTGGTACTTCGCCAACTCGTGAACGGTGAGCCAGAGTTTGTGTTCGGTCGCGTCGAAAGCCCCCTGCCGGACGCCATCAAGCATCAGATCGAAGATCTGCCGATTCTCTTGTACGTCGGCGAGGCGCACAACCCAACGCAACCAGTTGGGGTAATCAGGCGCCGATTGCCGAGCGCTCAACAGCTCGGCGACGATGTTCGGGTGTTCCTTGACAGCACTGACCATGGAGTTCAGCGCCCGGTCTCTCAGCTCCTGGTCCCCCTCATCCAGCCAGTCGGCGATCCAACCTTGTTCGAAGAAGCGCAAGAACCACTGCCCCCCGCGTAGTTGCTGCCAGAGACGACTCTCAAACCGCGGCTTCGTCGCAGCTATCCTCAGCACGACATCAGCGTCTTCGCTCGTCGGCGCGGGAAGATGAGCCAGTACCGCGAGCACCGTCTCCTTGATGTGGAAGCGCACCTCGGAGCTTGTCAGAACCGCCTCGACCTCTTCCAGGAAGCGGTCCACCTCGCGCTCGTGGAGGTGCTGCAGGATCTGTCGGACTTGTGCCCTCCGGAATAGCTCCTGCTCGTCACGGAGGAGAAAGTCAACCAGCGATTCCAAGCGAGACACCCACTGCCGTGCGAAGGCGTAGTCGAAGAACGCCTCATGGAAGAATGCGATGCGATCCCTGTCTCGCGCGAGCACGTGCTCGGAGAGCAGCACATTTGCGTCATCAATCAGATCACCCTCATCGAGTACCTGGATCGGGACAGACAGCACTTGACGATCACTAGCGCAGTTGGCTACACGACTAACCACGTCGTTGAAACGAACATCAGCCCGCCTCATACGCGCAGCCTGCCGCTTGCGTTCCCAGAACGCTTCGAACAGCGAACCCTTCGACTGGAATGCCAATGCGTCGTCCTGCGGGGCGCTCGTCTGCAGAAGCACCAAGTGCAGAGGTGTCTGCAGCAGTACACGCTGCGAGGCACTGAGCCGCGCCGGATCCAGTCCCATGGCTGTGACCGCGGCCTCCACTGCCTCTTTCGACAGCACTCCGACCTGCACCTTAGAGATGTCGGAACGGGTGGCAAGCGCACGAATCCGATGATCGTTCTCCATGTCGAACTCACGACACGCGAGGATGACCCGCATTCCGTTCACTGACAGGGCTTCGCCGACGAGGTCCATGACGACGTCGAAGCTCTCTGGCATCCGGCCTGAAGCAAGACTGACTGCGTCCAGCTGATCCACGACGAGATAGGCGTCACGATCCTCCGCCGCGACCGCCAGTGCGACAGCAGGGGAGCCATCCAGACCCAACTGCCGACCCAGCTCAATCGTCGAGGCGAACGAGTCCAATCGGTCAAGACGTAGAGCGAGCACTTCCGCGCCGGCTGATTCAAGTGCAGCGACCGTCTGCTCCAGAACTGAGCTCTTCCCACCCCCAGCGGTGCCCGCCACGAGACCCAGCCGGTTGACATCGAGCACATCAACGACCTGCGCGGCTTCCGTGCGCTTGATGGGTGGCTGCAGCAACTCACGCTGGATTGACGCGCGCCAACTGTCTGTAATCGCACCAACGCACTCATGTAAGGACTGCTGCCAACCGGCCGCCAGCGGCTGAATGCCGTGGTCAGCAAGCAGTTCCAGCAACCTTTTCCCAGTCAGGCGCTTTCCGAGGTTGTCGAGCAGGATGTCACCGATAGCCAACGACGCGAGGTACCCACTGCTACCGCTCAGCTGGCACTCGGCCAGCATGCTGTTCATTTGGACCATGTCGTGCTCGTCTTGGACCGAGAACCACATCCCCCGCAGCGTTGTCCACGCCGGCAGAGCTCCTCCCAGAACTTCTGGTGCAGAGAGCTGGTCAAAGAACGGTCGCAACTCGGCGGTGAGCCATGACTGAGTGAAGGTTGTCAGGTCAGCCGACCTGCGAGCCCGCTCGGATAATTCCTGCAAAGGGCGGCACGGCACTAGCGACACGAAGTGATAATCACGGCCGACCTCAACATGCGATGCTGCCGCCTCAAAGATCTTCAGGTCGGCAAGCGCCTTGATGGACCAACTATTGCTGCTTCCGTTTTGCCGCTTGAGCTGATGAACCTCCGTAACCGAACCAGTTTCGTAGGTGAACTCGGAGCCCTTTCCAATCTCTGCATCGACGTCCTCCGTGACCAATGAACGGCCTTCATCCAATATGCAATACAGGGCATGGCGAATGGCCCAGGCGAGTTCGTACCGATTGCCGAGTTTGTCGGACTCACCTCCGGGTCTTGGCGACACGACACCTCCGAACCAATGACAACCCCAGCTCGCGGCGCGCTCGCGTCCCCCATTTGGCACTGGAGCGGAAGCTCATTGCACATCGCCTGGCCGATATTCCTGAGCGGGCAGGCCACCCCGCCGAAGAGCTGGCGCGGTGAGATCCCGTTACAGCCGGAAGGTTGTTGGCTCCGTTGACTTGGTAGATCGCTGCCGGATGGCTGATCGTGAAACGAGTCATATGCGGTCCGGCGCTTCGGAGTCGTGCGCCTCACCTGTCCATCTTCTCGTTAGCTCTGCAGGATCGGCTCCCTCAATAAAGTCCTGATAAGCCCGTTCCGCATCACTTTGAGAAAGTCCAACCGTTGGGAGCCCAATCGCCTCGAAAACCTGTCGGGGGAAGGCAAGCGTTGCAGCCAACGCTGTGTCGGGCAGCAGCCCAAGTGGGAAGTACTGCGCGCGTGGGTCCGGCCAAACCCGACGGACGGCGGCAGAAGAGACCGCTGGCGGACCCAGCAGTTCAACGAGATTCATGGGCATGTTCGACGGGACGATCAACATGATCATCACCACGCTTGCGGCAGCCAGGTAACCGTACGCAGTGTTGTCGGGAGACTTCTCCAAATCCGGCACGGGCCAGGACGAGAATAGACCCGACGCGACGCCCATCCCTACGTGAGCACGCGGCTCCAGAGAATGGAGGAGCCACACGCGGCTCCGGCTCAGCGGCCCGGGTGAAGCCGCCATCCCACGGTACTCAGCCCGGGTAAAGGGGTTCTGCTGTGCCGGGCGAGTAAGTGCATAGGCCATCCACGACTTTGTCGCCCACGTTGTCAAGGCTCGGAGATCTTCAGCCGACAGCCGCAGCGTCGACCCATTGAATACGAAAGGGCCCAAAATCGCCTTCACTCGATTCTCAAGGCGACTCATCCACCCTCCGTTGCACTCAGCACACACCGACACCGTCAGGTGGGGCAGCCACTTGGCGAATGACCCATCCGTGGCTTCGTAGACTTCGTAGCGGTGATCCTGGGCCTGGCGGATTTCATCCACTCTCCGTGGGACGCGCTCCCCATGGGTGCCAGCCAACAGGGTGGTCGCCGCTTGGGTGTTGTGTAGCCACCGAGCCCAAACGTGCTCCTTCGTCTTATCCCCCCGCTGGCCGCAGAACGGACAGATGAAATCGCTTCCCAACGCCCCTCCGAAGTCAGGCCACGTGCCCATTGAATCAGGGGTTTGCGCGCGATCGTCACCCTCGTCCATCGCGCGGATGATCAAACCGCCGCGCCAACAAGACTTGCCGTCGCCTTCGCGCGGGGCCCGTTTCGCTGAGGCCGAAGTTGATATGGCCGCGCTTCCCCCAAGTTGCCGAAGCGCGTCACCTTCCGTGCGAGTGCTCAGGTCCGCCCGCCCGCTGATAGCTCCTCAGCTCTCCTCGAACCCTGCCTGATCGAACTTCAGCGTCTGCGCATTCTCAGAGACCGTGCGGATCTTGCCCTCGTCGAAGCCTGCTGCGTTGGTCGCCTCTATCTCGATGCGCACGACCAGGTTTGTGCTGCCGGAACCTCGTAGGTGAGCGAGGACTTCTTCGGCGATGTCCTTGAAGTCCACCGCGATCTTGTCGGCCTTGAGCGTCTTGACGCCGTAGAACCGGGTCTTCGCGCTCGGGGTAGGGACATCAGGAGGATGCGGCCCAGGGGCGACGGGACCGGGCGCGACCGGGCCCACTGGCGGAACGTCGACCGGCCCAGGGACCTCGGCCGCCCGCTGCGCAGCTGCGACATCGGGTCGCACAATCAGCAGCGAATCGGTCGCACCAGGCGCCGCGGCCTCGTCCCCGGGGATCCACAGACCGATGTAGCGCTCGGCCGTGTTGTCGTAACCAGTAGCCAGCGCGAAGGCATCGGTCTGCCAGAGCAGCGGCATGTCAACGATGCCCTCGTCCAGCACGCGACGGTCACGCAGGCGCGGCATGTAGGGGTATTGGCTGTACAAGCCCCACAGCGCCCCCAGTGAGACGTGGCCGCTCTGCCAGATCTGCGGCACTTTGCTGATGGCCAGGCGGATCGTGGCCGCCGCCTGGCGGGTGGACAGGTCGCCGTCGTTGCCGAGGCGGCGCGAGACACGCTCGGCCAAGGAGTCGGACTGGCCTTCGACCTTCGTCTCACGGATGACGAACGGCGCGCCCGGGTCCGGCTGGGCGGGCACAAGTGCCCAGGTGAAGGTCTGCAGCAGCCGAGACGTGACGGTCTGGTCGGCCTGTGCCTGTCGCTGAGCCGCCTGGTTCTTCTGGTTCTGGGTCAGGTCGAGGTCGGCCTCGTTGGCCAGCACGTGGGTCCACCCGAGGTACTCCCTGGTGGCGGAGTCGAGTTCCTCCAGCCGAGCCTCATCCGCTGCCAGGTACACGAGAGCGTTCCGGTGGGTGCGGTTGGCGCTGCCGCGCTGCTCGGTTGCCTTGTGAGCGAACTCCTTTGCGGCCGAGTCCGCGCCGCGCTTGTGGGCGACTTTCGGGTGAAGGATGATCAGCCTTGCCTCGTCAAGGTCGGGGATGTCCCCGTTG
Source organism: uncultured Actinomycetes bacterium (assembly GCA_964510455.1). Lineage (GTDB taxonomy): Bacteria > Actinomycetota > Actinomycetes > S36-B12 > CAVXYG01. Next base: position 11,820 of record CAZECO010000034.1, read on the forward strand.
TTCTCCGGGCAGACGTGGACACCGGCGAAGTCGCCCCGGACGCGAGCCTGGCCCTGGAGCCGGAGCGCGATCTCGGCCCACACGTCCTCCTTGTGGAGCCGTTCCGCCTGGTCCTTGGCGGTACGCGTGATGTTGGGCTGCAGGTCGTACCAGTACTTGCCCGATCCCGAGTAGAAGTATGTCGCCCGGTCCCCAAGCTGGGTGAGTGCGGCGTGGAAGTTGCCGGGAACGTCGCCGGGGATCGCGGTGCCGAGAAAGACCCGCTGGGTGCCGATGCCCTTGTGCGTCGACCCGGGCCCGATAGTCGGTGCGGCGCCGAAGAACACGGTCCGCGCTAGACGTTTGGTGAGCGCCCGCTGCCCGAAGAGCGGCTTCTCCTTGTCGATGCGGCCTGGTTCGGAGTTCGGTCCATCGACGTCCGCATCGACGACGGTCTTCCACGAATCCTGCAAGTACTGCGTCAGCTCGGCGTTCACGTTCGCGGTTGCCAGCGGGATCGAGCCCGGCATGATCAGCGGCGAGGCATCCTCGCCGGCCCACAGCGCGTGGATCACGGTGCTCATCAGCCGGAGCACGCCGCGTGTGCGCTGGAACCGCTCGAGGGACGACCACTCCTCGTACAGGGTGTCGAACAACTCGGGGTGGATCGGGTAGGTCTGCTTGATGCGGTCCTGATATGCCGTTTCGCGTGCCTCGCGTGGGAAGTCGCCGGTGTACTTGCGGTACATCTCGACGAATTCCCGCGCCGTCGCACCGATCGCGGCGAGGGCTGCCGCGTCGGGCTGCTTGAAGAGGCGCTGCTTCACAATGTGGTACGACTCGTCCGACGAGGCCGGGCGCCACTGGTCGGCAACCCGGCGTACGACGTTCTGCAGCCGCCGAAGCGCCTCCAAGCCGTTCGCGCCGCCGACCTCCTCAGCATTTCCAGCAACGATCACAGAGTCGTCGCCGCTCTCCGAGGCCGGGATGGAGATCGCCAGCAATACCCCCGACGTGCCCTTGACCGTCTCGGTGAGCGACTGAGCGAAGGTGAACTGGTCATCGAACGTGCCACCGGCGAGATCGTCGCGGCCGACGAGGGAACGGGCGTAAGCGACCCACTCATCGATCAGGATGACGGCCGGGGCGTACTTCGCCAGGAGCTCGTGCAGCGCGTCGCCGGGAAGGGTGCGGTTGATGTCGGCGGTGGCCACGATTGCGTATGCCTCCGCACCCCCGAGCTGCCAGGCGAGTTCGCCCCAGATCGTGTTGATGCGCGTTCCGTCGGCCTTGGTCATCCCCGACGGGCTGAAATGGTTGCCGACAATGGCCACTCGATTGACTTTGGAGCCCAGATAGCCGTTCGCCGCCAGCAACTCCTGAGCCTCCTGCGGGAAGTCGCCCACCGGGAGCCCCGCGGCAACATGCCAGAGGGACAGCATCGAGTGGGTCTTGCCCCCGCCGAAATTGGTCTGCAGGTTGATGACCGGTGAGGCGTTGTCGTCGCCCGAGAGCCGGCGTACTGCACGGCCGATGAGGTCGCGTAGTCCGCCGGTCAGATAGGTGCGGTTGAAGAATTCGACGGGGTCGGCGTAGTCCGCGTCGGCCTCACCGCCCGTAGCGACCTTGTAGAGGTCCGCGGCGAACTCGGAGGCATGGAAGTTCCCGGTCGCAACGTCGTCATGTGGCTGGAGCACCTCGCGCCATGGCTTGAGTCCTTGCGCCCCCGGGTTGTCCACCGCAGCCTTGAGGACCTTCTTGTCGTCCTTGTCGGCAGTTACCCGGCGCAGGTTCAGCCGTGTGCCTCGCACCTCGTCTGCTTCCGCATTCGCTCCGATGAGCTTGAGCAGTCGCTCACCGGTGTCGAGGGCACGATAGGCATCGTCATCGGTGAAGGGGCTGTTGTGCGCCCAGTCGTTGCGCACCTCGCGAAGCTCGCTGGCGAAGGTCTCGCCCGCGCGTCCGAGGGCTTGGTTGAATGGGTACCACCCGGTCTTGAAACCGCCGGTGATGGTTCCCTCGGTGAGCATTCGGAACTGCACCTGAGGGTCGCGCGGGCCGTACTGCTTCCCAATGATCCCGTTCTTCACGTCCTTTTCCTGGACGAGTTTCGTCCACACAGCACCCAACGCCGGGTCGCCCTGCCCGATCACTGTGGAGATGAAGTCATCCAGCGCGGGCGCCATGACCTGGAACATCCGATCGATCCGGTCGCGGTTGCTTAATGCCATGTCACTCGTCCTCGTCGAAATCGATTGCGAACTGCGTCTCGGTCGGCTTCTGCTGCGAGCGCACGACCTCCAGAATCTCCGGCCAACTCGTCACGAGGCTGTTGTAACTCAGTGCGTCTTTCGTCCACCCGTTGCCCTCCGCGATGCGGAAGAGCAGGTGCGCGAGCTCCTTGACGAGGTCCGCATCCACAACACCATCCGAACGGCTCAGCGCGGCCTTCAGGAAGCCGCCGGCAGAAGCGATGCCGTCACGCTCCAGGACCTTGATCAGGTGATGGAGCGCTTCCCAGTTGCTGATGCGGCTGTCCGTCGATACGTCGTAATCCGAAGGCAAGTCAGCTGGTTTGATGAGCTGCACGTTTCCTGCGCGGCTGCTGAGAATCTCGTCGCGGACGATTACGTCCACGCTCGTGTTGCGCGCCCGGGCAAGGTTGTCGGCATCCCCGAACTTGCCCACTCCGAAGCCGCGCTGCCGGTACCAAGCGATCGCGAAGCGGGTTGTCGAGTCGAAGTCGCCCTCCTGCTCGTTGAGGACCTGGTCAAGGATCTCGTTGATCCGCGCAAGCGCCGAACGCACAGTCATCCTCTTGCCGTCGGGCTCAAGGACGGCGCTATGGCGGCTGAACACAGCCATGCCCGGTCCGATAGCCGCCTGCGGGAGGTCGACTGGCGCTATCTGACCTTGCTGAAGTTTGCGGAGAGCGTCCGGAAGTTCTAACTCCAGCGCGGCGATGAACCCTCTTCGGTCGGTGGTCGGAGAGTACTCCGGGCGGGGTCGCAGGGACAGAACAATTGATGAAGCGAGCGCGTTCGTGCCGACGCTGATCATCCTTCCCACGCGTTCGCTCCTCATTGGCCATGTAGCAGTGATCTCCCACCCCGAACTGATCATGCCCTCAAGAAGCGTCTCCCAGCCGGTGGAGGCCACGCCCCGCTCATCCACCTCGCTCTGCTTGAAGGCGTAGTAGACCGTGACTGGGTAATCATCAAGCGCCGCCGCTCGGGCTCGTGCGAAGACCTTGCGGAAGCCCTCCTCGAAGAAATGTTCTGCCTCGTCCATTCCCCCATGCCGATATGGATTGGCAACGAGCTCCTCGGCCTTCGGAACCAGCAGCGTCGATAGCAGATCGGGGTGCACGGAACGCAGGGACTTCCGCAACCACACGTAGAAAAAGTCCGACAAATCAGAATACCCAATGTTGTCGTAATAGGGGGGGTCTGTACTGATCAGCATGCCAGCGTATGACCTCGAACTAGCGTCCTGCTGCTCGGCCTCACCCACGCCGTTTGGGGCAACATTCAATAACGCCTTCGACATGGTCGTAAGCGCGACACCAACGTCCCCGGCTGCATTCGCAAACGGGGAGACCTCAACGAAGTCCCAGACCATAGGAATCGCCTGGCGAGCGAACAGGTTCCGCGCTTGATCGCGCGAGTTGGACCATGTGACGATCGAGTTCATGAGGTCCGCGGTCCGACTGACGCCCAGCCCCAGATACGTGGCAACCGCGTCAGCATATTCCGCGTCACCACCATCTGTTATGACCTTCTGGCGGGTTTCGCCGACCAGGTCGCAGAGTGTCGAAAGAGCGACCAATTGACGATTTGTGAAGAGATCCGACCACTTGCTCATGCCGTACACCTGCACTCGGAAGCTCGGTGCTTTGGGCGGAATCGCGGCATCAGGGGCATCCTCCGTCCGCTCGACCTCCGCGGCGACCACCTGCTCAGCGCTTGGTGCTAGATATGAGCGCTGACGTTCTCCACCGGCGACTACGCCCAGCAGTTGGTGCTCAATCCTCCCTGCCCGCCCCTGGGCGCGTACGTACTTCAAGTCCACGGCGGCATGGCACGCGAAGCATCTCGCACCGGTGCGGCCGACAGTGCCATCAGCGTCCGCTAGTGGACCACCGGCTCTTCCGTACCGCACGTCGAAGCGGACAGCCTGACCACCCCGAGCCATGGGATCGGGCACCAGCGAAGGAACGACGTATGCCTCCCGGCCCTTCTTCGTTCCGAGCCACCACGATCGAACCAACGGCATTTCGATGCCGCACGCTGGATTGGGACAAGTCACTGTACGTGCCCAAATCCATGCGATGGCGGTGACCTTCGACCCGTCAGGCATCGTCGCTTGGGGGTACAGGTGCCCGATCCGCTTTTCGGCTTCTCCGCGCATCCACATCCCATAGGCGCGGACGTCTGCGGCAAGGCCTTCGGCAAGGTTCCAGTCACGAATCTCAGATTCGGCAAGGCCCGCGAACACGGGCGGATGGTTGCGGAACTTCGGCGGGATCTCGATGAGGGCCTTGTTGATGAGGACTGCGACTGGGTTCAAGTCCGAGGCGTAGGCGCGCAGCCCAAGCCGTTGCGCCTCCAGTGGGATACTGCCTCCACCGGCGAAGGGGTCGAGAATCGGCGGAGGGCTACCCCCTGCGGACTTGACAATTTCAGCGCTAGCCTCGGCGAGCAGCTTCTCGTCCCGGATATTCTCCCAGACTACGAGTCGCTCGATCAGCCTGTGAAGACGCTCACGCTCTGTTCGCTGAAGATCCTCTGTCGGGAACTCCTCAGGTCTTGAGCTCGGATCATCAACTAACTGTGCGAATAGTACGGCTCGTGCTGCGGCAAGTGGTCGGCGAGCCCACCACAGGTGGAGAGTCGATGGGTGCCCGTGGCGGATCGACTTTTCCCTCGCAGACTCTCTATTGATTGCCTCGAGCGGCAGCGCCACCTCGATCAACTTACGATTTCGATTCACGGCCCTCTGTCCCATCGGTAACGTAGCCCTCAAGCGTCACTCCGTGCACTCAAGAAAGACCGTTCCTGCGATAGCTCTCAGATCCGGGTCGCCAGGCTGCTCGCCAGCGAGTAGTTCCTCAACGTATCGCGGGGCGCGTTCACGCATCCCACGGAGGACATGCTCGAAGTATGGGCGTGGGAAGTGTCCACGATCCTGCGGCAACTCATCAAAGACCACATCTCCAGTAGTGGCATGGCGTATCGCGGACGTTCCAACCCGGAATTGTGCGATTCTGCGCCGCGCAAGGAGATTCAGGATCTCCTTGGCGATCGCTCGGGCGCCGTCCTGCGGTTCTGTCAGGAACTGCTGCAGGTCAGGATCCTGGATGCGCTCGGTATTGAGAGCGACAACCGCACCTGTGCGGCATTGCGGGTCGCAAAGGGCCTCCAGCGCAATCCCTTCTTCGAAGACCCGGCGGGCAGCACTATCCTGATCACGCACGCCATCACCGATGTCGACAAACTGGAAGGCTGGAACCAGCGAGATTGATCTCCTCCGGCAGTCTGCGCACTTGGCCGCATTAGGGTGATGAGCGCTCGGACTGCTTCGCATCTGGAGCCCCCCAACATAGATGCAGTACACAGCGGGCACATGAAGTAGGTCTGAGGCGGCGAGCAAGTCCTCAAACTGTTCCTTGTACTTGACCCTCAGGCTCCAACGTCCATCCGAAAAGCGCATTCGCTTGGCTTGAACGAGCATTCCGAACCACTCGCGTCGCGCAGCATCGTGCCACCACCACAACCAGTCAGAACCAACGGATTTCTCCTCATGCCCTGTGAACTGCACGACTCGCACAGTGGGGAGCCCGTGGTGGATCGAGAGGTCCGTGACTGTGGGTTCCGTCCAAGCCAATCCGGCCTGCTCCCTTGATTTCATGTGGGCCTCAGCTGAACGCCGTATCCGTTCGGCGGATGCCAGCAGTGTCGATCGATCCGTGCCCATCAGAACGGTTCCCTACCCTTGGCCCAAATCTTGTCCCAGTCCCCCCGGATGCCGGTGGCCTCGAAGTCGCCGAGCTCGGTAGTGGCGAAGGGGTCGCCCAGGTACCGAACGTCATCGTGCCGTGCCCCGCGCTGATCGACGCGCACGAGCGCCAACCTGTACCGCGGGACGGCGTTCTTGCCGGTGATCACCTCGTTGTGGGTGACGAAGAAGTCCTTGGCGCCTTCGATCCGCGCTTTCACTTCGATCCGGTAGGTCTCGCCGTTCGCCGCAGTCGACAAGATGTCGAAACCCTTGTTATTGAAGGCCTGCTCGACGGGGATTCGTCCGATCTCGCGTTCACGGGCTATGACCAGGTCGACGCCGCGACGCTCGACCTCCTTCGTCTCCTTGGCATGCATGGGAGTCGCGGCCGGCAGATCGCCCTCCAACATGCCGACCGGCAACACCAGAGCCGCCGTCAAGATGAGCGGAGGCTTGCTGGACATCAGGGCCTGCCTGTCGAGCAGCTCCAGACGCAGTCGGAGACGGTGGTCGATCGCGACCGCCTTGCGGTTGAGGCTCTCGGATGACTCCTTGGCCTTGTCGCCTGCACGCTCCTTCTCGGCTGCGACCGCGGCGTCGAGGATGAGCCGGTCGCGCTCGCCCTCCAACCGCTTCGTGACAAGCTCCCGGGTCTTCGCGAGTTCGGCGCTGCGTCGGGGCTGAACCTCGGCGAGGTACTCGGGCAGTTGGCGGGAGATGATCCAACTCGTCGCCTTGTCCTCGGCGTCAGCCAGCCACGGCAGCCCGCGGGCTGCTGTCACCACCGGAGATGCGGGTGCGGCCACGCAGTCCAGGTAAGGCGCCGGCCCTGCGGGTGTGACTGCTCCGGAGCTGTCCACGTAGGCGTAGCCGAAACGCCGAGCGACAGAATCGCCTGCGGCGTCGGTGATTTCCTCGATCACGCCGACGAGCAGATGCGGCTCCTCCAGCGTCGACGACACGAGCACGGTGCCGGCGTTGAGCGTGCCGCCGAACTGCCGGATGGTTTCGTCCATCACGGCGTCATGGAGCGGGTGGCCGGGTGCGAGCAGGTCGGCGCGGGACAGGTCGTCAGGGTGAACGTGCGGCAGATCGAAGGTGACCCTGTCGTAGCGCGTGGCGATCGGTCCGTGCTTGCTCGCCCGGATGTGGGCGGGGACGTTCGCGATCTCGTACCGGCCCCTCTCCCGCTTGGCGATGCGTCCCCCGAGCCGGATGAACGCCGCTTTGAAGGCCAGTTCGATGTAGTGGGGCTGCAACCGGCGGGCGCGGGCCTCGTCCATCGCGGCACGCAGAGCCTGCAGGTCGGCATCGACGATGTTGTCGGAGGCCAGGGCTCGTTCGTCGAGCAACTCCAAGAGGCCCTCTCCGATGGAGTGGTCGATGACTTCGTTCATCCTGGCCTTCACGTCCGGCCGCTCGCCGTACTGGATGGCGTCCATGAGGATCTTCCGCAGCGGTGTGTCTGTGAACGCCTCCCCCAGGACGTCGAAGACTTTGCCGCCGTAGGCTTTTCGCTGCTCCTCGATCTTCGAGAGCAGCCTTGTGAAGACTTCCCCCTCACGGGTGTTGGAGGCGACCAGGTTCCACAGCCGGCAGACCTCCTCCTGGCCGATGCGGTGGATGCGGCCGAACCGCTGTTCGATGCGGTTGGGGTTCCACGGCAGGTCGTAGTTGACCATGAGGTGCGCCGCCTGCAGGTTCAGGCCCTCCCCCGCCGCGTCGGTAGCGATGAGAATCTGGACATCTCGGTTCTTCGTGAACTCCTCGGTGATCTGGCGCCGCTCGCCCCGGCGCACCCCGCCGTGGATGGCCTTGACGGCGTCCGGCTTCCCGATGAGGGAGCCGATACGGGCGCGAAGGTAGTCGAGGGTGTCGCGGTGCTCGGTGAAGATGATCAGCTTGCGCGGCCAGCCGTTGGCGTCCGTGGTGAGCGCGTTGTCCTGCAGGATCGTGGAGAGCTCGGTCCATTTGCGGTCGGTGCCCGCGTCGCGGACGCCCTTGGCGACGGCCGTCAGCTCGGCGAGCTCGAGCAGTTCGGCGCTGAGCTCCTCGACCGTCTGTGCTGCAGTGGCGGCGTCGAGGAGTTCTTCCTCGAGTTCCTCGATTTCTTCGGCGTTGTAGTCGTCGGCGTCCAGACCTTCCAGGTCGACGCCGGGCTCGCTGTCGCGGTAGGTGCCGTTGAGGATCTCCTGCTTCTTGCGTTCCAGCCGCTCCGAGCGGCGCACCAGGCTCCGGTAGATCGCCTCCGGGCTGGAAGCCAGGCGCCGCTGCAGGACGGTCAGAGCGAAGCCGATGGTGTTCCTTCGCTTGCCTCCGATCCGGTCGGCCCGGTTCATCCCCTCGCGGACGTAGGCGGTGACCTTCTCGTAGAGGTCGTACTCGCCCGCGGTCAGCTCGTAGGGGACGGTCTCGGCGATCCGCTCGGGGAAGAGCTTCTTGCCTTCGAAGGTCAGCAGGTCCTCTTTGACCATGCGGCGCATGATCCCGCTGGTGTCGGCGGTCTTCTTGCGCTTGCCTTCGAACCGGTCCCGGTCTAGCAGGGTGAGGAAGAGCTGGAAGTCCTCCTCCTTGCCGGAGTGCGGCGTGGCGGTCATCAGGAGGAGGTGGCGGGTGATCGCGCCGAGCTGCTCGCCGAGCTGGAACCGTTTCGTCTTCTCCAGCTTCCCGCCGAAGTAGTGGGCTCCCATGCGGTGCGCCTCGTCGACGATCACCAGGTCCCATTCGGTCTCCTTGAGCTGCGCCTGCAGCAGCTCATTGCGGGACAGCTGGTCCATCCGAGCGATCAGGAGCGGGTTGGTCTCGAACACGTTGAGATTCACGTTGGCGTCGACCATCTGGTTGGTGAGCAGGTCGAACCGCAGGCCGAACTTGAAAAACAGCTCGTCCTGCCACTGCTCCACAAGCCCGCCGGGCGCGACGATCAGGCACTGCTTCACGTCGTCGCGCAGGATCAGCTCCTTGATGTAGAGCCCGGCCATGATGGTCTTCCCGGCGCCGGGGTCGTCGGCCAGCAGGAACCGCAGGGGAGTGCGCGGCAGCAGCTCCCCATAGACCGCCCGGATCTGGTGCGGCAACGGCTGCACGTTGCTGGTGGCTACGGCGAGCATCGGGTCGAACAGCCCCGCGAGCCTGATCCGCTGAGCCTCGGCCACGAGCTTGAAGTCGCTTGCTGCGGCATCGAACGCGCGGCTGCCGGTCCGCGCGATGCTGAGCTTGTCCTCGTCCTTGCGGAAGACGACCTGCTGGCCGAGGGCTCCGGCGGTCGACTTGTAGGTCAGCTCCAGCGCATCGGCGCCATGCCACTGCACCGCAATGAGAGTCAGCACTTCAGCGGGGCTGAGCCCCTCGATGCGCAGCCCCGGCTTGAGGTCCTCAAGTCGCACGCGTATCCCCCTGATCGACAGACAATCAACGCTAGTCGGGACGTCCGACATGCCGGTTGGGCTCCAGTCTCGCTGGCCGGATGGAATCATGCAGCCGTCAGCCCCAAGAATCAGGACTGTGGATCGGAATGATCGCCTACGGTTACGGGCGATCACAGATGAGGTTGCTGGCTGGGTCGAGCAAGCGCGATCGATCACAGCCCGCCGTGCGGAGGCGCAGCGGTCGGCCGAAGACGCAGTCGCCGGGTTCCGCCGCTCCGTCGTTGACGTGCGCCGAGACGGTGCTGTGGCCTGGCGAGTCCTGCCGCTCCGGGCCGCGGACAAAGCGCGGCTGGCGGACATCGCAAGGGGGGCATCGATCCCCCGCCTTGCGCCCCACGAATCGCAAGCCCTGGAACGACTGACGACCGATGTGGCTTCCGCAACGCAGACGAGCCGATCAGCCCTGGGGGCACAACGCTTCTTCAGCGGCCGCACGAAACGCGATGAAGGTCTCGCCGCTCCTGAGTTGGGTCATTTCGTTTAGTGCCTTGCGGTGGGGTGTTGCAGGGCGTTG
>CAZECO010000035.1:0-21579 GCA_964510455.1 uncultured Actinomycetes bacterium
CCGCCTCCGACAGTTCCCCCATGGACTCGCCGAAGTCCCGGTACCTGGCGACCCCCGTGACCGTGCCGCCGAGCGCGGCGGCGTAGAACGTGAACGCCTCCTCGGTCGTCCCGGCGAAGTTCAGATACGGCGTGACCGCCTTCATAGGTAGCTCCCAGATGCTCCGGCCCCGGGTGAGCGCCGCGGGGCAGTCTCGAACGGCTCGACCCTCGTAGCAAGAGTCTGGCCCGCGAGAGGCGCTGTTCGACACTCAGGCAGAAGCCAGCGCCTGCGGATCCCGCACGACCACGTTTGACCGCTCGGCCGCAGCCGCCTGCCCTCCGGTTCGGTGGGCCGCGCGATCTGTCCGCGTCGCTGGGGAGCCGTGGTGCTCGCCGACCGGTCCGACCGCCCTGCGCCGCGGGAGAGCAAGGTCCTCGCCCGCGCGCCGCATCGCGGGAGGCCACGGGGGCGGCTCCGTCCAACATGTTAGGACAGGCTAACCTGCTTCCAGGTGGGGCTGGAGGACTGTGGTGAGCGAGGGCGACGGGGCGGTGGGCCGATGACGCGCGTCTTGACGCAGCCTCGGCGCGAGTTCCTCGCCGACCCGGGATGCCCGCCGGTCGCCCCCGGGCTCGATCCGCTGGGAGCCATCCTGGCCCGCTTCGACGCTGCCGGCTCAGCGCTGGCGCTGGTGGCCGACGGCGCACGCCTGACCGATCGGGATGTGGCCGCGGCGATCGAGGACACGGCGGCGAGGCTGGGGGCGGGCCGGCGACTGGTGGCGATCGAAGGCACGAACAGCCTCGACAACATCGTGGCCCTCCTGGCGTGCATGCATGCCGGTCATGTCGCGCTGATCGCACCACCGTGCCACCTGCAGCGGTTGTCCGAGGCCTGGCATGCCGACACCGTGGTCACCTCCGAGCCCTCGGGGCGCGCGACCATCGACATCAGAACCGATCGGCCGGCGACGCCGCTGCACGCCGATCTGGCGGTCCTGCTCAGCACCTCCGGCTCGACCGGCGCTCCCAAACTGGTCCGCCTGTCGCGGCGCAACATCGCCGCCAATGCGCAATCGATCGCCGCCGGGCTCGCGCTTCGCCCCGCCGACCGGGCGATCACCAGCCTCAGCCCCGCCTACTGCTACGGGCTGTCGGTGCTGACCAGCCATCTGGCCGCCGGGGCCTCCCTGGTGCTGACCGACCGGTCGGTGACCGACCCCTCCTTCTGGGAGCTCGCCAATCGCGAATGGGCCACGACGCTGGCGGGCGTGCCGCACACCTTCGAGCTGCTGGAGCGGTCAGGGTTCACCGGCTCGCAGCTGCCGAGCCTGCGCCTGCTGACCTGCGCGGGCGGCCGCCTCGATCCCGCCCGCGCCCGCGAGCTGGCGCTGCGCGGCGCCGCCGAGGGCTGGGGGCTGTCGCTGATGTACGGCGCGACGGAGGCGACCGCCCGCATGGCGATGCTTCCCCCCGAGTTGACCGCCAGCCATCCCGGACTGGTCGGTCGTCCGGTTCTCGGGGGCGAGGTGCGCCTGATCGACCCCGACGCCGACGGTGTCGGGACCCTGGCCTATCGCGGGCCGAACGTGATGATGGGCTACGCGGAGCACCCCTGCGACCTGGGTCGCGGCGCGGACCTGCAGGAGTTCGTCACCTCCGACCGGGCGCGGATCCATGACGGCGCAATGATCGAGATCGTCGGCCGGGTCGGCTCGTTCGCGAAGGTGATGGGACTGCGCATCGACACCGACCGGGTCGAGTCGGTACTCGCGGAGGCGGGCTGGGTACCTGCCGTCTGCGAGGTGGACGGCCGGCTCGGCGTGCTGATCGAGGCCTCCTCGAAGACCTCCTTGGACGGCCTCGGCGCTGCCGTGCATGCCGCGACGGGCCTGAAGCCTGCGGCACTGGTGCTCGAGTCGGTCCCGGCACTGCCCCGTTTGACGTCCGGGAAGGTCGACCGCAAGGCGGTGCTGGCAGCACTGCGTGCCACGGACGGCTGCGTCCCGGTGCCGGAGTCGACGCGCCTCGCGGCACTGGTCGGCGGCTACAGCCGGTTGCTCGCCCGACCGGCAGGCCCCGGCGACTCGTTCGTGTCGCTGGGCGGCGACTCGATGAGCTACATCGCGGCCAGCCTGCTGGTCGAGCGGACCCTCGGGCGCCTCCCCGGCGATTGGCACCGGCGGACGTTGGCGGACCTATCGGCAGACTGGGAGGCCAACGGCCGCACCGAGGCACACCGGCCCGGCGGATCGTCGCTGCTCGGGTCGCGCCAGCTGGAGATCACGGTGCTCGTCCGCGCCCTGGCCGTCCTCGCGATCCTCGCATCGCATGCCTCTGTGGTGGATGTCCGCGGCGGCGCCCACCTGCTGATGGCGCTGGTGGGGCTCGGCTTGGCCCGGTTCCTCCTGGTGCCGGGCGATCCGGCGCGCAGCGCCCGCCGGGTCCTTCGCACGTCGGCGCGGATCCTGGTCCCGGCCGTCGCCTGGGTCGCCCTCCTCGCGGCGATCTCCGACTCCTACTCCTGGGCGGTGATCGGTACCGCATGGCTGGCCAGCCCGACAACGATCAATCCTGATTGGCGGTACTGGTTCGTTGCCGCGCTGTTGTGGCTGCTGCCTCTCACCGCCCTCGCGCTGCGCGTGCCGAGCGTCTCGTCGGCTGTTGCACGGTTCCGGTTCGGCGCCCCCGCAGCAGCCACCGTGCTCGCGTGGCTCGCCGCGGCAGCCTTCGCGCCGGACACCTGGCCGGGGTCGAGCTTCGCCCCGCTCGCCGTGGCATGGGTCTTCCTGCTCGGCTGGGCGATCGGGGAGGCGAGGGACCACCGCCACCGGTTGATCGCCACCGCCCTGGTGCTGGCCCTCTGCGGGCTGACGTTCGAGGAGTCCCGCGCGTGGACCGTCCCCCTGGGCCTGCTCCTGGTGATCTGGCTGCCCAGGGTCCGGATGCCTGCCGCCCTCGCAGCCGTCGTCGTCCCGGTCGCCGCCGCGTCGCTGGCCATCTACCTGCTCCAGTGGCCTGTGCTCGATCTGCTCGGCTCGGGCTGGCTGCCGGTGCTCGGGTCGCTGGCTGTGGGGGTCGCGGCGCACCGGCTCCTGAGTCGCGCACTGTCCCAGCGGTGGAACATGACAGCCCGGATGCGGGCTCCGCTGTCCGCGGTCGAGCTCCGCAGCGCGGCGGCACCCTCGTGAAGGCCGGCGCGGGCATCGATCTGGTCCAGGTCGGGAGGCTGGAGGGAATCCTCGACGAGCTCGGCACGGCCTTCCTCGACCGGAGCTTCACGCCGCTGGAGCAGGAGACCTGCGGGGGATCGGTTGCGCGACTGGCGGGCCGATGGGCGGCCAAGGAGGCGGTGATGAAGGTGCTCGGGGCCGGCGTGGATGAGTTGGCCCTGCTGGACATCGAGGTCGGCAGCGCACCTTCCGGGATGCCCGCGCTGACCTTGCACGGCGAGGCGCTGCAGCGAGCGCGCCGGCAGGGGTGGCGCGACTGGTCGGTGTCCATCTCCCACGAAGGGCAGTACGCGACGGCTGTTGCGATCGCAACAGCATGACGAGATTCGATCGAGAGGCGATGCAGTGGTCAGTGCAGGGATTTCCAAGGGACCGGGCGAACGGGCCGAGGATCCGAAGCGAAGCAGTGGCAGGATGCGCCGAGCGGTAGCGCTCGCCGCCGCCGTGTCCCTCGCCGTCCTGAGCGCTTGCAGCAGCGGCTCCGGCAGCGACGATCCGGATGCGATCACCGTCTACAACGGCCGCAGCCAGGATCTGATCGGTCCGCTGCTGGAGCAGTTCACGGCCGACACCGGCATCGCCGTCGAACTCCGCAGCGCATCGTCCGGCGAGCTCTCCGCGCAGATCATCACCGAGGGCGATGCCAGCCCCGCGGACGTCTTCATCGCCCAGGACGCCGGCGCCCTGGGCGCGCTGACGAAGGAGGGGCTGCTCGACGTGCTGCCGGCCGACCTGCTCGGCAGGATCCCGGCCCAGTTCCAGGCGGACGACGGCAGCTGGCTGGGCCTGTCCGGCAGGGTGCGGGTCGTCGTCTACAACCCGAACCTCGTGGCCAGCGCCCCCGACACGATCGAGGAGGTTGTGGCGGGTGAGTACGCCGGCGGGAAGATCGGGTTCGCGCCGACGAACGCCAGCTGGCAGTCGTTCGTGACCGGGTTGCGGGTGCTCTGGGGCGAGGATCGGGCCAGGCAGTGGCTGGAGCAGTTCGCGGCGCAGGACCCCGTCCCCTACGAGGGGAACACCCAGATCCGCGACGCCGTGGACGCCGGCGAGATCGAGATCGGCCTGATCAACCACTACTACCTCTACGAGCTGATCGCGGAGAAGGGCGAGGCGAACGTCACCGCGCGCAACCAGTTCATGGCGCCGGGCGACCCCGGCGGCCTGGTCAACACCGCGGGCGCGGGCATCCTCGCCTCCAGCGGCAAGAAGGACCAGGCGCGCCAGCTGATCGACTACCTCAGCAGCACCAAGGCGCAGGAGTACTTCGCGACCGAGACGTGGGAGTACCCCCTCGTCGAAGGCGTGGCGCAGCCCGAGGGGCTGCCGAGCATGGCGTCGCTGCAACCCCCGGTGCTCGACCTGAGCGACCTGGACTCGATCGCCGAGACGCAGGCGCTGCTGGCTGACGTCGGGCTGCTGACCCAGTAGGGGGCCCGTGGTGCCCGCCGTCAGGGAACCGGCAGGGGCGGTCGCGCCCCGGGAGCCGGCCGATGCCGCCCCCGAGGCCCGCCCGCGGCGGCGGCATCGGCGGCGCCCGCAGGCTGCACCGTGGTGGCTGGTCGCTCCGTCGGTCCTCGCGGCGAGCATCGCGGTGCTGCCCTTGTGGTACCTGCTGGTGCGCACCGGATCGCTGTCCCACGCCCTGGACCAGCTGCTCACGCCGGCGACCGCACGGCTGACGCTGCGCTCCCTGGTGCTGGCCGCGACCGTGACCGCTCTGGCCACCGGGATCGGTGTGGTGGCGGCGTGGCTGGTGGCGCGCAGCGATCTGCCGGGTCGGCGGCTGTGGTCGTTGGCGATGGTCCTGCCGCTGGCCGTGCCCAGCTACATCGCGGCCTTCGTCTGGCTGGATGTGGCGCCGGGCCTGGCCGGCTTCCCGGGTGCGGTGCTGGTACTGACGCTGACGACGTTCCCCTACGTCTTCCTGCCGGCCCTGGCCGCCCTGCGGCGGATCGATCCCGCGCTGGAGGAGGTGGCCGCCAGCCTCGGTCACGGCCGGTTCGCGGTGGCGCGGCTGGTGACGGTGCCGCAGGTGCGGGCCAGCGTCGCCGCGGGGGCGCTACTGGTGGCGCTGTACGTGCTCAGCGACTTCGGCGCGGTCGCGCTGATGCGCTACGAGGTCTTCACCTGGGTGATCTACGCGTCCTACCGCTCGGGCTTCGACCCCACCCGCGCGGCGACGCTGTCGCTGCTGCTGGTCCTGCTGGCGGCGATGCTGGTCGCGGCTGAAGCCAGGGCCCGGGGCAGGGCGCGCAGCCGCCTCGGATCCGGTGTGCCGCGCCGCGGCCGGGTGGTCCGCCTCGGTCGCGCCGGACGGCTCGCCGGCCTGGGCTTCATGACGGCTGTCGTCGCGGCCACCGCCGTCCTGCCGGCCGTGAGCATCCTCCGGTGGTGGATCGAGGGGAGCACCGAGACGCTCGACCTCGGCGAGTTCTGGCAGGCGTTCTCGGCCACCCTCGAGCTGGCGGCGATGGCGGCGGCGGCCTGCGCGGCCCTGGCCGTCCCGGTGGGCGTGCTCGCCGCACGGTACCCGGGGCGGATCAGCCTGCTGCTGGAGCGCGCCACGTTCATCGGCCATGCCCTGCCCGGCATCGTCGTGGCGATCTCGATGGTGTTCGTCGGCGTGCGGCTGCTGCGTCCCATCTACCAGGAGGCGCCGCTGCTCGTGCTCGCCTACGTGGTGCTCTTCCTGCCCCTGGCGGTGGGGTCGGTCCGGTCCGCCGTGGAGAGCAGCCCGCTGCGGGCGGAGGAGTCCGCCCGGAGCCTGGGCCTGAGCCGGTGGGGGGTCCTGCGCCGCGTCACCCTCCCGCTGGCGGCGCCGGGGATCGCCGCGGGTGCCGCCATGGTCCTGCTGACCACCATGAAGGAGCTGCCCGCGACCCTGCTGCTGCATCCCACCGGGGTGGAGACCCTCGCCACGCAGTTGTGGCACTCGATGCTGATCTCGGACCATTCCGGCGCCGCGCCGTACGCCGCCCTGATCGTGCTGGGTGCCGCACTGCCCGCGGCGCTGCTCGGGCGGATCGGGCAGGCTGGGTTCCGTGACCACTGAACCGGCAGCTCTGCAGGTGCGCGGGCTGGCCAAGTCCTTCGGCAGCACGCCGGTGCTCTTCGATGTCGACCTCACCGTCGCGGCGGGCCAGGTGGTCGCCCTGCTCGGACCGTCGGGCTGCGGCAAGACCACGCTCGTGCGGCTGGTCGCGGGCTTCGAGCGGGCCGACGCCGGCGAAGTCGTGATCGCCGGGCAGCAGGTCGAGGGCCGTGGACGCCAGGTGCCGCCCGAGCGGCGGAACGTCGGCGTGGTCCCGCAGGAGGGCGCGCTGTTCTCGCATCTGGACGTCGCGAGCAACGTGGGGTTCGGCCTGGCGCGGCGGGGACGGACGGATCAGGGGCGGCACCGGGTCCAGCACATGCTCGAACTGGTCGGGCTCGCCGACTATGCCCGTCGCCGGCCCGATCAGCTGTCGGGGGGCCAGCAGCAGCGGGTTGCCGTGGCGCGGGCGCTGGCCCCGAATCCGGATCTGGTCTGCCTCGATGAGCCCTTCTCGTCGCTGGACGAGTCGCTGCGGGCATCGGTGCGGGAGTCGGTGATGGCCGCACTGCGGGCGGAGCGGGCATCGGTCCTCCTGGTCACCCATGATCAGGACGAGGCGCTCAGCTGCGCCGACCTGGTTGCGGTGATGCTGGACGGCAGGATCGCGCAGATCGGAACGCCGGACGAGGTCTACGCCAGGCCTGCCTCGCCGGCCGTGGCCAGGTTCGTCGGTGCCGCCGTCCTGCTGCCGGCGACGGCCGATGGCGAGCGGGTGGTGTGCGAGCTGGGCAGCCTCGCGCTGGCGCGGTCCGCCTCCGGGCCGGTCACGGTGCTGCTGCGCCCCGAGCAGGTGGTTCCAGAGCCAGCGGCAGGGGAGCCGTCCCAAGGGGCGGTTGCCGAGGTGGTGAGCCTGTCGTTCCACGGCCACGACGCCCTGATCGAACTGCGCTCAGCTGCTGGCACGCCGTTGCTGTCGCGGGTGTGGGGGGGCTGGCTTCCGCGGATCGGCGATCCGGTGGCGCTGCGGGTCCGCGGGACCGCCTGGCCCTTCCCATCGGCGGAGTGACGGGGCATCCGCTGACGGCGGACGAACACGTCCCGCCGCCGAGCCCCGCTGGGACGGTCAGTCCTCGTCGATCTCGGCGGTCGGCTGGTCGCCGGCGCAGGCGACGCGGAACCGCACCTTGCTGTTGGGGGACTCGAATTCGACTTCGGCCTCATCCCCGTGCTGGTCGACCCCGCCGGAGGCGTGGTAGCCCTGCGCCGCGGTCCACGACACGATCTGCGCGACGCCGGCGGCACAGCGGGCCACGACCGTGTTGCCGGACCGGCTGAATGCCACCGCGGCGGAGGGGCTGGCCGGGGGAGAGGCCGGTGTCGTCGGGGCTGTCGTCGCGGGCGGTGTCGTCGTCGCAGTAGCGGACGGCTGGGTCGGTGCCAGACCGGGCGACGGTGCTGCCGTGCCCCCCGGCGATTCGGTGGCGGGCGGTGCCGGGCGGTGCCGGCGATGCGTCCGCGAGGGCGGACGCCACTTCGTCCTCGCTCAGCGGCGCGGTCGACCCGCCCAACAGACCGACGCCGATGAGCGACACCGCGCCGATCGTCAGGATGGTGGCCACGGCCGCAGCGCCCAGCCAGCCCGCCATGACCAGCACGGTCCACACGGATCTGGGGGACGGCTCTGGCATGGAGCCAGTAATACCGACGCGCTCGCCACCTCCTCCCGAGGATTCGATGGCGTGTGTCAGGCCGGGACCGGCGACGGTGGTGACGGCGAACGCTGCGAAACTTCGGGGACGCCCCGCACGCACGCGGGCGATCCGCGGCCAGCCCGAAATATCGACGCGCTCGCCACCTCCTGCGGCTCCCGGGGGCGCCCCTCCCGCAGGTGCGGCCCGTCGTCATTCCGCACGAGGAGTTGCCGTGGTGGGTGATGTGCTGCCCGGTGACGCAGCGCCGCAGGACGGGGGACCATCGCAGGGCCTGCGGCCCCATCCCGTAGCAGGATGAACGTCGAAGGGAGGATACTGATGGCGCGGTTGACGGTGGACTTCATCATTTCCCTGGACGGCTATGCCGCCGCTGATGGCTGGCCCGGATTCTGGGGGCTCGAGGGGCCGGAGTACCTTGCCTGGCTGGATCAAGAGTCCCAGCGCGACCAGACGGCGCTGATGGGGGCCAACACCTACCGCCTCATGTCGGGGTTCGCGACCGACCCCGAGAGCGAGCAGCTGACCAACACCCCGAAGATCGTGTTCTCCTCGACCCTCCACGAACCACTGTCGTGGCCCAACACCCGGCTCATTCAAGGGGATGCTGTCGCCGCCGTTGCGGCGTTGAAGGCCCACTCGACGGGCTCGCTGAGCACACTCGGCAGCCTCAGCCTGAGCCGGTCCCTGCTCGCCGCCGGCCTGGTGGATCGCTTCCGGATCATGGTCTTCCCCGTCATCACCGGCGCCACCGGCCGCGAGCGGATCTACGACGGGTACCCGGATGTGGCGCTCGACCTGGTCGCTTCCAGGACCTTCGACGGACGGGTGCAGCTGCTGGAGTACACCCCCACCGTGCTTGACGGCCCGCCGAGGGCCGATCCCGCAGGGGAGTAGCGGGCGGCCGGCAGCGATCTGCCCGCACGGCAGGAGTGTTGACGCCGCTGCCAGTAATGTCCGAGGCAGGCGGCGAAGGAGTGGCAATGGGAGGAACAACGGTCGGGGCGAAACCGCGGCTTGCGGTCGGCGTGCTGACCTCCGGCGGCGATGCGCAGGGGATGAACGGGGTCGTCCGCGCGGTGGTCCGGACTGCCCTGAATGCTGACGCAGACGTCTTCGCGGTCTACGAGGGCCTGCAGGGCCTGGTGGACGGCGGGGAGCGCATCCGCCGATGCGACTGGGGCTCGGTGGGCGGCATCCTCGAGAAGGGCGGCACCGCGATCGGGACCGCGCGGTCGAAGGACTTCCGGGAGCGCTCCGGCCGGTTGAAGGCCGCGCGCAACCTCGTGGAGCGCGGCATCGACCGCCTCGTGGTGGTGGGCGGGGACGGCTCGCTGACCGGGACGGACCTGTTCCGGTCCGAATGGACGGGCCTGCTGGACGAGCTCGTGGAGACCGGCGAGATCAGCCCCGAGGATGCCGAGCGGCACGCGCATCTGATCATCGCCGGCGTTGTCGGGTCGATCGACAACGACATGGTCGGCACCGACATGACGGTGGGGGCGGACAGCGCGCTGCACCGGATCATCGAGGCGATCGACGCGATCTCCAGCACGGCCTCCAGCCACCAGCGCAGTTTCGTGGTGGAGGTGATGGGGCGGCACTGCGGCTACCTCGCGCTGATGAGTGCGATCGCCGGCGGCGCGGACTACGTCCTCATCCCCGAGCTGCGCCCGCCCGAGGGTTGGGAGAACGAGATGTGCGAGCGCCTTCAGACGACTCGCGCCGCTGGGCGCCGGCACAGCATCGTGGTCGTCGCGGAGGGCGCCGAGGACCGCGCCGGGAATCACATCACCAGCCAGTACGTGGCCGACGCGATCACCGCGCGGACCGGCGAGGACGTGCGCGTCACCATCCTCGGCCACGTCCAACGGGGCGGAACGCCGACCGCCTACGACCGATGGATGCCGACGCTGGTCGGCCACGCGGCTGCGCAGGAGGTGCTCACCGCAAGGCCGGGGCACGTGTCGCAACTGGTGGGGATGCGCGCCAACCATGTCGCGCGCACCCCGCTGATGGAGGCGGTGGCCGCAACGCGCCGGATCCCGCAGCTCATCGAAGCCGGCGACTACACGGGGGCGATGGCGGCCCGCGGATCGTCGTTCCCGGTGATGTTCCGGATCTTCTCCGACATCGCATCATCGATGCCGCAGGAGGCCCAGGGCGGGAAGCGGATCGCCGTCATCCACGCGGGGGGCCTGGCACCGGGCATGAACGCGGCGGTACGGTCGGCGGTGCGCTTCGGCAACTCTCGCGGTCACACGATCCTCGGTGTCAGCAACGGGTTCCGGGGTCTGCTGGAGAACCGCGTCGCGCCGTTGGCCTGGGCGGATGTGGACGGATGGATGGATCTCGGCGGAGCGGAGCTGGGCACCAGCCGGATGGTCCCCGAGCCGTTCGAATTCGCCGCCGTCAGCTCTATCCTGCAGGACCACGGGGTGGAGGCCGTCCTCATGATCGGGGGCTCGAAGGGGTACCAGGCCTGTCACGACCTGCTGCAGATGCGCGACTCGTACCCCGGCCTGCAGGTGCCGCTGATCTGCCTGCCCGCCAGCATCGACAACAACCTCCCGGGCTGGCCCATCGCCATCGGCAGCGACACCGCCCTGTGCGCGATCGTGGAGGCGATCGACCGGATCAAGCAGTCGGCCAAGGCGTCGCGCCGCACGTTCGTGGTGGAGGTGATGGGCCGGTACTGCGGATACCTCGCACTGATGGGCGGCATCTCCGCGGGTGCCGAGCAGGTGTACCTGCATGAGCTGGGCATCGAACTGACCGATCTGGTGCAGGACGCGAAGAGGATGAAGGCGGGGTTCGACTCCGGCCGTCGGTTCCACCTCGCGATCCGCAACGAGATGGCATCGGAGGGCTACACCACGGAGTTCCTCACGCAGTTGTTCACCGAGGAGTCCGGCGGGGACTTCGACGTCCGTTCGATGATCCTCGGCCACCTGCAGCAGGGCGGCAACCCCACGCCGTTCGACCGGGTGCAAGCCACGGCGCTGACCGCCTTCTGCTTGGACTGGCTCAACGAGCAGGCGGGATCCGGATCCGACGAGTGGGCGTTCGTCGGATCCGTAGACGGCAAGCCCCAGGCGCAGAACCTGCGGTCGCTGCCCGACATGGCCGAAGTCATCGCCGGCCTCTCGCTGCGGCCGAAGAGGCAGTGGTGGCTCTCGCTGGGCGAGGTCATGGCCACCGTCTCGCGACCCCGGGGGAAGGGGGCCGGATGAGGAGTGCACGCGGCACCGGCGCCCCGGCTGCCTGGCGGCCGCCGGCGGCATAGTCCGGGCCGATGGATCACACGACCAGCGCCGCGCACGACCGCGACCCGCCCGAGCCGGATGGCGGGTCGATGGACGCGATCGTCCAAGACAGGTACGGCGCTGCCGAGGATGTCCTGCGCCTTGCCCGAGTCCCGATACCCCGGGTCGGCGACGACGAAGTGCTGGTGCGCGTCCGCGCCAGTTCGGCCAATCCGTGGGACTGGCACTTCATCCGCGGCGAGCCCGTGCTGATGCGGCCCGCCGGCATCGGAGGCGTCCGCAAACCGAGGTTCCGGATCCCGGGCGGCGACTTCGCGGGCGTCGTCGAGCGGACAGGGGCCCACGCGCAGGGGTTCGCCCCCGGGGATGAGGTGTTCGGATTCGGACACGGGGCGTTCGCCGAGTTCATCGCCGTCGAGCAGGGGAGTACCGCGCGCAAGCCCGAGAACCTGACGTTCGAGCAGGCGGCTGCTGTGCCGCTCGGGGCGGTGACGGCGCTGCAGGGCCTGCGCGCCGGCAACCTGCAGGCGGGGCAGCACGTGCTCATCATCGGGGCCTCGGGGGGAGTGGGGACCTTCGCCGTCCAGATCGCCAAGCACCTCGGCGCGCGCGTGAGCGGCGTCTGCAGCGCCACCAACCTCGACCTCGTCAGCCGCATCGGCGCCGACCATGTGCTGGACTACACGACCCAGGACGTCACGACAGGGCCCGCCCGCTACGACCTTGTGCTGCAGCTGGCCGGGACCTACAGCCCGGCGGCCCTCCGGCGCGTGCTGACCCCGAAGGGGACGCTGATCCAGTCGTCCGGGGACGGCAGCCGGTGGCTCGGTCCGCTCGGCAACCTCCTTCGCGCGGTCGCCCTCAACCCGTTCGTCAGCCAGACCCTGAAGTCCTTCACCACCCAGGAGACCACCCGGAGCCTGGATGAGGTCCGCGCACTGGTCGAGTCCGGCGGGCTCCGGCCCGTCATCGACAGCAGCTTCCCGCTCCCGCAAGCAGCGCAAGCCATCCGCCTCGTTGAGCACGGCAGCCCCGCCGGCAAGGTCACGATCAGCGTCGCCTGAGCGTGGCGCGGAAGGAGCAGCGTGGTGACGGCAGCAGGGCCCGATCGCCGGGGAGGGACCGTGACCTGGGCCCTGGCCCACCTGGCGCGGCGCTGATCGCCGTGTCGCAGGAACAACCTGGGGCTGCGTCGCCGCGGGTCACGCCGGAGGGGATCTACGGCTGCCTCGCAGTAGCCGTGGTGTGCATCGCGTGGGAGGGCGAGGTCCTCGGCGAGCTGGGGCTGGAGATCGCCATCTACTCGCTCACGCTGTGGCTGTTCCATATCTACGCGCGGGTGGTGCACAGCGGATGGACCCACCGCACCGCGGGGGGTCTGGTGCAGTGGGCGCGCCACGAATGGCCGCACCTGGAGGCCGCAGTACCGGCGCTGGTGGTCGTCGGGCTGGGCTGGGCGTCCGGTTGGGCGCCGAAGGCCACCTCCGACCTCGCCCTGTGGGTGACGATCGCGAACCTGCTCATCCTGCAGGTCGCGGCGATCTACCCCGGCAGACCCAGCCGTCGGGCGCTGCTGTTCACCCTGCTGGTCGACGCCGTCGTGCTCGCGGCGCTGCTCTGGCTGCGGCTGGCCGTGAAGTAGCGCCAGTTGCGGCAGGCCCGCCGACGACTGTCTCGCGCGCCGCAGGGGGAGGAGCGGCCGCCCGATGCCGATTCCTCACCCCGCTGCGGGTGATACAACCGGCGGGTGGAGATACTGCTCGGCGCGGTGCTGCTGCTGGGCATCGCGTTCGATGTCTCCAACGGCTTCCACGACTCCTCCAACGCGATCGCCGCACTGGTCGCCACCAGGGCCGCACGGCCCCGGACGGCCGTCGCCATGGCGGCTGTGTTCACGATGCTGGGCGCGATCCTCGTGGCCACGGCGGTGGCAGAGACCATCGGCGGCATCGTGCAACTGGACGACTCGTCGCAGACGCTGGCCGTCCTGTTCAGCGCGCTGGTGGCCGGGCTGTTGTGGAACATGCTCACCTGGTACGGGGGGCTGCCGTCCTCGTCGTCGCACGCGCTGATCGGGGGCCTCGTCGGGGCGGGAGTGGTCATGGCGGGCCCGGCGAGCATCCAATGGGGCGGTTTCGAGGGGCTCAAGCCGGTGGGTGTCGCGGGAGCCCTTGTCGGGCTTGCGATCTCGCCGCTGCTCGGCTTCGCCATCGCGCTGGTCCTCTCGCGTTTGACCCGGCTGGGGACGCGGCGGGCCACGAAGCAGCTGCGCGGACCGGTCATCAAGGGCGAGTGGGCTGCGGCAGCCTCGCTGGCATTCACCCATGGCGCCAACGATGCGCAGAAGACGATGGGGGTGCTGACCCTCGCCCTGGTCGCGGGGGGAGCGATCCCCAGCTTCGTGGTACCGCTGTGGGTCAAGATCGTCTGCGGCGCCGCCCTCACCCTGGGGACCGCTCTGGGGGGCTGGCGGATCGTCCATACCATCGGTCGCAGCATCTACCGGCTGCGCTCGATGGACGGCATGGTCAGTTCCGGATCGAGTGCGCTGATCATCGGCGTGGCCTCCACCTTCGGGGCGCCGGTGAGCACCACGCATGTGGTCTCATCCTCGGTCGTGGGGGTCGGGGCAGCCCGGCACGCCCGGCATGTGGCGTGGCGCGTCGTGCGCGGCATCGTGCTTGCCTGGGTGGTGACGATGCCCGGGTGCGCCCTGATCGCTGGCATCGTGGGTCTCGTGGGAAGGTCGCTGATGTGAACAGGCACTGGTTCCTCCCGGAGACCCCGGACGTCCTTGGCACCCTGAACCGGCAGGCGGCGATCACGGTCGAGGGGATGAGGGCATTCGTAGCATGGGCCGGCGGGGAGGCCGAGCAATCCCTCGTGCTGCGGGAAGCCGAGCACGAGGCGGACAAGGTGAGGCGCGAGCTCGCGCAGCAGTTGCGGGTCGCCTTCACCACACCCTTGGACGCCGAGGACCTGTACACGCTGTCGGAGCGGCTCGACGGGGTGATCAACATGGCGAAGAACGTTGTCCGCGACGCGGATCTGCTGTCCATCGCACCGGACGAGACCACCGCCGCGATGGCGCGGGAGGCGCTGGTCGGGGTGCAGCACCTCGCCGGCGCGTTCGGCGTGCTGCCCAAGGATCCGGCCGCGGCGACGACGCAGGCGGACGCGGCGATCAAGACCGCGCGCCACATCGAGAAGCGGTACATCCGCGCCATCCGTGAACTCGGCAACTCGCCCGAGCTGCAATCCGCGCTGCTGCGGCGCGAGCACTACCACGACTGCCTGCAGGTCGGGGAGCGGATCGAGCGCGTGGCCGATCGCGTCTGGTACGCGGTCGTCAAGGAGCAGTGACGGGGCAGGACGAGGCCCTCGGTCCCCGGAGACCTCGCTACGGCGGCGGGGCCGCTGTTCGCATCCGGACGGCGGCGCCCCGCGGCCGCGACGCGGGATGGGAGCAGTGCGACGCGGACGCCGCCACACCGCTGCGGCGCGCCGGACATCCGCCCCGCAGGACCGCCATCGGCTACCGTTGCGGTGGATCGAACCGGAGGGTGCGGGATGGCGACGCGAGCCGACTTCACGGAAGAGGAATGGAAGGCCCTGAAGGTTGGGCTGCTCGGTGCGGGCATGACCGTGTCGGCGTCGGACGGAGGGCTGATCTCCGCGTTCAAGGAGGCCGCCGGGGTGAGCCGCGCACTGCAGGCCGAGGTGATCCGCGGCGGGCTCATCGGCGAGATCGCGAACATGTCCGCGGAACGCCCGTCCCGCGATGATCTGGGCGGCCGCAATGCGGGAACGGCCGTCGTCGTTGCGCTGCAGTCGGCCCGGGACATCCTCGCCGCCAAGGCTCCCGACGAACTGGCCGCCTACCAGTCGGCGGTGGTCGCGGTCGCGACGGCGGCGGCCGAGGCGTCGAAGGGTGTCAGGCCGGCGGAGGCCGCCACGATCGAGGCGATCAAGGGCGCCGTGGGCCTGTCGGCCGACCCGGGTGCCGCCGCCGCTGAACCGCCGGCGCCCGCCTGACAGCTGCGGACCGGCGTCCACGGGTCGCGGGAATAGCGCCCGCGGCCGCCGGGTTGCGGCCACCATGACTACTTTCGGAATCATCGGTGCCGGGAACATCGGCAGCCAGGTCGCGCGGGCAGTGATCGCCCTGGGGCACGACGTCGTCATCGCCAACTCGCGCGCCCCCGAGACGCTGTCCGGGCTGATCGACGAGCTCGGCCCGCAGGCGCGGGCCGCCACCGCGCAGGAGGCGGCTGCGGCAGCCGAGGTCGCGGTGGTGACGGTCCCGCTGCGGGCCCTCTCGGCGATCCCGGTCGAACCGCTCGCCGGCAAGATCGTGCTGGACACGAACAACTACTACTGGGAGCGCGACGGCCGGTTCCCGGAGCTCGACCAGGGCGAGGCGACCACCTCCGGGCTGCTCCAAGAGCATCTGCCGACCTCCAAGGTCGTGAAGGCCTTCAACCACATCCCGGCGAAGCAGATCACGAAGGCGGGAACCCCGGCGGGAACCCCGGACAGGCTTGCCCTGGCCACCTCCAGCAACTACCCGGAGGCCGTCGCCTTCGTCACCGAGCTCTACGACGCGCTCGGGTTCGACACCGTCGACGTCTCGCCGCTGAGCGAGTCCTGGCGGGTGGAGCGCGACCGGCCCGCCTATGTGATCCGGCAGAACCGCGAGGAGCTCGCAGCGAATCTGGCACGGGCGCCGCGCACGATCTGAGGCTCGGGCCGAAGCCTCCGACGGCGCGCCAGCAGCATCCTCGGCCCGCCGGTGACCCCACGCGCACGGGGGGATGAACGGTTGGTGAATGGCGCGACCGCGGCGGTGGGCGCGACCTAGCGTGGGAGCCGCAAGGTCATGTCACCTGGAGGCATCGTGCTCGACCTGGAAGCTCTCGCAGTCGGACTCGACCAGCTGCTGGCGGATCTCGATCGGGCGGACGCCGAGCATTCCGCCGCCATCGCCGCGGTGGCGTCCGAGCATCGGGAGGGGGCCCGCAACCTGGTGCGCTACACGGCGCTGCGGCAGCGCGACATCCGCGAGCTGCAGAACGACCTGCTCGACATCGGCGCGACATCGCTGGCCACCACCGAGGCGGATGTCCTGGCCAAGGTGCAGGCCGCCCGCAACGTGGTCGGTGCGCTCGCCGGCGAACCGGGGCCGTGGGACATCGAGGCGATCAACGCTGCGCTCGACCGGGGCGACACCGTTCTGGAATCCAACGTCGAGGCCACGCTCGGGCAGCTGCGGCCGGAGGGGACGACCCGGATCATGGTCACGCTGCCCAGCGAGGCGGCGACCGACCCGTCCCTGGTGGCGCAGTGCGTGGCTGCGGGCATGGACATCGCCCGGATCAACTGCGCCCACGACGATCCCGCCGCTTGGGCAGCGATGGCCGACAACGTCCGGACCGCAGCCACCGTAGCCGGCCGCACCGTCCTGGTGTCCATGGATGTGCCGGGCCCGAAACTGCGCACCGGACCGATCAAGCCGGGCCCGCCGGTGGGTCGCGCTCGGGTGACGCGCGACGACGCCGGAGCGGTGATCGCGCCGGCGAGGATGTGGCTGACCGACTCGGCGTCGCCGACGCTGCCGCCGGAGCCGGCGCCCCCGGCGAAGCGGCCGACCCTGCAGGTGCCGGTGGACGCCTCCTGGCTGGCCGAGCGGGCGGCGGGGGACGTCCTGCGGCTGACCGATGCCCGGGGCCGCAGGCGCTCGTTCACCGTGGTGACGGTGGACGCGGACGGGGCGCTCGCCGAGGGCGATCGAAACGCCTACATCGCCGACGGCTCCGTGCTGTCGAGCGGGGACGCGGCAACGGTCGTCCGCGGGATCCCGCCCGTTCCGCAGCGGCTGTCGTTCAGCGACGGCGACACGCTGGTGCTGTCGCAGGACCTGACGCCGGTGGACCCGCCCGGTCCCGGCGAGGTGGCCACCATCGGGTGCACGCTGCCCGAGGCGCTGGTCGCGATGAAGCCGGAGGATGCCTGCATCATGGACGACGGCGCCATCTTGGCGCGCGTGGCCGCGGTGGAGCCGGGGCGCGTCACCCTGACCGTGGAGCACACCAAGCCCGGCGGCCAGCGGCTGGGCGCGGAGAAGGGCATCAACCTGCCCGACACCGAGCTGCCCCTGCCCGCGCTGACCGCGGAGGACTCCGCCCTGCTGCCGTTCATCGCGCAGCACGCCGACCTGGTTGCCGTGTCGTTCATCCGGCACGCCGACGACGTCGCCCACATCCTGGCCGCGCTCGCCGACGCCGGCGGCGGGGACCTGGGGCTGATCCTGAAGATCGAGACCCGGCAGGGCTTCGAGAACCTGCCATCGATCCTGCTGGAGGGGATGCGCCATCCCCGGCTGGGTGTGATGATCGCCCGCGGCGATCTGGCGGTGGAGGTCGGCTTCGAGCGGCTGTCGGAGGTGCCGCGCCAGATCCTGAACCTGTGCGAGGCGGGCCATATCCCCACCATCTGGGCCACACAGGTGCTGGAGTCGCTGGCCAAGACCGGCCAGCCCTCGCGTGCGGAGATCACCGATGCAGCGGCGGGGCAGCGGGCCGACTGCGTGATGCTCAACAAGGGCCCCCACATCGACGTCGCCATCCGGGCGCTGGACGACATCGTCAACCGGATGTCGCAGGTGCAGGTGAAGAGCCGCACCCTGATGCGGCGGATCCGGTCCTGGGAGGGGCAGTAGTCCGATGGACCTCGTGCTCATCGGGGTGATCCTGGTCGTGGCGCTGGCCCTGCTGTTCGATTTCACCAACGGGTTCCACGACGCGGCGAACGCCGTCTCCACCACCGTGGCGACCAAGGCGATGCCGCCCAAGGCCGCGGTGATCTACGCGGCCATCTTCAACTTCCTGCCCGCCCTGGTCGGGTCGACGCTGGTCGCCAGCACGATCGCCAAGACGGTGCAGGTCGACGAACTGGCAGTCGTCGCGGAAGGTTCGGTGCCGCTGGGCGTGCGGGTCACGTGGGCGGCCCTGATGGCCGCCATCACCTGGAACTACTTCACGTGGTGGTTCGGCATCCCGTCCTCGTCGTCGCACGCCCTGATCGGGGGGCTGGTCGGCGGCGGGCTGGCAGCCGGGGGCGTCGACGTCATCAACTGGGAAGAGGTGCGCAAGACCGCGCTTGCCATCCTGGCCAGTCCGGCGATCGCGTTCCTGATCGCCCTGATCGCGTTCAAGGTGATCCGCGGCGTGCAACGGATGACCAGGATCGACGACGACCATGAAGTCTTCCGATGGGGGCAGATCGTGTCGGCGGGGGCGGTCTCGTGGGGCCACGGCTCCAACGACGCGCAGAAGACGATGGGGGTGATCGCGGCCACCCTGGGCGCCGCGGGGTACATCACCGCCGACGCCGAGGGCAATTTCCCGGTGCCGACCTGGGTGGTCTTCGCGGCCGCGGGCATGATCTCGTTCGGCACCTACTGGGGCGGCTGGGCGATCATCGACACGATGGGCCTGAAGATCACCCGCCTGTCCAAAGCCAGCGGGCTGTCCGCGAACATCGGCGCCACCACGGCCATCTTCGGCGCGTCCGGCGCCGGCATCCCGATCTCCACCACGCAGGCCGCGGCAAGCTCGATCATGGGCGCCGGGGTGTCCTCCCGCCGGCGCGTCAACTGGCTGGTCATGCGGGACATGGGCGTCGCGTGGGTGGTGACGATGCCGGTGTGCGGCCTGATCGGGTACGCGATGTACCTGGTCACCACCATCTCGCAGGCGGTCTCGTGGATCACGGCGCTGTCGCTGATGGGCGCGCTCGGCCTGTGGGCCAGCTGGCTGATGACGCACGCGGAGAACGCCGACGACGTCACCGAGCGCGTCGAGGAGGCGCAGGAGGAGCTCGCTGTTCCGGTGGACGCTACCCCCCATCCCCATATCCCGGCCACGCTGCACGGCCCGGCGGGTCACGGGGAGCCGCCGCCCCCGCATACGCTCGCCTGAAGACTGCGGGCTGAGGAGGGTCATGAAGATCGCGGTGGTCGGCGGCACGGGCACGGTCGGACGGCACGTGGTGCGGTCGCTGAACCGGTCAGGCATCGAGCCGGTCGTCGTGGCACGATCCCGGGGCATCGACGCCACGACCGGTACCGGACTGGCGGAGGCGTTCGCAGGGGTGGACACGGTGATCGACGTCAACAACATCGCGACCCTCCGCCGGTCGGAAGCTGCGCGCCACTTCCGAGCCACCGGCTCACAGATCGCGAAGGCCGAGCGAAGCGCCGGCGTCTCGCACCATGTGTGCCTGTCGATCATCGGCTGCGATCGCGTCGATTTCGGGTACTACGGGGGCAAACTGGTGCAGGAGTCGATCGCGATCAGCTCGGGGGTTCCGTGGACGACCCTGCGGACCAGCCAGTTCTTCGAATTCGGCGTACAGACGCTGGCACGCAGCAGGGGCCCGGTCGTCCTCGTGCCGCGCATCCGCACGCAGCCCGTCGCCGCCGCCGAAGCGGCCGATGAGCTGGTGCGCCTGGCACTGGCCGGGCCGGCCTCGATGGCCCCGGAGCTGGCCGGTCCGGAAGTGATGGAACTCGCCGACCTGATGCGCCGGGCGCAGCAGGTGCGGGGCGACACCCGACGACTCCTGGCGTTCACGCTGCCCGGGGCGACCGGGCGTGCCGCCGCCGGGGGAGCGCTGCTCCCGGTCGGGGAGGGGACGCGCGGGGAGATGGACATCGAGGCCTGGGCCGACTCGGGCGTGATACGGCGGTAGCCGGGCGTGGGCGAACGCTGCGCGGGGCCGCGCGGGGGAACCCGTCGGCACTCGGCCCATCCCGGCCGCCGCCGGGCCGCCGGGCACGCGGACGGCTCGGATGCCGCTGTGCTGACGATGCCGCGCGCGGCTAGTGGGCGTCGGGTCCGAGCACCTCGGGTTGCTCCGACCAGGGCGAACGGCGAGACTGACCGCCGACGGGACCAACCCGGCGTTTCGACGATCCACGTGGTGGTCGCGGCGTCGTTCGGGTGCGAACCGGTGAAGGAGTGCGATGGCCGAGCAGCATGCCCCGGCACCCCTGGGGCGCCTCGAGCGATGGTTCGAGGCAGAGGTCGTCCAGCCGATGGCCGACTTCCAGACTGCCGGCCGGGAGTGGCGCCGCCTGTTCGCGGAACTGCTCGGGACCTTCTTCCTGGTGCTGGTCGCCGCCGGCGCCGGGATGATGGATCACGCCTTCCCCGACACGATCAGTCGAACCGCAGCAGTGGTGGCGCCGGGGCTGATGGTGCTGGCCATCATCCTGTTCATGGGGAAGGTGTCCGGCGCGCACCTGAATCCTGCGGTGAGCGTCGCCTTCTCGCTCCGGGGGGATTTTCCGTGGCGGCGGGTGCCCGGCTATGTCGTGGCCCAGCTCGCCGGTGCGCTGCTGGCAGCGTGGTTCCTCCAGCACGTCATCGGTGTGTCCGCGACGTTCGGCGCCAACTATCCCGCCGACGGCTACTCGTCCTTCGACGCTTTCCTGATGGAAGCCGTCCTCACCCTGGGCCTGGTCAGCGTCATCCTCGGGACGGCATCAGGGGCGCAGAACCTGGGCGTCATCGGCGCGGTGGGGGTGGGCGCGTACATCGCGCTGGCCGGCCTGTGGGCAAGCCCGCTCTCCGGCGCCTCGATGAACCCCGCACGCACGTTCGGCCCCGATGCGGTCGGCGGGGACTTCACGGACTATTGGGTCTACGTCGCCGGGCCTATGACGGGAGCGCTGATCGCAGTAGGTGCGGCGTTCGTGCTCCGCGGGCGCGGCGGGGGCCGCAGCGGGTCCAAGGCGGCGCAGGGGGAGTTGGGCACCGAGATCAAGCACCCCCAACAGCCGTGACCGTCGCGATCGAGAGCGACTGGCCGCTGCCCGGCAAGCCGCGCCCGGCCGCTGTTGGGGTGGTGGCCTTGACGACAGGTGCGGCCGGCCGGGATCGACCTGGGCGGCGGACGCCCCCGCCTGCCCATGCGCACGCACGTGCCGTGGGAAGCCCGGCGCCGACGAAACGAGGCATCGGCATCAGGCGGGGTGGTTGATCGCTGCGACCTGCCGCAGCGCTGCGGCGAAACGCTGCGATCAACCGTCTCGGCGCTGGGGACGCCGGGTATCCGCACGCTCCCAGCAGGGATCGCGGCTCGGCCGGCGCTGCGCCGATCACCCCTTCCTCGTTGGCTGCATCAACGCTCCTGCCGGACCGCCCGGTAGAACGAGTACAGGGCGAGACCGACCCCGAGCAGCACGAATCCAACTGGCGATGACGACGTGCATGTGCCGCCGCCAGCGGCGTAGTCGGCCCAGTTCTAGGGTCGGTGTCACCAGCCGCAAGGTAGATCGGGTGATCCCGC
>CAZECO010000036.1:0-4447 GCA_964510455.1 uncultured Actinomycetes bacterium
TGCGGCGGACGATCAGTGGCTGTGGCCGTGGTGGCTGTGGCCGTGGCCGTGGGAGTCGGAGTGCTCCTCGGTCTCCTCCGGCTTCTCCACCACCAGCGTCTCCGTGGTCAGCAGCATGCCCGCGATGGATGCGGCGTTCTGCAGCGCCGAACGGGTCACTTTGACCGGATCGAGGACGCCCGCAGCCATGAGGTCGCCGTACTCGCCCGAAGCCGCGTTGAAGCCGCTGCCGACCGGCAGGTCGCCGACCTTCGCGACAACGACGTAGCCCTCGTGGCCGGCGTTCTGCGCGATCCACCGCAGCGGCTCGGCAGCTGCCTGGCGCACCACGTTCACACCGACCGCCTCATCGCCCGACAGGCCGAGGCCGTCGCGCAGCACCTGCGCCGCGTGCACCAGAGCGGAGCCGCCCCCTGCGACGATCCCCTCTTCCAACCCGGCCCGGGTCGCCGAGACGGCGTCCTCGAGCCGGTGCTTCTTCTCCTTCAGCTCCACCTCGGTGTGGGCGCCGACCTTGATCACGCAGACACCGCCGGCGAGCTTGGCCAGCCGCTCGCTGGCCTTCTCGCGGTCCCAGTCGGAATCGCTGTTCTCCATCTCCCGGCGGATCTGGGCGACGCGCTCCGCGACGGCATCGGCGTCGCCGCTGCCCTCCACGATCGTGGTGGTGTCCTTCGTCACCACGATGCGCCGCGCATGGCCGAGCACCTCCAGCCCCACACCGTCCAGGCTGAGCCCGACCTCGGAGGAGACGACCTGCCCGCCTGTGAGGATCGCGATGTCCTGCAGGATCGCCTTGCGCCGGTCCCCGAAGGCGGGAGCCTTCACCGCGACCGTGGTGAAGGTGCCGCGGATCCGGTTCACGACCAGCGTGGACAGCACCTCTCCCTCGACATCCTCGGCGATGATCAGCAGCGGCTTGCCGGCCTGCACGACCTTCTCCAGCAGCGGCAGCAGGTCCGACAGGCTCGACAGCTTCGACGGCACCAGCAGGATCGAGGCGTCCTCCAGGACGGCCTCCATGCGCTCGGTGTCGGTCACCATGTACGGCGAGATGTAGCCCTTGTCGAACTGCATGCCTTCGGTGAACTCCAGCGACATCGCGGCCGTGTTGGACTCCTCGACCGAGATCACGCCCTCGACCCCGACCTTGTCGAAGCCCTCGGCGACGAGCTGCCCGATCTCGGGGTCCTGGCTGGAGACCGTGGCGACCTGCGCGGTCTCGTCGATGCCGCTGACCTCGCGGGCGTCCTCCAGCAGCCGCTGCGTCACGGCGGCCACAGCCTTGTCCATGCCGCGCTTGACGTCCATCGGGTCCGCCCCGGCGGCGACGACCTTCAGCCCCGCCCGAACCATGGCCTGCGCCAGCACCGTGGCGGTGGTCGTGCCGTCCCCGGCGATGTCGTTGGTCTTGGTCGCGACCTCCTTGGCGAGCTGCGCGCCGAGGTTCTCGAAGGGGTCGGACAGCTCCACTTCGCGCGCGATGGTCACACCGTCGTTGGTGATCGTGGGCGCTCCCCACGACTTGTCGATGACCACGTTGCGGCCCTTGGGGCCCAGGGTCACCTTCACCGCGTCGGCCAGTTGGTTCACGCCGCGCTCCAGGGAGCGGCGGGCATGCTCGTCGAATTCAAGAATCTTGGGCATTCTGCATTCCCTCTGTTCATGGGGCGCCGGGGGATCACCGGCGCGAAACGACCGACCGCCCCGCCAGCCCAAGCGCGGGCTGCCGGGGCGGTCGACGTGTTGCGGAGTACGGTCAGCGCTCGATGATGGCGAGCACGTCGCGGGCCGACAGGATGAGGTACTCCTGCCCGTTGTACTTGACCTCGGTGCCGCCGTACTTGCTGTAGATCACGGTGTCACCCTCGCTGATGTCCAGCGGGATGCGGTTCTCGCCGTCGTCGTCGAAGCGGCCCGGGCCAACCGCAAGGACCTTGCCCTCCTGGGGCTTCTCCTTCGCGGTGTCCGGAATGACCAGGCCCGAGGCCGTGGTCTGCTCGGCGTCCAGCGGCTGGACGAGGATGCGGTCCTCGAGTGGCTTGATTGAGACCGACACGGTCAGTCCTCCCCCTCTACGGGATGTCGGATGCCTTGTGAACGCACCGTCCGGCGGTCCGTCGTCGCGGTCCGGAGTCGCCTGGCGCGTTAGCAATCTCACCTTGAGAGTGCCAATGCTCACCATATTCGGCGATTAGCACTCCGTCAAGGCGAGTGCCAGGGGGGCCCTGTTGCGGCGCGGCGCGGCGCACGCCGGGCGGCCGGGCGTCACACCAGCACCTCGACCACCGGCAGCGCCGAATCGGCGTCGAAGTCCAGGCCGCTGGGCGTTCGCCCGGACGCCACCAGCGCCGAGCCGAGCGCCGCCACCATCGCACCGTTGTCGGTGCACAGACCGGGCCGGGGCACCCGCAGCCGCACCCCGGCCGCGTCGCAGCGCTGTGCCGCCGCGGCGCGCAGCCGGGTGTTGGCCGCCACCCCGCCGCCGATCAGCAGGTGCTCCACCCCCTGCTCGGCGCAGGCGTCGAGCGCCTTGCGCAGCAGCACGTCCACCACCGCCTCCTGGAACGACGCGGCCACATCGGGCACCGGGACGTCGCGGCCCTCGCGCTGCGCCAGCTCCACCCAGCGGGCGACCGCGGTCTTCAGCCCGGAGAAGGAGAAGTCGAACCGGTGGCGCTGCAGGTCCCGGCCGGAGGTCAGGCCCCTCGGGAAGTCGATCGCGATCCGGCCGCCAGCGGCGATCCGATCGATCTCGGGGCCGCCGGGGAAGCCCAGCCCGAGCACCCGGGCGACCTTGTCGAACGCCTCGCCCGCCGCATCGTCGATCGTCGCGCCCAGCGGCCGGACATCGGCGGTGATGTCGTCGACCAGCAGCAGCGACGAGTGTCCGCCCGACACCAGCAGGGCCACGGCGGGCTGCGGCAGCGGTCCGTGCTCCAGCCGATCCACCGCCACGTGCGCGGCGAGATGGTTGACCCCGTAGACGGGCTTGTCCAGCGCGAGCCCGAGCGACTTCGCCGCCGCCACACCCACCAGCAGCGCGCCGGTCAACCCCG
Source organism: uncultured Actinomycetes bacterium (assembly GCA_964510455.1). Classification (GTDB taxonomy): domain Bacteria; phylum Actinomycetota; class Actinomycetes; order S36-B12; genus CAVXYG01. Next base: position 3,060 of record CAZECO010000036.1, read on the forward strand.
GCCCGGCGGTGACGGCGATCGCATCGAGGTCGCCCAGACCGACTCCCGCACCGGCGACGGCGCGCCGGACCGCCGGGCCGATGGCCACCACGTGCGCCCGGCTGGCCACCTCCGGCACGACCCCGCCGAAGCGCGCGTGCTCGGCCACCGAGGATGCGATCTCGTCGGCGAGCAGCTCGGTCCCGGCCACGATGCCGACACCCGTCTCGTCGCAGGACGTCTCGATCCCGAGCACCAGCGGCGCGTCCATCACCCCTCGCCTCCCAACGGCAGCGAACCCAGCGGCTCGCGCAGCCGGCGGCGCATGGTCACCGCATGCCGGCCCTGCCCGTAATAGTGGCGCCGCTGCCCGATCTCGCTGAACCCCAGGCCCGAGTACAGCCGCACCGCCGCGGCGTTGCCCTGCTCGACCTCGAGGAACACCGCCAGGCAATTCCAGCCCCGTGCGACCTCCAGCAGCGCCTCGACCAGGCTCCGCCCGCAGCCGCGGTCGCGGTCCGCGGGCGAGACGGCGACGGTCAGCACGTCCGCATCCGAGCCCGCCCGCATGATCCCCGCGTATCCGATCAGGTTGCTCCCGCGGCGGGCGACGACGTAGGCCCGGGCACCGGCTGCCAGCGACCGGGCCTCGTTGGCCCAGGCGTCGCGGCTCCAGGCGTGCTCGGCGAAGATCAGCGCATCGAGGGCGGCGACTTCCGGCACGTCGGCCGGCCGCATGGCGTCGATCACGGCAGCCCCAGCACGGATCGGGCGGGGTTCGGCGCCGTGGTGTCGGGCCGTCGCAGGTACAGCGGCGTGGCCGGCTCCGACCCGGCGCCCGCTCGCCACCGTCGCGCGGCCAGCGCCGCGACCTCTGCCGCCAGACCGCCGACGGGCACCCCGATCCCCGGGACTCCGTATCCGGCAGCGGCGGAGTCGACGTAGAGCGCGTCGTCGGGTATGCCCGGCAAGCCCATCCACCGGACGGCATCGACGGCCCTGGGCTCATCGAGCGGCCGGCCCGACCCGTCGAACACCTGCACGAAGGCCTCCCGGCGGCGCGCATCGACGCAGACCGCGAAGTCCGATGCCGGAGCGAACCGCTGCACGACCCGCAGCGCGAACGCATCGAGGGTCGAGACGCCGGCCAGCGGGATGCCCCGGGCGAGGGCGAACATCTCAGCGCTGACCAGTCCCACCCGCATCCCGGTGAACAGGCCCGGCCCGCGCGCGACGGCGACGTGGGTGATGGCGTCCAGCGGCACCCCGGCCGAGCGCGCCGCCGAGTTGATCAGCCCCGGCAGCACGGCCCCGTGCGCCCGCGGGAGGTCCGCCGAGGCCACCGCGATCCGATCGCCCGACAGCCCAGCGCCCGTCAGCACGGCGCCCGTCAGCACGGCAGCCGAAGC
>CAZECO010000036.1:4547-21310 GCA_964510455.1 uncultured Actinomycetes bacterium
CGCCCGACAGCCCAGCGCCCGTCAGCACGGCGCCCGTCAGCACGGCAGCCGAAGCCGCTGCCGCGCTGGTATCGATCCCCAGCACGATCATGCGGCCGCCACAACGGATTGCAGCGGCACCGACGACCAGCGTCCGCGCCCGGTGATGCTCACGGTTCTCGGCCCGTCCGGATCCAGCGATTGCAGGGCGATCTCGATCACCAGGCGGTCGCCGCTCCACCCGTCGACCTTGTCGCCCCCCCATTCCACGACGGCGACGCAGTCGGCCGCCTCCAGGTCGAGCTCGAGGTCCGACAGCTCGGCGGCGGAGACGCGGTAGGCGTCCACATGCAGCAGCGCCGGGCCGTCCCCGGTCGCCCGATGGCGGCGCGCGATCACGAACGTCGGGCTGCTCACGTCGCCGCGCACGCCCAGGCCCTCGCCCAGCCCCCGTGCCAGCGTGGTCTTGCCGGCTCCGAGCGGGCCGTCCAGGACGATCAGGTCGCCGGCCCGCAGCAGGCCCGCCAACCGGCGCCCGAGGTCCTGCATCGCTGCGGCGGAGTCCACGACCAGCCGCACCCCGGTCATTGCGCCATCGCCCGGGCGACGAGTTCGCGCAGCCGCAGGTTCACATCCGCATGGCGCTCCAGGATCACCATGTGCCCGCTGGAGGGGAGCACCACGAACTCGGCGTTGGGGACCTTGCGCAGGATCTCCTCGCTGTGCGCCACCGGCGTCAGCAGGTCGTGGTCGCCCACCAGCACCAGCGTCGGGATCCGCTGCAGCCGCTCCAGGGACTCCATCTTGTCGTGCTCCACCAGCGTGGGGATGAAATCGGCCAGCACCTCGGCCGGCACCGCCGCGTTCAGGTCGTTGACGAACTTCGTCATCGAGGGCGAGGACCATCCCCCGAACGCGTAGATCTTGGTCAGCAGGTACGACAGGTCGTTGGCGCGGCTGCGCACCGGGTCGATCATCGGCCCCCGGTTGCCCATGATGACGGACACGTCCTGCGCGTAGCGGTGCATCAGGACCGCCGCCGGCCGCGGCAGCCCGAGGGTCACAGTGTTCATCTGTCCCGGAGAGGTGGCGACCAGGGCCACTCCCTTGACCCGCGGCCCGATCAGGTCCGGGTGATGCTCCACCATCGACATCACCGACATGCCGCCCATGGAATGGCCGATCAGGAACACCGGCCCCTGCGGTGCCGTATCATCCATCACCGCGGCCAGGTCGCGGCCCAACTGGTCGATCGTGTGGCTGCCGTTGGGTGCGCGATCGGATCGGCCGTGGGACCGCTGGTCGTAGAACACCAGCCGGCCCAGCGCACCGAGGTCGCGGCGCTGGTAGTGCCAAGCGTCGCACCCCAGCCCGAAACCATGGGCGAAGATCAGCGTCGGATCGACGCCGGGGCGGAAGCCGGTCGGCTCCTCGACCTCGACATGGAGGCCGACCCCGTCGGCCAGCTCCAGGCGGTGGGCCGGGCCCCGCAGGTGGCCGTAGGCCTCGTCGCGATCGGGGTCATGGCGGAAGGTCCGCCCGACGACCGTCCGTTCCGCGGCGACGCCGAGCGCCGCACCAGCGACGAGCGCCCCCAGACCGAGGGCCCCGATGCCGACGGTCTGGGCGCTAGGCCGATGCATCCGTACCTCCGAGGTGCGAGCGGGGGATGCGGCTGCCGAGCCGCGTCACGATCTCGTAGTTGATCGTGCCACACGCCTGCGCCCAGTCGTCCGCGGTCGGCTCCCCGGCCTCGCCGGTGCCGAACAGCAGGACCTGATCCCCCGGGTCGACGTCCGCCGCCCCGACATCCACCACCAGCTGGTCCATCGCGATCGTCCCGGACACCGTGAAGCGCTGCCCGTTGATGCTTATCGGGATCCGCCCCGATCCGGCCCGCGGCACACCGTCGGCGTAGCCCACCGGGATGAGGGCGAGCGCGGTGGGCTCGGCGGTGCGGTACCGCAGCCCGTAGGACACCCCGTGGCCCGCCGGCACGCGCTTGACGCCCGCCACCTCGGCGGCGACCGCCATCGCGGGCCGCAGACCCAGATCCGCCGAGGAGCCCATCGCGGTGCCGGGCGACAACCCGTACATCGAGATGCCGCAGCGGACCATGTCGTAGTGGCTCTCCGGCGCCAGCAGCGTCGCACCGGAGGATGCGATGTGCCGCACCTCGGGGTCGACGCCCCGCGCCGCGGCGGCCTGCAGCGCCGCTTCGAACGCCTCGCACTGCAGCCGGGTGACGACGAGATCCGGTTCATCGGCGGACGCCAGATGCGACCAGAGCCCGACGATCTCGACTCGGCCCGCCGCCTGGGCGGCGAGTGCGGCGTCCAGCACCCTGCTCCATAGCGCCGGGGTGGCGCCGGCGCGCCCGAGCCCGGTGTCGACCTTCAGGTGCAGGCGGGCGGTCCTGCCGGTGCGCCGCGCCGCAGCAGCCACCGCCTCGACCGACCACACCGCCGATGCGGACAGGTCCACGTCGGTGCCCACCGCCTCGACGAGGTCGTCGCCCGGGGCGAACAGCCAGGCCATGAGCCGTCCGGAGTCGCCGGCGGCCCGCAGCGCGACGGCCTCCGACGGCAGCGCGACGCCCAGCCAGTCGGCGCCGGCCGCCCGTGCCGCGGGCGCCACCCGGGCGACGCCGTGGCCGTAGGCATCGGCCTTCACCACGGCCATCAGCAGCGCTCCCGGCGCCGCGCGGCGCAGCAGCCCGAGGTTCAGCACGATCGCTTCGAGGTCGATGACTGCCTGTGCTCTGCTCACAGCCCCATGATGGTGGATTCAGGCGGTCTGACGCAGTGAGGCAACCGCCTCGCCGACGCAGTCCATGATGTCCGGCGCCACCACGGGCCGATCCCCCTTCCCCGCCAACCTGGCTGCCAGGCCGTGCAGGTACACGGCCGCGGCCACGCAGCGCGCGGACTCCGTGCTCGCCTGCCGGGCCGTGCGATGCGCGAGGAATCCGCCGATCAGGCCGGACAGGACGTCGCCGCTGCCCGCGGTCGCCAGCTCGTGCGGCGACACCGGGTCCAGGTAGGCCGCACCCCGCGGACCGGCGATGACCGTCCCGGATCCCTTGAGCACCATCAGGCAGCCCGTGCGCGTGGCAGCGGCCCGTGTCGCGGCGATCCGGCCCTGGGACCCGATCGGCCCGAACGAAGCGCTGAACTCCCCCAGGTGCGGCGTCAGCACGGTGAGCACCCCCCGCTCGGTGCGGGACCGCACCTGCTGGCGCACCTCCTCGCTGTCGGCCAGCAGCCGCAGCGCATCGGCATCCATGACCACCGGGACATCGGCTGCCAGGACACGGTGCAGCCAGCGCTCATCGCTGCGGGAGGAGCCCATGCCGGGGCCCACCACCCAGGCGGACACCCGCGGGTCGTCCGCCGGCGGCTCGTGCTGCAGCACAACATCCGGGAACGCCCTGATGACCGCGTCGGCCACCGAGTCCCCCCGGTCGGCGAAGCGGACCATTCCCACCCCGCTGCGCCGGGCACCGCCCACCGCCAGCAGGGCCGCCCCGGGGTAGCGGGCCGATCCGGCGACGATGCCGACGACCCCGCGGGAGTACTTGTGGTCGCTCGGTCCGGGCGCTTCCACATACTCCGCCAGGTCGCTGTGCTGCAGGACGCGCAGCGTGGGCACCGGCGGCAGGTAGGTGCTCAGGCCGATGTCCACGACCTCCACGGCGCCCGCGAGGTCGCGGCCGGGGGCGGTGACCAGGCCGGGCTTCAGGCAGCCGAAGGCGACGGTCAGATCGGCGTGGAACGCCGTGTCGGCGGACTCGATGTCGCCGGTGTCGGCATCCACCCCGCTGGGCACATCGACGGCGATCCGGAACGCGTCGCCGACCCGCGCGGCGCGCACCAGGGTGGCGGCGGGCTCCGGCAGCGCCCCCCTTCCTCCGATGCCGACGATGCCGTCGATGACGATGTCGGCCTGCCGCACGGCCACGGTGGCGCGCGGGATGTCAGCCTCGCCCGCCAGGGGCAGCACCCGCCCGCCGGCCGCTGTGAACCTGGCCATGCCCTGCGCATGGGCGCTGCCGAAGACCGGGACAGCTTCCACCCGGACCCCGCGGGCGGCCAGCGCGGCGCCCGCCAACAGCGCATCGCCCCCGTTGTTCCCGCTTCCCACGAGCAGCACCGCGCGCCCGTTCACCAGGCCGCCGCGCGCTGCCGCCAGGACTCCCCGGGCCAGCGCTGCCAGCCCGGCAGCCGCCCGTTCCATCAGGACGGTGTCCCCCAGGTCCTCCATAGCCCGCTGCTCGGCTTCGCGCACCGTGGCGACGTCATATCCGCGTCTCACCGGATCACCCCTTCAACTCCATCGGTCCCGAATCGTCCCGCTCGGCGATGACCATGGCCATCGCCAGATCGCCCTCGACCGACAGGGATACATGCCACCGTGTCACGCCCGCCTGCGCCGCGGCTGATGCGACACTCCCCAGCGCAACCAGTTGCGGCTCGCCCGAATCTCCGTGCAGGACCCGGCAATCGATCAGGCGCAGGCCGGTGGGCAGCCCGAGCGCCTTCGAAGCGGCCTCCTTGGCGGCGAACCGGGCAGCCAGCGACTGGGTGGAGCGGGGCTGGCCGTCCTCGCTGTACAACTCCTCGGGCGCGAAGTACAACCCCTTCAATCCGCTGACGCTGGCCAGCGTCGCGGCGAAGCGCGGCACATTGACCATATCGACACCGATCCCCAGGATCACCCCGCCAGCGTCGCATCACCTCGCCAGCGGTCGCAGTCTGAAGCATGATCGCCTGCGGCGTCCGCGAGCCCGTCACTCGACCGTGACACTCTTGGCGAGGTTGCGGGGCTGGTCCACGTCGTGCCCCTTCGCAGTGGCGAGCTCGCAGGCGAACACCTGCAGCGGCACCGTCGAAACCAGCGGCTGCATCAGGGTGGGGACCTGCGGCACCCGGATCAGGTGATCGGCGTACGGCACGACCGCGTCGTCGCCCTCCTCCGCGATCACGATGGTGCGGGCTCCCCTGGCCCGCACCTCCTGGATGTTGGACACGATCTTGTCGTGCAGCACCGCCCGACCGGTGGGCGAGGGGACGACGACCACGACCGGCATGCCGTCCTCGATGAGGGCGATCGGCCCGTGCTTCAACTCGCCGGCCGCGAACCCCTCGGCGTGCATGTACGCCAGCTCCTTCAGCTTCAGCGCACCCTCCAGCGCGACCGGGTACCCGACGTGCCGGCCGATGAACAGCACGCCCGGGGCATCCACCAGGTCCCGTGCCAGCTCCCGCACCCCTTCCACGGTGTCGAGCACCAGGTCCACCGCCTCGGGCATGCCCCGCAGATCCTCCACCACGTGCCGGATCTCGTCGCCGAACATGTTGCCGCGGACCTGCGCCAGGTACAGCCCGACCAGGTAGACGGCCACGATCTGGGTGAGGAACGCCTTGGTCGACGCCACGGCGATCTCCGGCCCGGCGTAGGTGTACAGAACGGCGTCCGACTCCCGCGGGATGGTGGACCCCACGGTGTTGCACACCGCCAGCACCCGGGCGCCCTGCTCGCGGGCGTGGCGCAGCGCCATCAGCGTGTCCATCGTCTCGCCGGACTGCGAGATCGCGATGCACAGCGTCCGGTTGCCGACGATCGGATCGCGGTAGCGGAACTCGCTGGCCAGTTCGACCTCGACCCCGATCCTGGTCCAGTGCTCCACCGCGTACTTGGCGACCATGCCTGCGTGGTAGGCGGTGCCGCAGGCCACCACGATGATCTTGTCGATCTCGCGCAGCTCGTGGTCCTGGATCCGCACCTCGTCGAGCGCCAGCCTGCCGTCCCGGCCGATCCGCCCGCGCAGGGTGTCGGCCACCGCGCGGGGCTGCTCGGCGATCTCCTTGAGCATGAACAGGTCGTAGCCGCCCTTCTCGGCGGCGGAGGCGTCCCAGTCGACGGTGAACGGAGAGACCTCGGCGGGGGTGCCGTCGAAGTTCGTCACCACGACCGAGTCGCGGCGCAGCTCCACGACCTGGTCCTGGCCCAGCTCGATCGCCTCGCGCGTGAACTCGATGAAGGCCGCGACATCGGAGGCGAGGAACGTCTCGCCGTGGCCGACCCCCACCACGAGCGGGGAGTTGCGGCGCGCCCCGATCACCGCATCGGGCTGATTCGCGTCGGCCGCGACCAGGGTGAACGCCCCTTCCAGCCGCGCGCAGACCCGCCTCATCGCCTCGGCCAGGTCGCGGCCGGTCTCGCCCAGCTCGCGCGCGAGAAGGTGTGCGACGACTTCCGTGTCGGTCTCGCTGGACAGGTGGACGCCGGCTGACTCCAGCTCGTGGCGCAGCGCGGCGAAGTTCTCGATGATCCCGTTGTGGATGACGGCGACCGTGCCGTCGGAGCTCACGTGCGGATGGGCGTTGACATCGGTCGGTCCGCCGTGGGTCGCCCACCGGGTGTGCCCGATGCCGATCGTGCTGCTGGGAACCGGCGATGCACCGAGCAGCTCGGTGAGGTTGGCCAGCTTGCCCGCCTTCTTGCGGACCGACAGCTTCCCGTCGGCGACCACCGCGACCCCGGCGGAGTCGTAGCCCCGGTACTCCAGGCGCTTCAGCCCCGCCACGATCACTTCCAGGGCGTTGCGATCACCGACGTAGCCCACGATTCCGCACATGCCGAAAGCCTAGATGCCCGCGCGGCACCCCCCGCGCCCAGGCATTGGCCGGAGGCGGTGCCGACCTCTGCTACAGCGACAGCTGCTGCCGCACGACGTCGGCCAGCGACGCCGCGAACCCCTCCGCACGCGCCGTGGTGTCCGCCTCCACCATCACCCGGATCAGTGGCTCGGTCCCGGAGACCCGCAGCAGGACCCGGCCGGACCCGCCCAGCTCTGCTTCGGCGTCCGCCACCGCATCGGCGACGGCAGCGTTCCCGGGCAGGGCGGTCTTGTCGACGCCCGCGACGTTGATCAGCACCTGGGGGAACCGCTCGACCGCCGCCGAGAGCTCGGCCAGGCTGTGGCCGAGCGCCATCTCCGCTGCGACCTGCAGGGCGGTCAGCACGCCGTCGCCGGTGGTCGCATGGTCGCTCATGATGATGTGGCCGCTCTGTTCGCCGCCGAGCCGGTAGCCGTGTCTGCGCATCTCCTCCAGCACATACCGGTCGCCGACCGCTGTCTGCACCACGGAGATGCCCTCCCGCTGCATGGCCCGCATGAAGCCGAGGTTCGACATCACGGTGGCCACCACGGTGTCGTGGGACAGCTGCCCGGCGCGCCTGCGCGCCAGCGCCAGGATCGCCAGGAGCTGGTCGCCATCGATGATGTTGCCGGCCGCATCGACGGCCAGGCACCGGTCGGCGTCCCCGTCGTGGGCGAACCCCGCGTCCGCCCCGTGCGCCAGCACCGCGGCCACCAGGGAGTCCATATGGGTCGAGCCGCACTCCCGGTTGATGTTGTAGCCGTCGGGGGTGTTGTGGATCGGCACCACCGTCGCCCCGGCGGCGGCAAGGGACGCCGGCGCGACCTCGCTCGCAGCGCCGTTGGCGCAGTCCACAACGACCTTCAGCCCGCTCAGCGACCGGGGGACCGTCGAGGACAGGAACTGCGCGTACTCGGCCGCGGCCCGCGGGCAGTCCTCGATCCGGCCCACCCGGTCCCCGGTCGGCCGGTCCCAGCCCTCGCCCATCCGCTGCTCGATCGCGTCCTCGATCTCGTCCCCGAGCTTGTGACCTCCACGGGCGAAGATCTTGATCCCGTTGTCCGGCATCGGGTTGTGGGACGCCGAGAGCATGACTCCCAGGTCCGCGTCCAGGCTCGCCGTCAGGTGCGCGACACCGGGCGTGGGCAGGACCCCGAGCCGCAGCACGTCCACCCCCGCGCTGGCCAGCCCTGCGACAATCGCCGCCTCCAGGAACTCCCCGCTCGCCCTGGTGTCCCGACCTACGACCGCCAGGGGACGCCCGCGCGCACCGCGCGCGAGCTGCCCGGCCTCGCCGAGGATATGGGCCGCCGCCACCGACAGGTCCAGGGCCAGCTCAGCCGTCAGATCCCGGTTCGCGACCCCTCGGACCCCATCGGTTCCGAACAGCCTTCCCATCGCCGTACCCCATCTCAGTGGTGGAAAAACGTCATCCTCGGGAGGGTATCCCGAGGATGAACGATGTCGGCGCCCTGCCGAGTCAGCGCTTGCTGTACTGCGGCGCCTTGCGGGCCTTCTTCAGCCCGTACTTCTTGCGCTCCTTGACGCGGGCGTCGCGCGTGAGGAACCCGGCCTTCTTCAGCGCCGGCCGGTTGGCGTCGACATCGATGCCGTTCAGCGCCCGCGCGATGCCCAGACGCAGCGCCCCGGCCTGCCCCGACACACCGCCGCCGTGGATCCTGGCCATCACGTCGTAGGAGCCGGCGGCATCCAGGGTCACGAACGGCTCGTTCACCAGCTGCTGATGCACCTTGTTGGGGAAGTACTCCTCCAGCGTGCTGCCGTTGATGGTCCACAGCCCGGTGCCCGGGACCAGCCGCACACGGGCGACCGCCCGCTTGCGCCGACCGGTGCCTGCGCCGGGACCGGTGTTCGCCGGGCGGGCGGACGGCTGTTCCGCGCGCTGCGGCGTTGCGGTGGTGTAGCTGCCGTCCTCGGCCAGCTCGACATCGAGCTCGGCGGTGGTTGTGTCTGTCACTGCGATTCCTCTCGGACCCGGTGCTGCTGGGCGACGTGCTACTGGGCGACCTGGGTGATGGCGAAGTCCTGCGGCTGCTGGGCGGCGTGCGGATGCTCGGGGCCTGCGTACACCTTCAGCTTGCGCAACTGGGCGCGTCCCAGCTTGTTGTGGGGCAGCATGCCCTTCACGGCTGTTTCCACGGCGCGCCGCGGATTGGTCTCGATGATGTCCCCCACCGAGACCGTCTTCAGACCCCCCGGGTATCCGGAGTGCCGGTACGCCTTCTTCGCCGTGGCCTTGTTGCCCGTCAGGACGACCTTCTCGGCGTTGATGATGATGACGAAGTCGCCGGTGTCGACGTGCGGCGCGAACGTGGTCTTGTGCTTCCCGCGCAGCAGCACAGCCGCCTGCGACGCGAGCCTGCCGAGGACGACGTCGGACGCATCGATGACATGCCACTGACGGGTGATGTCGGTCGCCTTGGGTGTGTAGGTGCGCACGGTGGCCGCCTTCGTCGCGGTAGGTACGGTCTGTTTTCCGGCGCGCGCCGAGCCTGGAACACCTGGTTGACGTGGCATCATCGATGCATCCGCATTCCGGGATCCAGACGCGCCGAGCGCGCCACTCTCGAGGCACGCCGAAGGCTGCCACAAGAGGCGCCCCTAGCGTACCCGCCGCATGCGCGAGGGGTCAAAACCGCCCGTCGGGGCCGGTGCTGGCGGTTGATCGCGGCGTTTCACCGCACGGCTGCGGCAATCCGCGGAGATCAGGCTCAGACCGGCTGCCGCCGCGGGGATCCTCATCGGCCGTGACGGCGCCTTGGGCTGCAGGCCCAAGACCGAAGGCCGCCGGGCCCGGCGGCCGCCCTCGGTTTCGTCGCTCGTCGGATCAGTAGAAGCTCGGATCACCCTCGTGGGCGGTGGTCACCCTGGTGCCCGCCTCGCCGGCGATGATCGCGGGCAGGTCCACCAGCGCGCCGATCACCGCGACCGCGCCCGGGCGGGACCGTGCGAAGTCCGCGGCCGCCTCGACCTTCGGCCCCATCGATCCGGCCGGGAAGTCGTACGCCTCGATCCCGTCGGGCGAGGACTCCTTGATGTTGCGCTGCTGCGGGGTCCCCCAGTCCAGGGCGACGGCAGGGGCATCGGTCGCGATGATCAGCATGTCGGCCTCGAGATCCTTGGCGAGGACCGCGGTGGACCAGTCCTTGTCGATCACAGCCTCCACCCCGACCAGGGTCCGCGGGTTGAAGTCGAAGGGCCCCTCCAGCCCCTCCTCCTTCAGGTACATCGTGGGGATGCCGCCGCCGCCGGTGCAGACGACCACCGCACCCTTCTCCAGCATCCACTTCACCGGCCGGATCTGGAAGATGCGCTGCGGCTTGGGGCTCGGAACCACCCGGCGCCAGGCGTCGCCGTCCTGCTTGACGAACCAGCCCTTCTCCGCGGCCAGCCGGTCGGCGTCCTCCTTGGTGTAGACCGGCCCGACGAACTTCGTGGGGTTCTTCATGGCCGGGTCGTCCGGATCCACCTCGGTCATCGTCAGCAGCGTCGCCAGCGGCTTCTCGAACGGGAGCAGGTTCCCCAGCTCCTGCTCGATGAAGTATCCGATCATGCCCTCGGTCTGCGCCCCGAGCACGTCGAAGGGGTACGTCGATTCCTCGTTGTACGACGAGGCCTGCAGCGACAGCAGGCCGACCTGAGGGCCGTTGCCGTGCGAGATCACGAGCTCGTGCTCCATCGCCACCGGTGCCATCGCCTGACACGCGATCCGGACGTTCTCCCGCTGGTTCTCAACGGTCATCGCCTCGCCGCGCTTCTGGAGAGCGTTCCCGCCCAGAGCAACCACTACGCGCATGCTGCGCCTCCCAATCCAAGGATTCTGTGCGCGGCAAGCCTGTCATCGCGGCCCGAGGCGTTGCACGGCAGGCACCGTGAATCTTGCGGGTCCGCCGGCTCGTTTCCGGGCGCCTTCAGCGCTCGTGGAATGGATGCGGACCGCGCTGTGCCCGGGTGGCGAACACCCGCGCCGCCAACTGTGCGTCCGCGGGGTACCCCACCGCCACCAGCGTCAGCCCGTGCGCGGGTGCGACGGGCGCCGCGGCGGTCCGCGACGGGCTGTGCAGCAGCTCGGCGAGCCACTGCGCAGGGCGTCGGCCCGATCCCACCAGCAGGCTCGCGCCGACCACCGAGCGGACCATGCTGTGGCAGAAGGCGTCGGCCCGGCAGTCCAACACGACGAGCCCCTGCTCGCGGCGCCATCGGCAGCGCAGGACCTCCCGGATCGCGGTCGCCCCCGGCCGGGGTTTGCAGAAGGACCGGAAGTCGTGCTCTCCGACCAATGCGGCCACCGCGGCGTCCATCGATGCCGCATCCAGCCGATCGCGGCAGGACAGCACCCAGTGGCGCTGCAGCGGATCGGGGATCGTGTCGGTCGCGAAGTACCGGTAGTGCCGCCACAGGGCGGCGAAGCGGGCATCGAACTGCTCGGGCGCAGCGCGCAGGTCCAGCCACCGGATGTCCGGCGGCAGAACCGCGTTCAGTCCGCGCAGCAGGCGCTCGGGGTCGGTCTGCGATGGCGCATCGAAATGCACGACCTGGCCCTGCGCATGCACACCGGCGTCTGTCCGCCCGGCGCACGTCAGGTTCCCCTGCCAGCCGCCCAGGACCCGCGCGAGCGCGTCGAGGACCTCTTGTTCGACGGTGGGCAGGCCGGGCTGCCTCGCCCAGCCGTGGTACCTGGTGCCCTGATAGGCCAGCAGTCCCCGCAAACGCACCGGCCCGCCCCCGCCATCGGCGGCAGGGGCGGGCGGCGCACTGCTCGTCATGTCAGCGGTCGGCCTGCTCCTGCGGGTCCTCGGGAGCATCCGCCGCGGCGTCGGCCGGCTGCTCCTCCACCGCTGCCGGCGCCGGCGCCACGGACTGCTCCTTGGCGGCGCGCTTGGTGGCGGCCTGCGCCTCCGCGACGACCTGCTCGGCCAGCGGCTCCACCAGCTCGATGATCGCCATGGGGGCGTTGTCCCCCTTGCGCGGGCCGAGCTTCACAATCCGGGTGTAGCCGCCGTGCCGGTTGGCGTAGCGCGGACCGATCTCGGTGAACAGCTCGTGGACCACACCCTTGTCCTTCACCACCGTCATCACCCGCCGGCGCGAGGCGAGGTCGCCCCGCTTGGCGAAGGTCACCAGGCGCTCGGCCAGCGGGCGCAGACGCTTGGCCTTCGCCTCGGTCGTGGTGATCCGGCCGTGCTCGAACAGCGATGTGGCCAGGTTCGCCAGCATCAGCCGCTCATGGGCCGGCCCGCCGCCGAGCCGACGACCCTTGGTTGGGGTTGGCATGTCACGTCTCCTTCATACCCGGTCCGCCCGGGCTTGAGCCGACCGCGCGCAGGCGGCGGGCAAACCGTCAGTATTGTTCGGTCTCGGCGAAGCCGGAGCCGTCGTCCTCGCCGAAGTACACCGCCGTGGTCGGGTCGAACCCGGGCGGGCTGTCCTTCAGCGCCAGAGACATGCTGGCCAGCTTCTCCTTCACCTCATCGATCGACTTCTGACCGAAGTTGCGGATGTCGAGCAGGTCCGCCTCGCTGCGGGTGACGAGCTCTCCGACGGTGTGGATGCCCTCGCGCTTGAGGCAGTTGTACGAGCGCACGGACAGATCCATCTGCTCGATCGGGGTGCCCATCTGCTCGGTGTGGAAGACATCGACCGGCGACGGGCCGACGTCGATGCCCTCCGCCTCGACATTGAGCTCGTGGGCCAGGCCGAAGAGTTCCACCAGGGTGCGACCGGCTGACGCCACCGCGTCGCGCGGTGTCATGGACGGCTTGGTCTGGACGTCGAGGATCAGGTTGTCGAAGTCGGTGCGCTGCTCGACGCGGGTGGCCTCCACCTTGTAGGTGACCTTGAGCACCGGGCTGTAGATCGAGTCGACCGGGATGCGGCCGATGTCCTGCTGGGCCAACCGGTTCAGTTCAGCCGTCACGTAGCCGCGTCCGCGCTCGACGACGAGTTCCATCTCCAGCGTCGCGCTCTCGTTCAGCGTGGCGATCACCAATTCCGGGTTGTGCACGACCACGCCGGCCGGCACCTGGATGTCCGCGCCGGTGGCCGAACCGGCGCTGGACTTGTGCAGGTACAGCACGACCGGATCGTCGTGGTCCGACGAGACGACGAGGGACTTGATGTTGAGGATGATCTCGGTGACATCCTCCTTGACCCCCTCGATGGTGCTGAACTCGTGGAGTACGCCGTCGACCTTGATGCTGGTGACTGCCGCCCCCGGGATCGAGGAGAGCAGGGTGCGGCGCAGGCTGTTGCCCAGCGTGTAGCCGAAGCCCGGCTCGAGGGGCCCGAGGATGAACCGGGAACGCAGTTCACCGTTCGGCTCCTCAGTCAGTAGTGGTCGCTGCGAGATAAGCACTACGCATCCTTCCCACGGCGCCCGCCATATGACGCCGCGTCATGTTGAGTTCTCCCCGGCCGACCGCCAGCCGGGACACGTCGGAGGGTGTCCCCGCGCTCGGCGAGCGGGGACGTTGGGCCTACTTGGAGTACAGCTCGACGATGAGCTGCTCCTGCACAGGCGTGTCGATGACCGAACGCTCGGGCAGCGAGTGCACCAGCACCCGGCCCTGGGAATGGATGACCTCGAGCCAGGCCGGAACCTCGACGCGGCCCGCTTCCGCCCGCGCGATCTCGAAGGGGTCCAGATGCTGCGACCCCGGCCGCACGGAGACGATGTCGCCGGGCGAGACGCGGTAGGAGGGGATGTTCACCGCCTTGCCGTTCACCTCGAAGTGGCCGTGCCGCACCAGCTGCCGCGCCATATCGCGGGACCTGCCGTAGCCGGACCGGTACACGACGTTGTCCAGCCGGCTCTCGAGGATCTTCAGCAGGTTCTCGCCGCTCTTGCCCGACTTTCGGCTGGCCTCCTCGTAGTACCCGCGGAACTGCTTCTCCAGCACGCCGTACATGCGGGCCAGCTTCTGCTTCTCGCGCATCTGCAGGAGGTACTCGCTCTCCTTCGCGCGGCGCAGGCCGTGCTGACCGGGCGGGTAGTCGCGACCCTTCTCGATCGGGCACTTGGCCGACTCGCAGCGCGAGCCCTTCAGGAACAGCTTCATCTTCTCGCGGCGGCAGCGCTTGCAGTCCGCCCCGGTGTATCGCGCCATGGTGTTCTCGCTCTCGTGTCAGACCCGGCGCCGCTTGGGCGGGCGGCATCCGTTGTGGGCAACAGGGGTGACGTCGCTGATCGAGCCGACCTCCAGCCCGGTCGCCTGCAGGGCGCGGATCGCCGTCTCACGGCCGGACCCGGGTCCCTTGACGAACACGTCGACCTTGCGCACGCCGTGCTCCATCGCGCGGCGCGCGGCGGCCTCTGCGGTCAACTGGGCTGCGAAGGGCGTCGACTTCCGGCTGCCCTTGTAGCCGACCTGCCCCGCCGAGGCCCAGGCGATCACGTCGCCGTTGGGATCGGTGATGGACACGATCGTGTTGTTGAACGTGCTCTTGATATGGGCGTGGCCGTGGGCCACGTTCTTCTTCTCCTTGCGGCGCACCTTCTTGGCGCCCGCACGACCCTTGGGTGGCATCGGGTTGTGGTTCTCCTGTCCGTGCTGGAGCGGCTGATTACTTGCCGGCCTTCTTCTTGCCGGCCACGGTCTTGCGCTTGCCCTTGCGGGTTCGAGCGTTTGTGTGGGTGCGCTGGCCCCGCACAGGGAGTCCCCGGCGGTGCCTGATGCCCTGGTAGCAGCCGATCTCCACCTTGCGGCGGATGTCGGCGGCGGTCTCTCGACGCAGGTCACCCTCGACCTTGTAGTTGGCCTCGATCCAGTCACGGAGTTTGACCAGCTCCTCGTCACCGAGCTCATGCACCCGTAGATCGGGGCTGATCCCGGTTTCGCGCAGGGTCTCGGCCGCACGGGTGCGGCCAATGCCGTGGATGTACGTAAGCGCGATCTCCATGCGCTTGTCGCGCGGCAGATCAACACCGACGAGACGTGCCATCGGGCGTCCTACTTCCTTCTCATCGACAGGTCTCCCAGCGGACCATCCCCACCGCCCGGGTGGGCCCCGGCCTGTCGTCCGGGGGTGTCGTCCGTCTCTCGGGCACGCGCACGAGCGACGGGGTCGGGTACCGCCTTGTTCAGTTGGCCCGGCAGCACGATCGGTCTTCGACCGTCGCCGGATGCGACGTGCGCTCCGTCAGCCCTGGCGCTGCTTGTGGCGCGGGTTGTCGCAGATGACCATCACCCGGCCATGACGCCGGATGATCTTGCACTTGTCGCAGATCGGCTTGACGCTCGGCTTCACCTTCATGGTTCTCTCCGCAAAGTCCGGGCGGTGCAGCGTGGACTGCGCGCCGGTGATGTTGGCCCGTTCACTTGTACCGGTAAACGATCCGGCCACGGGTCAAGTCGTACGGCGAGAGCTCTACGACCACGCGGTCGTCGGGGAGGATCCGGATGTAGTGCATCCGCATCTTCCCGCTGATGTGCGCCAGCACCTTATGCCCGTTGTCGAGCTCGACCCGGAACATGGCGTTCGGCAGGGACTCGACGATGGTGCCTTCCATCTCGATGGCCCCGTCTTTCTTCGCCATACTCTTGATCAACCTCACGTCTCGTTCGTCCGGTACGGCCGTCCGGCCCCGCCGTTGACGGGCGGCCGCCACCCAGGGTAAGGGCGACGGGACACACGACAAGCGACACGGCTGTGGTCGGCCGACTACTCAGTCTAGGGCAAACGCGGCGCCAGCCCAAATGGCACCGCGTCCCGACCTACCGCTCGGCCGCAGCCTGCTGTGCTGCGAGCCGGGCGTCGTAGGCGGAACGCACCAGTATGCCCACCACAGAACCAAGGATCGCCGGGGTGGTGATGGCCAAGCCGGCCCCGCTGCACAACAGGACGGCAAGCACGACAGCGGTGAACGGCAGCCGCATCAGTGATGCCACTCCCGCTGCGATGCCGGCCGCCGCCAGCGCCGAGACGTTCGAAGCCGGCAGCAGCAGCGACATGATCGTGGCCATCACGACGCCGAGGTAGATCGCCGGGAAGATCAGGCCGCCCCGGAAGCCCGACCCCACGGAGACGGCGTACGCCACCGTCTTGGCGATCGCGATGAGGACGAGGGTCGAGACCGATGAGACCGTCACGACATACGCGGTGGCGGACTGGCCGGAGAACAGCACCGTGTCGACCGACTCCCCGGTGATCGCGTTCACCGCGACCGCAGCGGTGGCCACCACGAAGCCGGCCCCGACGATGGTGGGCAGGGGGCGCAGGCCGGACGCACGCTGCACCGCACCGCCGCCCCACAGGGCAGCGACAGCGACCAGGCTGGCCGCCACCGCCACCGGGAAGGCCGCCAGCATGTCGATTCCCAGGACCTCGCCGTAGGTTGGAAGGCCGGGGAGCGCGAGTCTCGATTCCCCGACGCCGCCCCAGAACCCGACGCCCACCTGGATCACGTAACCGGTGCCCATGGCCAGCAGGACCGGCAGCACGGTCATCAACGCCTGCTTGCCCCCGGGCGAGCCCTTCATGACCAGGACTTCCAGGACCAGGATGCCGGCGACCAGTGGATTGCCCAAGATGAGCGTGATCGCAGACACCGCGCCCGCCAGCATCAGGACCTGGCGCTGGGGCGGCGGGAGCCGGGCTGCCAGCACGGCCGCGATCGCCGAGCCGACCGCCATCAACGGCGCTTCCGGTCCGATGACCGCTCCCACCGACAGCGAGATCAGGGCTGCCAGCAGCACCGACACGATCTGGCGCGGACCGACATCGAAGCCGAGGCCGTCCAGCGGGTGGTGCCCGCCGTGGCCGGGCAGCTTCAATGCCAGCCATACCCCGACCGCGCCGAGCATGAGCACGGCGTAGATCCACCACGCCGCAGGCTCGCTCCAGCCGAAGAATTCGGGAGCCGCCTCCCACAACAGGTGGTGCAGCCGGTGCTCGACGGCGAGGAAGGCGATGACGCCGCCGCCGGCGGCCAGTCCGACAACTGCTGCCAGTCCGAGCAGGGCGAACGGCGAGGGGGCTTCTTCGGCCGGCGCCGCTGCTGCGCCTTCCGCGGTGGTCGCCATCGTTTGCCGGCTCCCTTCATCCGCGGCGCGTGCCTGCCCGCTGCGAGTCTGGCACACGAGCCCCCGCGCTGGCGTC
>CAZECO010000037.1:0-21226 GCA_964510455.1 uncultured Actinomycetes bacterium
CGCCCCGGTGTTTGCACCCGGTGGGGGGCTTTGCACCCGTGGCGGGGGTGGATCGGCCGCGACACGCCGTCGGGAGCCCACGCTGCGGGTGCAAAGCCCCGGATCGGGTGCATCTACCTGCCGCGGATCGCCTGAAACACCCCCGTATCGGGTGCAAAGCCCCGCGACGGGTGCATCTGCCCACCGACCGACCCGCACCGCGGGGCCGGTCCCACGATCCTCCACCCGGCCCCCGCCGGATGCTGCATCCGCGGATCCCGAAGACCCCGTTCGGATGTCGCGGGAGCCGGCCTACTTGGCACGCCGCGCGAGGCGCTCCAAATCGTAGATCGTCACGGATCGGGACTCCAGCTTGATCCACCCGCGGTGCGCGAAATCGGCCAGCGCCTTGTTCACCGTCTCGCGGGAGGCCCCGACCAGCTGCGCCAACTCCTCCTGCGTCATGTCGTGGGTGACCTGCAGCCCGTCCGGCCCTGCCACACCGAACCGCTCCCCGAGGTCGATCAGCGCCTTTGCCACGCGACCCGGGACGTCGGAGAAAACCAGGTCGGACATCGCCTCGTTCGTCCGGCGCAGCCGTTGCGCCAGGGCCCGCAGCAGCGGTTCGGCAACCTCCGGCCGACCGACGAGCCAGGGCCGCAGGGCATCGTGACCGAGTCCGCGCAACAGGGTTTCGGTGAGTGCGGTGGCAGTCGCCGTGCGGGGGCCGGGATCGAACAGCGACAACTCCCCGATCATCTCGCCGGGGCCGACCACGGCCAACAGCGTCTCCCGGCCGTCGCTGGAGGTCGTTCCCAGCTTCACCTTGCCCTCTTCGACGACGTAGAGGCGGTCGCCCTGCTGGCCCTCTTGGAAGAGGACCTGTCCCTTCGCGAGCCGCACCACGCTTGTGGCGGCGCGCAGGGCGGCCGCCGCCTCCGGATCCAATGCGGAGAACAGCGGCGCCTGCATCAGAACGTCGTCGACCACCAGAGCCTCCTTGCCACTGCCGAGACCTAGTGTGACGCACCGACACCGCGTTTGGGGGGACATGCATCCGTTCGGCTGGGCCGCTGAGCTCCTCTGCGAGCAAGGGAGGCCTGCAGGCGCAGCCCTTGAGGGGCAGCCTAGATTGGTCCATGTGACCGGCGCGACGCAAAGCCCGCTGTCCCGTAAGCGGCGCGCCCGGCGGATGTACCGCGTGCTGCGGGAAACCTACCCGCAGGCGCACTGTGAACTGGACTTCACCAACCCCTTCGAGTTGCTCGTCGCGACCATCCTGTCCGCCCAGTGCACCGATGCGCGGGTCAACCTGGTGACACCTGAGCTGTTCGCCAAGTACCCCGATGCTGCGTCGCTCGCTGCGGCGCCGCGATCCGAGATCGAGGCCATCATCGCCTCCACCGGGTTCTTCCGCGCCAAGACCACCTCGCTGCAGGGGATGGCTGCCGACGTCTGCGAGCGGTTCGGGGGCCGGATCCCCGAACGGCTGCCCGACCTGGTCACGCTCCCGGGCGTGGGACGCAAGACGGCCAACGTTGTCCTCGGCAATGCCTTCGGGGTGCCGGGAATCACGGTCGACACCCACTTCGGACGGTTGTCCCGGCGCATGGGATGGACCGATCAGACCGACCCGGTGAAGGTCGAGGCCGAAGTCGGGGCCCTGTTCGAGAAGTCCGACTGGACGATGCTGTCGCACGTGCTCATCTGGCACGGGCGGCGCCGGTGCCACGCCCGCAGGCCCGCCTGCGGAGCTTGCCCCGTGGCGCAGTGGTGCCCCAGCTACGGAGAGGGGCCGACGGATCCCGTGGTGGCAGCCCGGCTGGTCAAGGGCGAGGCCGCAGCGTGAGATCGAAACTGCCGGTCGTGCCAGCGGCGGCCCTGGCGGCGGCCCTCCTCGTAGCCGGCTGCTCGCAGCCCACCGATGTCACCGGCAGTGCGGGTGGACCGGCCACATCCACCGACGCGCCGAGGCCCCGGCCCACCGCCGACGTCCCGCCCGACCTGCGGGCCGTGCTGCCGGCCTGCCCAGCGAGCTCGGACCTGCCCGCCGTCGAGGGAGGGCTTCCCGCGGTGACGCTGGCATGCCTGGGCCCGGGGGAGCCCGTGCTGCTCTCCGGATTGCGCGGCCGGCCGCTGATCCTCAACGCGTGGGCTTCCTGGTGCCAGCCCTGCAGGACGGAGTTGCCTGCGTTAGCGTCGTTCTCACAGTTGAACGGAGCGGAGGTCGCGGTGCTGGGTCTGGATGTCGCCGACGATCCGGCTGCCGCGGCGGCGCTGTGGTCGGAGCTCGGAATCCCGTTCGGCTCCGTCATCGATCCCGACGCGACCACCCGCGCGGGCCTGTCCTGGATCGGGCTGCCCGTAACCTACTTCGTCGATGCGGGAGGGGCGATCGTCGCCCGCCACCCCGGCGCGATCGACACGGTCGAGCAATGGCAGGCGCTGGCTGCGGAGCATCTGGGGGTCCCGTGAGCAGCGAGCTCGCGCTCAGCGACCGGGACCGGGACGGCTGGGTCGCCACGGACGCCCTGCAGACCACGCCGCAGTGGTTGGCGCCGATCGTTCGGGCGGCACGCATGGTGCGAGCCGATGACCTGTCCCTCTTCCTGCCTCCCCCGTCCGGCGGTCGCCGGGGGTCGGTGCTGATGCTCTTCGGCTCCGGCGCGGCGGGGCCCGATGTCCTGATCATCGAGCGGGCCAAGGACATGCGCACGCATGCCGGGCAACCAGCCTTCCCGGGCGGGGCCATGGACCCCGACGACGACGGGCCGGTAGGTGCCGCCCTTCGGGAGGCGCAGGAGGAGACCGGGCTGGACCCGCTCGGCGTGAGGGTCTTCGGTGCCCTGCCGGCACTGTGGCTGCCGCCATCCGGATTCGTGGTGACGCCCGTGCTGGCCTGGTGGCGCGATCCATCCGATGTCGACGTGCGCGATACCAGGGAGGTCTCGGCTGTGCACCGGGTGCCATGGGCGGAACTCCTGGATCCCGCGAACCGTGTGAAGGTGCGCCACCCGTCCGGGTATATCGGCCCCGGATTCACGGTCCGGGGAATGCTGGTGTGGGGGTTCACCGGCGGGCTACTATCACGCATGTTCGCCGCAGCAGGACTGGAGCTCGACTGGGAGCCGGCGCCGATACGTGAGGTCGGGTGGAGCACTTGAACCTGCTGGACCTGGCGCTGCTGCTGTTCGCGGCGCTCGCGGTCTTGCTGGGTTGGCGCGTGGGGCTCGTCTGCGGGCTGATCACCCTGCTGTCCGTGGTGGTCGGGGGTACGTTCGGGTTCCTGCTCGGCCGCAGCGTGCTGGACCTGTCCCAGAAGGCGACCCCGGAACAGGCCATCGCCATCCTGGCGAGCACGGTGGTCGGCATCTTCCTGGCCCAGCTGATCGTCATCCGCCCCACACAGCGGATGCACGACGCGGTGATGGCCACGCCGCTGCGGCGGGTGAACACCATCGGCGGGTCGATCCTCACGCTGGGCTTCGGCCTGGTGATCGTGTGGATGCTGGCCACGGCCCTCGCGCTGGCCCCCTCCACCCAGCTGGCTTCGCTGATGCGCGGCAGCACGGTGCTGATCGGTCTGGACCGGACGATCCCGGTGGATGCCGGACCGTTGTTCAGCCAGTTGGAGACCGTCGGCCTGCAGACTCAGCCGCGCGTGTTCACCGGCCTCGGGCTGCTCCCGGTGCCGGCTGTCGAGGCGCCGCCGAAGGGCGCCGTGACCGGGGAAGCCCGCCGCGTCGCCGAGCAGTCCGTCGTCCGCATCCTCGGCCGTGCGGAGTGCGGCCCGACTTTGGCGGGTTCCGGGGTTGTCGTGGGGAAGGACCTCGTGCTGACGAACGCCCATGTCGTGGCGGGCATCGCGCACCCGCTGGTGTTCTCCGCCGACCGGCGCATCGGCGTGCCGGCTGTGCCGGTGCTCTTCGACCCGATCCGGGATGTGGCGCTGCTGAAGGTGCGGGGGCTGAACCGACCCGCGGTGCCGGTGTCGCAGGATCCGCAGACCAGCGACCTGGTGGCGGTATCCGGCTTCCCGAACGCGGGGGAGCTGCAGGTTCAGGCAGCCGCGGTGCGCGGCGTCGTGCGGGCGACGGGGTCGGACATCTACGGGCAGGGTCAGGCGCGGCGGGACGTGGTCGTGATCGAGGGCGACGTGATGGCGGGCGACTCGGGCGGGCCGCTGCTGTCGCCGGCCGGCGAGATCGTCGGGCTGATCTTCGCCTCCGCATTCGCGGCCGGTGAGCACACCGGGTACGCCCTCAGCGCATCGGAGGTGCGCGAAACCCTGGCGGCAGGTGTGTCGGCCGACGGCGTCGGGACGGGATTGTGCGTCCCTGAGTAGTACTGCGACCGGCCCTACCGGCGGCCTGCGGACTGCGCACCGGCTGACGCGCCGGGGGAGACCGCCGCCAGCCAGGGCAGCACGATATCCGCGAAGCCCTGCGGATCCTCCTCGTGCGGGAAATGCCCGACATCGGGAAGGTCGCGGCGCTGGTAATCACCGGTGACGAACGCTTCGGATCCGTCGATGCTGCGCGGCAGGACGGCGCCGTCGGACAGCCCGTGGATCTGGAGCACCGGGGCGATGACCGGCTGTTCCATCCGGTGGGCGTACCGCACACCGTCCGGGCGGGGGATCGACCGCAGGGCCCAGCGGTGGTACTCCAGGGCGCAGTGGGCAGTGGCGCGGTACTGGAAGGCCCGTCGGTAGTGCAGCTCGGCGTCCTGGTCGGGCCATGCCCCGGGGCCGGACCACTGGTGGAGGTACTGGCCGATCACAGCGGCGTCGTCCCGCACCAGCCGCCGCTCCGGCTGGCGCGGTACCTGGAATCCCATGGCGTAGCGGGACAGCCGTCGCTGTTCGGGGTCGTTGAGGATCGCATGCCGCAGCTGCACCGGGTGCGGCATGGCCACTGCTACGAGGCCCTTGACCAGGTCGGGATGCATCGCCGCAGCCGTCCAGCCCAGGAACGCGCCCCAGCCGTGTCCGATGACGACCGCATCGGCGCTGCCCAGCGACCGGACGAGCCCACGCAGGTCCCCTGCCAGGCTGAACGGGTCATAGCCGCGCGGGGTATGGTCGGTCCCCCCGTAGCCCCGCAGGTCCATGGCGATCGCGCGGTAGCCGGCCTGGGCCAGGACGGGCAGCAGGTAGCGCCAGGTGTACCAGTACGTCGGAAAGCCGTGGACGAGGAGGACCGCCGGGCCGTCGCCCATCTCCGCGATGTGGAATCGGGCACCGTTCGCCGCGACATTCCGGTGCTCCCACGGACCGGGGGCCCGCACCGCCTCTTCGGGTGTCGGATGCGCTGGCAGATCGGACACGATCTCCCTCAGGCCCGCTGTTTCGGCAGCGTGTCCGGCCGGACCGCGACGTCGGTGCTCTGCGTGGCGCCCGCCAGCACCTTCTTGGTGCGCTCGATCTCGCGCTTGGTGACCACCATCGGCTTGAGGGCGCCCGCCTTCTTCTTCCCGACGAGCCCTGTAGCGCCCGCGACGATGAACAGCGTGAGCGTGACGATTCCGAACCCGGCCCACACTGGCAGCCCGAGTTCCACCAGCACCCACGCGATCGTCACCAACAGGAAGATCCCGCCCATGGCGCCCGCACCGGCCGCCACGGCGAACAGGCCGCCGGTGGTGGAAGCCTGATCTCGGGCGTCCTTCATCTCGACCTTGGCAAGCTCGCCCTGGACGTCCAACAGGTGCTTGGCATCCTTTGCGACATCTGAGACGAGTTGCCGGATGGATGTAGATTCCTGGCTCATGATCTGCCTCCATTGCCCATCGCCCTGATCCGTCGAACGACAGGCTAGTCGGTGGTGTGCTGATTGGCGGCGCTGCGGTGGCGAATGTGGCCGTTCTCAACCTAGGCCGCGCTGGGCCTGGGTGTCGGTGATCGCCTGGAACTCGGCGGTGTAGGCCTCTTCTTCGAGTTCGAAGGTGCGGCGGTAATGGCGATTGCGCCCCAGGATCGCCACGGTCGCCAGCAGCGCCGAAACCACCGAGGCCGCAAGGACCGCCAGCTTCGCGATCGACAGCGCGACGACTTCGCCGCCGAACGCGAGTTCCGCGACGAGCAGCGAGACGGTGAAGCCGATACCGCTGAGCAGGCCGATTGCGGCCACGTCCGCCCAGGCGATGTCGCGCGAGAGCTCCGCCCGGGTGAATCGGGCCATCAAGAAGGCTGTCCCCACAACGCCGATGGGCTTGCCGACAACCAGGCCGAGCATCACCCCGATCGCGACGGGGCTGGCGAGGATCTCCTCCAGGGGGATGCCCCTGAGGTTGACGCCCGCCGCGAAGAAGGCGAACAGCGGCACGGCAAGGCCGGCGCTGATGGGGCGGATCAGATGTTCGGCGCGGGAACCAGGGGACTCCTTCTCTCCGGGGTCCGGCTTGACCCTGGTGAGCATGCCGGCCGCCACGCCGGCGATGGTGGCATGCACGCCGCTCTCGTGCATGAAGGCCCACGCCGTGGTTGCCAGTGCCAGGTAGATGGGCCAACCGCGGAAGCGTCGGCGCTGCAGCAGCCCGTAGAGGGCCAGCAGGGCCACGCTGATGGCGAAGGAGGCGGCATCGAAGCCATGGGAGTAGAACACCGCGATGACGATGATGGCTCCGAGGTCATCGACCACGGCCAGGGACAGCAGGAAGGCGCGCAGGGCGATCGGCAGGTTGCGTCCGACGACCGCGAGCACCGCGAGGGCGAACGCGATATCGGTCGCCATGGGGATCCCCCAGCCGACGGGCTTGCCCTCGGGCGCGATGGCGTTCGTGGTGGCGTAGATCAGCGCGGGCACGGCCATGCCGCCGATCGCCGCCGCTATCGGTACCGCGGCCGTGGCCGGGTTGGCCAGCGTCCCGAGCTGCAGTTCGTGGCGCAGTTCCACCCCGGCGACGAAGAAGAAGATCGCCAGCAGGCCGTCGGATGCCCAGGTCGCCACGCTCAGGTTCAGGTCGAGGTGGATCGGCCCGATGGTGATGACCGGTCCGATCGTGGTGGCCGACATCTGGGCGTACAGGTCGCCGGCCTGGCTGTTCGCCATGATCAACGCGGACACCGCGGCGATCAGCAGCAGGACCCCGCCGACGGTCTCGTCGCGCAGCGCGCGCAGCAGCCAGTCGCGCTGGTACAGGTTGGGACGGGTGAAGACCTCGGTCCGCGGCTCGTCGGGTGTCGGAGCGCCGCCGCCCGGCTCACCCACCTCGACTCCCTCCGCCGTGCCTCCCCCGTGCATTCGTCGTGCATCGTGCCCGCCCGGCCCGGTCGCGGCCGTGCCCGGCGCCGGTCGTGTGCCCGGCGTCCCCGAGCCTACGCGGGGTCCCAGGGGGTCCGCACGACTCTTCTGGGGTGGTCCGTGGGGATGCGGCGTCCGCGCTGCGGCGACCGGCGGTCTTCGGGGGCGGTTCCCGGTCCCCGGTCCTCCTGGCGGACGGTTGGCTGTCCCGGGCTGGCCGCCGTCCCGCGGGCGATCGGGAGGGCTGCCGCCGCGTGATCGCACCGGCGGGTGCACGACCTCGGACCGGGCCAGACGCTCCCGTCGAGGCTGAACTCTCCCGTGGGGGTGGCAGTCTTCGGCCCGCCCGATTCACCGCCGCGGCGGGAGCGTTTGGCCCGCACGGGAGCGTTCGGGGAGGCTTCGGATTCCCGTGGGGGTTCGCCGGGCGTACGGCGGTTCCGCCGCGATCATCGCGGGGCTGCCGGTGGACGGAGCGGCGATCCCGCCGAGGATCGCGGCCCCGCCGACCACCTGCAGGGCTCGCTGCAACGACCTGAGGTCCGGTGCTTCGCAATCAGCGAAGCGTCACAGGGCATCGTGGGTTCCGGGTTGCGCGGCCGACGAGAGGATCGGTGTGCCGGAGCCGGGCCAGGCGCGCGCCCGATCAGTCCTCGGCAGGGCTCCCGGTGAGGCGTTGCTGGATCTGCGCCATTACCTCGGTGTCGGCCAGCGTCGTGGTGTCGCCGATGGCGCGCTTCTCGGCGATGTCGCGCAGCAGGCGGCGCATGATCTTTCCGCTGCGGGTCTTGGGGAGCTCGGTCACCATCAGGATCTGGCGCGGCTTGGCGATCGGCCCGATCTCCTGCGCCACATGTGCGCGCAGCAGCTCCGGCAGCCGTGCGGGGTCGGTGGCCTGGTCGCCGCGCAGGATGACGAAGGCCACGATGCCCTGCCCGGTGGTGGCGTCCGCGGCACCCACGACCGCTGCCTCGGCGACCGCGGGGTGGGACACCAGGGCGGACTCGACCTCTGTCGTGGAGATCCGGTGGCCGGAGACGTTCATGACATCGTCGACGCGGCCGAGCAGCCAGATGGCGCCGTCGGCGTCGAGCTTGGCGCCGTCGCCTGCGAAGTAGCGGCCCGGGAAGCGGGACCAGTAGGTCCGCTGGTAGCGGTCCGGGTCGCCCCAGATGCCCCGCAGCATCGCCGGCCAGGGTTCGGTCAGGGCGAGGTAGCCGCCGCTGCCCGGGTCCACGGGCTCGCCGCTCTCCCTGATGACGGAGGCGGCGATCCCGGGCAGCGGACGCATCGCGCTGCCGGGCTTGGTCGCGGTGACGCCCGGCAGCGGACTGATCATGATGGCCCCGGTCTCGGTCTGCCACCAGGTGTCCACGATCGGGCAGCGGCCGCCCCCGATCGCCTCGCGGTACCACATCCACGCCTCGGGGTTGATCGGCTCGCCGACGGATCCGAGCAGGCGCAGGCTGGACAGGTCGTGCGCGGCGGGCAGCTGGTCGCCCCACTTCATGAACGTGCGGATCGCGGTCGGGGCGGTGTACAGGATGGTCACCCGGTGCTTGGCGATGATCTCCCACCACCGGCCCTTGTGCGGGGTGTCCGGGGTCCCCTCGTAGATCACCTGGGTGGCACCGTTGGCCAGCGGCCCGTAGACGATGTAGGAGTGCCCGGTCACCCAGCCGACGTCGGCGGTGCACCAGTACACGTCGGTCTCCGGCTTCACGTCGAGCACGGCATGGTGGGTCCACGACGTCTGGGTGAGGAACCCGCCGGAGGTGTGCAGAATGCCCTTCGGCTTACCGGTGGTGCCCGAGGTGTACAGGATGAACAGGGGGTGCTCGGAGTCGAACGCCTGTGCCTGGTGAGTCGCCGGCTGGGCCGCCACCGCCTCATGCCACCACACGTCGCGGTCGTACCAGTCGACGGCGCCGCCGGTCCTGCGCACCACGAGCACGTGCTCCACGCTCGGGCAGGCATCGGCCGCCGCATCCACCGCCGGCTTCAACGCGTGCTGCGACCCGCGCCGGTGCTGCCCGTCGGCAGTGATCACGACTTTGGCCTGGGCATCGTCGATCCGGGACCGCAGCGCCTCGGCGGAGAAGCCGGCGAACACCACCGAGTGCACCGCCCCGATCCGCGCGCAGGCGAGCATCGCCACCACTGCCTCGGGAATCATCGGCAGGTACACCGCGACCCGGTCCCCTGCGCGAACGCCGAGGGATTCCAGGGCGTTCGCCGCCCGGCTGACCCGCACCTGCAGGTCGGCGTAGGTGATCGCCTCGCTGCTGCCGTCCTCGGCCTCGAAGATGATCGCGGCGCGTGCGCCGTTCCCGGCCTCCACGTGGCGGTCCACACAGTTGTAGGCCACATTCAGCCTGCCCCCGACGAACCACCGGGCGAACGGCGCCTGCGACCAGTCCAGCACCTGCGACCAGGGCTGCTGCCAGGAGAGCCGCAGCGCTGCTGCCTCCCAGAAGCCCAGCCGGTCGGCGTCCGCCTCCTCGTACGACTCGGCTCGGACGTTCGCCGCAGCCGCGAACTCCGGCGGCGGCGGGAACACCCGATCCTCGGCGAGCAGGTTTGCCAGGGTCTCGTTGCTCATGGGTCGGCCCTCCGGTCGGCAATCGTGAGGCTGACAGTAGTAGATCGCCGGGCGCGCCCGACAACCCGCCGAGTACCTTCGAGGAATGCCGTCCGACGTCCTGACCCAACTTGCCGGGCTGCCCGGGGTCGCCGGCGCCGCGCAGGAGGCCAGAGGAGCAGTCGATGCGCTGCTGTGGGATCGGCACACCCGCAAGGTTGCGACGGCGCTGGCACGGCAGTCGGCGCTGCGCGGAGCATGGGCGAGCGCCGCTATCGACGGCGCGGAAGTGCCGTTCGACGCCGTTGCGGCCGGCGCCATCGAGGTCTCGCCGATGGGTGAGCGGACCGCCCGAACGGTGGCCCTCACCACGGAGCTGCCCAGGTTGGTGGACATCTTCGGCCGTTCGCCGCTGCAGGCCTGGGCGAGGATGAACACCATCCTGGTCGCCGGTCTGGTGCCGGAGCTGGAGGTGGGCCGTCCGCGGCCGGACTCCGATGTCGAGGATCCGTTGCGCCTGGGGGGGCTGCCGCTGGCGATGCAGGCCAGCGAGCGGCTCACGGCGCTGGCGCAGCTGATCGCGGCGCCCACCGACGCGCCCGCCGTGGTCGGCGCGGGCGTCGTCCACGGCGAGCTGGCCCTCCTGCGGCCGTTCCGCCATGCCTCCGGCCCGGTGGCGAGGGCGACGATCCGGCTGTCGATGGCCCAGCGCGGACTGGACCCCGACCTGTTGACCATCCCGGAGGCCGGCTTGTTCGCCCTGGGGCGGAACAAGTACGTCGCAGCGCTGCGCAACTACGCGTCCGGGACCCCGGAGGGCATGTCAGCGTGGCTGATCTGGTTCGCCGGCGCCGTGCGGCTGGGGGCGCAGCAGGCGCACCAGATCGCGTCCGAGCTGCAGTAGCCGGACCGTCGCGCTACCGCGGAGAGGCGTGCGGGTGCTGGAATAGGGCCGTGCTCGCCATCATCGCCTCCGCGCCCCCCGAGAGTTCCGACGACTTGATACAGACGATCGAGGAGTTCCTCGTCACGGTACGCAACGCCACCTGGTTCAGCGGCGCCGTCAGCACAGCCCTCAGCATCTTCTTGATCGTCTTCGTCTGCCTGTTCATCCGCGGGCTGCTGGTCCGATCCGTCAGGCGCCTGGTGGGCAGGATCGCCGACCACCACACCAAGGAGGGCCAGGACTCCACGACCGCGGCGATCGCAGCGGCCCGCAAGGCGCAGCGCGTCACGACCCTCGGGTCGCTGTTCAACAACATCATCACCGTGGTCGTGCTGACCATCATGGCCGTGCTCATCCTCGGCGAGCTCGGGATCAACATGACGCCGCTGCTCGCATCGGCCAGCATCGTGGCCGCTGCTCTCGCCTTCGGCGCGCAGTCGCTGGTGCAGGACTTCATGGCCGGCATCTTCATCCTGATGGAGGACCAGTACGGCGTAGGCGATGTGGTGGATGTGGGAGACGCCTCCGGAACGATCGAAGAGGTGCAGCTGCGGGTCACGAAGCTGCGGTCGCTCGACGGGACGCTCTGGTTCGTGCGCAACGGGCAGATCGTGAGGGTGGGCAACATGAGCCAGGACTACTCGCGCATCGTGCTCGATACCGCAGTCGGGTACGGCTCGGATCTGGATCTCGTCAAGGAGATCCTGGCCCGCGTGGTGGACGAGTTCGCGACCAACCCGGAGACGCGCGACACGGTGATGGAGAAGCCCGACCTCCAGGGCGTGGAGGCGGTCAATCCCGACTCGGTGATCATCCGGATCCTGATCACGACCACGCCGGGCGAGCAGTGGGCCGCTTCGCGGGAGTTGCGGGAGCGGATCAAGGTCGCGCTGGACGAGGCCGGCATCGCGGTGCCGGTGCCGCAGCAGATGATGATCATGGACCAGGCGCCGGGCACCGGCCCACGAGCGCTGTCGGCGGCGGACGGGGACGCGGCGGAGGCGGACGGGGACGTGGAGGCGGCGGAGGCGGAGGCGGCGGAGGCGGACGCGGCGGAGGCGGACGGGGACGCGGACGGGGTGGTGGCCGACGGGGACGGGGACGGGGTGGTGGCCGAAGCGCTGGTGGCGGCGTCCGCGGCGGACGCGGCGGCGGAGGAGCGGGAGCGGAACTGACGCCCGGGCGCTGCGCGATCAGGGACGGGCGGACCGCCGACCGGCGTACCAGGCCAGGCCCAGTGCGGCCGCGCCGCCGACGGTTGCAGCAGCCGCCTTGCGCCCCCCGGGTGTTTCGAGCGCGGACTGCATCGCGACCGGCTTGCGGAACTCGATGATGGGCCAGTCCCGCTCCTCGGCGATCCTGCGCAGCTCCTTCTCCGGGTTGGTCGCCACGGGGTGGCCCACCACCTCCAGCATCGGGAGGTCGGTCAGGGAGTCGGTGTAGGCGTACGACTGGGCAAGGTCGTAGCCGCGCTCCTCGGCGAGCCGCTGCATCGCCTCTGCCTTGCCCTCGCCGTAGGCGTAGAACAGGATCTCGCCGGTGTAGCGGCCGTCCTCGACGGCCATCTGGGTTCCGATGGCGAGATCGACCCCCAGGCGCGCTCCGATGGGTTCGACGACCTCGTTGCCGGATGACGAGATGACGATGACTTCCCGCCCCAGCTCCTGGTGCGCCTTGATCAGGTCGACGGCCTCCTCATAGACGATCGGATCCACGATCGCATCGATCGTCTCGTTGACGATCCGCTTCACCTTGTCAACCTCCCAACCGCTGGAAAGCGCCGAGAGGTAGGCCCGCATCCGGTCCATCTGGTCATGCGTGGCGCCGGAGACCAGGTAGACGAACTGCGCATAGGCGCTGCGGAAGACGTCGGCGCGGCCGATCAGGCCGCCTTCGTAGAACGGCTTGGCGAAGGCGAGCGAACTGGACTTGGCCAGGATCGTCTTGTCGAGGTCGAAGAACGCGGCGGATCTCGCGGTAGGCGGCTCGATCGCAGCCGGATCGTGCGTGTCGGCCGCCTGCTCGACGGTTGCCTCCTGCAGTTCTGGTTGCTCGTCCACATCAGCAGCCTATTGCGGCGGGCCGACATGTTCGAGCGGGTTGGCCGCCTGTCCACAGCCCGGCAGCCGCCTCCCGGCCATCCACAGCTGCGCGCCGGAGCGCGGGGCACCGTCGGACCGCCTGGCCAGGATGGCCCGAACGGGAAGGGGTGGCGATGACCGACGTGGAAGCGCAGGTGACGCTGGTGTCCGGCGACGCCGGGCTCATCGATCATGTAACCGACGCGGCTGCGGCGGCCGGGTTCGCGACACACGTGTGCAGGGAGCCCGCCGGTGAGGCGATCAGCCGTGCCCGCGCGGTGCTGGTCGGGGTGGATACCGCGCCAGCGCTGGCCCGCGGCGGGCTTCCGCGGCCCAGCGAGGCCCTGGTGGTGGGACCGGACGGTCAACTCCCCGCACTGTGGGGGGTGGCCAGCGAACTCGGCGCAACCGGTGCGGTGAGCCTTCCCTCCGGCAGCGCCTGGCTCGTGCAGTGGCTGCACGCAAGGGCGGCGGGCCGGGTGCAGCGCGCCAGCGTCGTCAGCGCCGTATTCAGCGCGGCCGGCGGGGTGGGCGCTTCGACCCTGACCGCGGCGGTCGCGGTGACGGCCGCGCGCAGCGGACTGTCCCCCCTGCTGATCGATGCCCATCCCGGGCCGGCGGGAGTCGGCCTGCTGCTCGGGGACCCTGCGGCGGCGGACCATTGGTCTGCGTTCGCCTCCATCCGCGGGTACTTGGCCGCAGACGCGCTGGGAAGGCTGCCGGTGCTGGAGGGCGTCCGGTGTCTGGGGTGGGGCGGCGGCAGCGAGGTGCCGCTGTGGCGCGGCGCCGTGGGCTCCGTGCTCGACGCCGCCCAGCGCGACCATGACCTCGCCGTGCTGGATGTCGGGCTGCACACCATGCTGCACGAGGAACTGCCGCGCCGTACCCGGTCGATCCTCGTCGTGCCGGCGAGCTGGCGGGGCGTGATGGCGGCGGCGCCCCGGCTGTCGCTGCTGCGCGAGGTGTTCGACCCGCCCCCGGTGGTGGTGCTGCGCGATGTGGGAGGCAAGAGCGACCCGCGCGCCTGGGCGAGGGAGTTCCCCGATTGCCAGGTGCTGCTGCTGGGGTTCGATGCCGGGGTGATCGACGATGAGGAGCAGTGCCGGCCCCCGGGGACCCGCCCGCGATCCGTGCACGGCAGACTTTCGCGGCAGATTCTTGCCGCACTCGCCGAGCGCGCCGAAGCGGCATGACAGTGCGCCCGCAGCAGTTGGCCGGCGACGTGCGGCAGTGGCTGGTGGACAACTCCGCGCCACCGGACGCGCCATCGGTGCGCACCGCACTGCTGGAGGCCGGCGCGGTGGTGGGCGCCGGGCAGTTCCTGGACGTCCTGTCCGTGCTGCGCGCAGAGCTGCAGGGGGCCGGGCCGCTGCAGCACCTGCTCGCGGCCGGCGACTGCACCGATGTGCTGGTCAACGGGGCGTCGTCGGTTTGGGTGGACGACGGCGACGGACTGCGCCGGGTCCCGAGCCCCTTCACCGAGGAGCCGCAGGTCCGACGGCTCGCCCAACGGCTGGCCAGCGCAGCCGGACGCCGGTTGGACGACGCTGCCCCGTTCTGCGACGCCCGGTTGCCGGACGGCACCCGGTTCCATGCGGCATTGGACACGGTCGCCTCGCCGGGGACCCTGGTGAGCCTGCGGCTGCCGCCGAAGAACCGGTTCACGGTTGAGGATCTGGTCCGGCTCGGCTCGCTGCCGCCCGACGGGCTGCCCTGGCTGCGGGCGCTCATCGCAGCCCGGGCCTCGTTCCTGGTCTCGGGCGGGACCGGCAGCGGGAAGACGACGATCCTGCGCGCCCTGCTGCAGCTGGTGCCCGAGCACGAGCGCATGGTCGTCCTCGAGGATTCCGCGGAGCTGCGGCCGGACCATCCGCACGTGTGCTCCTTGGAGGGCCGGCCGGCGAACCTCGAGGGGGAGGGCGAGCTGCGGCTGGTCGACCTGGTCCGGCAGGCCATGCGGATGAGGCCCGACCGCCTGGTGGTCGGCGAGGTCCGCGGTGCGGAGGTCGTCGCAATGCTCGCGGCCTTCAACACCGGCCACGACGGCGGCGCGGGCACGATCCACGCCAGCGGGCCCGACCGGGTGCCGCCCCGGATCGAGGCCCTGGCCCTGGCGGCGGGGCTGGACCGGGCGGCTGCGCATTCCCAGATGGCGGCGGGGCTGGATGCCCTGGTGCATGTGGAGCGTCGAGACCGGCACCGGGCGGTGAAGGGGATCGCTGAGCTGCGGCGGCGCACCGACGGCCTCACGGCCGCGGTCGAGGTGATCCGCTTCACCCCCGCAGGCGCCGTGATCGCCGAGCCCGATGCGGCGCTCGTGGCACGGCTGGCCGGGCACCGGTGCTGACCGCCGCAGCCTGTGTTCTTCTCGCCCTCGCCGGATGGCTGGTCACGGATCCGCCCCGCTCCCCGCGTCGGCCGTCCCGGATGGGCAGGGTGCGGATCGCCCTCGACCGGCACTCGGGCAGGCTGGCCGAGGAGATCCTGGCCAGGCTCCGCGGCCCGGCGCCGGCAGACGCCGTCGACGCCCTGTGCGCGTCGCTGTCGGCCGAGCTGCGGGCGGGTGCCCCGCCCGACGCCGCGCTGCTGGCGGCCGCGCGGGACGGCGGCATCGCCCCCCGGGGACGCACCGCCGCCGCACTCGGCGAACCGGTGGCCGACGCCCTGGCTGCGGATGCCCGTGCAACCGGCTCCGCGGCCCTGGCCGGAGTCGCGGCGTGCTGGAGGGCCGCCTCGCACACCGGCGCGGGCCTGGCCGAGGGCCTGGATCGGGTGGCGGCCCTGGCCCGGGCGGAGCGCCGTGTCCGCGCCGAACTGGCGACGGAGACCGCCGCCCCGAAAGCCACCGCACGCATCCTCGGGCTGCTGCCGCTGCTGGGGCTGCTGCTCGGCGAACTGCTCGGCGCGCATCCGCTGCAATGGCTGCTCGGGTCCCCGCCGGGGTGGGTGTGCCTGGCGGCGGGATCGGTCCTGATGGCTGCTGGTCACCTGTGGGCGCGGCGCATCCTGCAACAGGCACTGCCCCCGACCGGCCGGGCCCTGCGGTGACCGGCATCCTGATCGCGCTCTCGGCGTTCGGCCTTGCCGCCGTGCTGCTGCGTACCCGTCGGGCGCCGACTGGCCGGAGAGCGGCGGGCCGGCGCCAGGGGCGGCCGCGAGTGCGCGCAGAACAGCCGCAGCGGTTGGCCCGACCCGTGGCGCTGATCGCCGCGGCGGCGCTGGCGGCAGTGGCCCACCCGGCCGTCGGCGTCCTGTGCGGTGCTGCGATGTGGTGGCTGCTGCCGGCGGTGGTTGCGCGGCTGGACACCACCGAGGACGTGCGCCGCAGGGCCGAGCTGTCGGTGCAGCTGCCCGTGGCCGCGGGCCTGCTGTCGGCCTGCCTGTCATCTGGCGCCTCCCTGGCTGCATCGCTGGGGGTGGTCGGCGAATCGCTGGCGGACCCGGCGCATTCGCTGCTGGTCGCGGCGGCGCGGACTGCTGAGCTCGGCGGAGGTCCGGACGAACTCGCGCGCGTGCTCGCAGCCGCTGGGGAGCCCGGCTGGGTGGCGATGGGGGCGGCCGTCCTCCGCTCGAGCACCACGGGTGCGCCCCTGGCCGAACTCCTGCACGACCAGGCCGATCAGGCGATGCACACCTGGTTCGCGGCCGCGTCGGTCCGGGCTCGCGCTGTCGCGGTGCGCTGCGTGCTGCCGCTGGCGCTGTGCTTCCTGCCGGCCTTCCTGCTGCTGGGGGTCGCTCCGCTGGTCGCCGGGCTCCTGGGAGGTCTCGACCTCCCGTAGGCGTCCAGGGCCGTCAGGATCGCGCTGGGCGCAGGGCGGCGTCCGACCAGCGCATGCTCCTTGTGCGGGAGGGATTCCGACGGTGCCAGGGCTCGTCGAGCGCGTCGATTCCTGGCGTCCCGGCCTGCGGGTCTGCGCAGCGATCATCGAGAACCGGGCGGAACGTCGAGCACCCCCTGTCGCGCAGCGGGAGACCGGCGGCACACCAGCCCGCTCGACTCCCCAGCGCGCAGCTTTCCACGGCGCCCGCGGCGCCCGGGGGCATCCACAGCCCGGGGCAGTGCCGCCCGATGCGCTGCGGCATCTGCGCCAGGGTGACGGAGGCACCGAATCCCGGTGCAGCGGACCGGCCGCTTCGCCGGATGTCAGGGGGAACGATGCGCAAGACGCTGTTGAGGGTCAGGACCGGCGACGAGGGGCTGTCCACCGCCGAATACGCCGTCGGCACGGTGGCGGTCGCCGGACTCGGCGGGCTGCTGGCGAAGCTGCTGACCTCGGAGTGGTTCTTCGAACTGCTGAAGCGGATCATCGAGAAGGCGTTCTCGGTGATCTTCGGATGATCAGGCCGACGTTCGGGGGGGCCGGGGAAACCCGGCCCCTCGGCCGTTTCCTGCGCCGCGATTGCGGGATGGTCGTGTTGGAGGCCGCACTGGTGATCCCGCTGCTGATGGCCGTCTCGTTGGCGGGCCTCTGCGTCGCGCGGACAGCGATCGACGAGGTGGCCGTGGTCGGCGCAGCACGGGACGGCGCGCTGGCGGCGGGCCGGGGCGCAGCAGAGGCCGAGGTCGTTGCGGATGTCCGGCGGAGGCTGCCGGACGCCGCTGTCTTGGTGACCTGGGATCCGACCAGCGTGACGGTTCAGGTCCGCCGCCACGCGTCCGTGATCCCCGGGTTCGGGCGGCTGTCCGTGGACCACCAGGCTGCATCGGTGGCTCCCCGGGAACGGGGCGGGTGGTGACCCTGCCGTCGCCATGGCGCGCCATCGGGCGGTCAGCTGTCGCAGCCCTTCGGGATCGGTGCCCCCCGCTGGCCTGCGACCGGGGGGCGGCGACGCTCGCGGCGGTGTGCCTGTGCGGGGTGCTGGCGGTGGGGATCGTGGTTGCGGGCCAACTGGCGGCTGCAGCGGTCCTGGTCCAGCGCACGAACGCCGCCGCCGATCTCACCGCCCTCGCGGCCGCCGCCGCGCTGCTGGAGCTCGCCGAGGAACCATGTCTGCACTCGCAGAGCATCGCAGGGCGCAACGCCGTGGTGCTCGTGTCGTGCACGACCAGCTACCCGGCGGCCGGGCCTGAGGTGGTCGTTGTTGTCCGATCCAACGGGAGGGTGTGGCCGCTGCCTGCCGCGCAGGCCTCCTCCCGGGCCGGGCTGCGTCCGCACGATCCATAGCAGCAGGCGGGAATCGTGGAGTACGGCTGTCTGGCCGCGCCGATCACGCCTCGGCGCCGGGGGCGGCGGCCAGCATCGCGCGAAGCAGGGCGATCGCGCCCGCCTTGTCCAGCGGCTCGTTGCCGTTGCCGCACTTCGGCGACTGCACGCACGATGGGCAGCCGCCGCGGCAGCCGCAATCGGCCACGGCGCGCAGGGTCGCCCGCAGCCATTGCGGCGCGGCGGCGTACCCGCGCTCGGCGAAACCCGCGCCGCCGGGCAGGCCGTCGTGGATGACGATGGTGCAGACCCCGGTGTCGGGGTGGCTCGCGGCGGCGAGGCCTCCGATGTCCCAGCGGTCGCAGTGGGCGAATAGGGGGAGCATGCCGATCTGCGCATGCTCTGCGGCATGCGCGGACCCGGCCACATCCGGCCCGGCGATCGAGGCCTCCCGCAGCACGCCGTCGGGGATGGTCCACCACACGGCCTTGGTGCGCAGCGTCCGCACCGGCATCGCCAGCGGTTCCTGCCCGATGACGGCGCCGCTGCCGACCCGGCGTTTCAGGAAGCCGGTGACCTGGGTGGAGACCTCGACGATCCCGAGGTGGACGACCACCGATCCCCAATCGGATGCGCGCAGGACGCTCAGCAGCCGGGTGCTGCGGGCCGTCTGGGGATGCGTCGAGTACGGCTGGCGCGTGCGGGCGACCGTGGCGACCCCCGCCTCGAGGTCGAGGTCCGACACCAGGTAGTCGTCGCCCTGGTGCGAGTACACCGCTTCGGTGTGGACGCTGCGGTCGGCGCTGGCCGCGTCGACGGTGCCGACGAGCCGACCGGTGCCCGCTTCGACCACGGCCACCGGCCGCCCGGACGAACCCCGCAGATCTGCCAGCTCCGCAGCACGATCCGCCCGGGTCCAGAACCATCCCGACGGCCGCTGGCGCAGCAGACCGCGGGCGGACAGCGCCGGCAGCAGTTCACCGGCGGCCTGCCCGAACACCCGCCCGGCGTCGGCGTCCGACAGCGGCAGCTCGGCCGCGGCGGCGCACAGGTGGGGCCCCAGCACGTACGGGTTTGCGACGTCGATGGTGATGCCCTCGAGCCCTGAGGCGATCTCCTGCGGATGGCGGACCACATGCGCGTCCAACGGGTCGGCGTCGGCGAGGAACACCCCCAGCGCCGGCCGGTCCGTCCTGCCCGCACGGCCCAGCCGCTGCCGCAGCGCCGCGCGGGTGCCCGGCCAGCCGGCCACGACAACCGCGTCGAGCCCGCTGACGTCGATCCCCAGCTCCAGCGCCGACGTCGCCGCCATGCCCAGGTAGCGGCCCTCCCGCAGCCCGTGCTCCAGGCTGCGCCGCTCCTCGGGCAGGTATCCGGAGCGGTACGACGCGACACGGGAGTCCAGCCCCGCCGGTTCCAGCTGGCGCTGCGCAAGTGCCGACACGGCCTCGGCGGCACGCCGGGACCGGACGAATGCCAGCGTGCGGACGTCCCGGCGGATCAGCGCCGCGAGGATGTCGGCCGTCCGCTGGATGAGCCCGAGGTCATCGGGCGGCGCCAGCACGAGCCGGATGGCTGAGCGGGACACCGCCTCCCCGGCGATCGCTGCCGCCGATCTGCCGGTCAGGGTGGCCAGGGTCTGCGCCGGCTCCGCCACCGTCGCCGAGGTGCCGATCACGACGGGGGAGCCGCCGTAGTGGTCCACGATCCGCAGCAGCCGCCGCAGCACGGCAGACAGGTTGGCTCCGAACAGCCCGCGGTAGACGTGGAATTCGTCGATCACGATGAAGCGCAACCGCTTCAGGTACGACTGCCAGGCGGAATGGTTGGGCAGCACCCCTGCATGCAGCATGTCGGGGTTGGACACCACGACGCTGGCGTGCCGACGGATCCACCGGCGTTCCTCGGGCGGGGTGTCGCCGTCGTACGCCGCCGCCCGCAGACCGGGCAGCCGGTACGCGGCGAACGCGCGCAGCTGGTCGTGGGCGAGCGCCTTGGTCGGCGCCAGGTACAGCGCAGTGGCAGGAAGCGCCTCGTCCTCGCCGATCGAGGCCAGGATCGGCATCAGATAGGCCAGCGACTTCCCGGTCGCCGTGCCGGTGGCCAGCGCGACGTCGGCACCGGACCAGGCCGCGCCCGCGGCATCGCTCTGATGCCGGTACGGTGCTGCGATCCCGTTGCCGCGGAATTGCTCGGCGATCGGCGCCGGCAGCCAGTCGGGCCAGGCTCCGGTCGCCGGCGGTCGCGCAGGCAGCTCGATGGTCGGCAGCGCTTCGTCCAGCCCAAGTTCCCGCGCGACAGCGCGCCAGGTCGACGCCGGGTCCCGCTCCATCCGTCGATGGTGCCCCCTACCGCCGGCACGGCCAAGCGGCCGCCGCTGCGCCCAGTTGCCCCCGGCCATATCCCGCCTCCCCAGGCCGGGTATGCCACGCTGTGCCTAGGGAGCGGGCCGCGGCCTGCGGACGATGCGAGGAGGAGCGGTGGACTTCGCGCTGGCCACGACGCAGGTCGAGGGATTCGCGGTGGTGCAGGTGAGCGGTGAGCTCGATGTCTATACCGCCCCCGCGCTGGAGGAGGCGCTCGGCGAACTGGTGGATCAGGGCAGGGTCGCGATCATCGTCGATCTGACCGGCGTCACCTTCATGGACTCCACGGGGCTCGGCCTGCTGATCAAGGCGCTGAAATGGACGCGTGAGAAGGACGGCGCGCTGCGCATCGTCGCGAACACCGAGAAGGTGCTGAAGGTGTTCCGAGTCACCGGGCTGGACTCGGTGCTGGCGCTGCATCCCACCGTCGAGGAAGCCTCGAGGGCCTGACGTGCCGACCGCAACGATCGCGATTCCGCCGGAGACCGAGCATGTCCGCGTTGTCCGGATGGTGGCCGGCTCAGCGGCGCGCCGCGGCAGGGTTCCCGAGGAACTGATCGACGAGGTCCGGCTGGCGGTGGGCGAGGCTGTCGCGCGCGTGGTGCTGCGGCATCGTCGCGCGGGCATCCGTGATGACGTGGTGGTCGCGCTGCGCGACGACCCGGAAGCGTTCGAGGTCGAGATCAACGATCGAACGTCGGCCGAGCTCGCGGACACCGACAACGGGCTGTCAGCGGCACTCACCTCCGCGCTGGCACCCCAGTGCTCGGTGACGCCGTTCGCGACCGGGCAGCGCGTCCGGCTCGTGTGGCCCCTGCAGGAGGAACCGGCCGGCTGACCGTCCTGTCAGCGGACGCCGAGGGGTCCGGCAGAGCCTCGGCCAGG
>CAZECO010000038.1:0-21070 GCA_964510455.1 uncultured Actinomycetes bacterium
CGCTGCGGCGCCGGATCCGGCCGCTGATGCTGCGGCGCACCAAGGAGGCCGTCGCGAGCGAGCTGCCGCCGAAGATCGAGCAGGTGGTCGCCGTGCCGCTCAACCCGGCACACCGGCGGATCTACGACACCCACCTGCAGCGCGAGCGCCAGCGGATCCTTGGCCTGCTCGACGACGTGGACCGCAACCGCATCGCGATCCTGACGGCGCTGACGAAGCTGCGGCAACTCAGCCTCGACGTGCACCTCGTGGAACCCGGCGCCCCGGCCAACGTGCGCTCGAGCAAGGTCGACGCGCTCCTGGAGCAACTCGTGGAGGTCGTCGCCGAGGGGCACCGGTGCCTGGTGTTCAGCCAGTTCACGCGTTTCCTGCGGATCGTGCGCGAGCGCCTGGTCGCCGAGGGCATCGACCATGTCTACCTGGACGGCCGAACCCGCAACCGGCCCCAGCGCATCGCCGAGTTCACCGACGGCGACGCCCCCGTGTTCCTCATCAGCCTCAAGGCCGGCGGCTCCGGCCTGACCCTCACCGAGGCCGACTACGTCTTCGTCCTGGACCCCTGGTGGAATCCGGCCGTCGAGGCCCAGGCGGTCGACCGGACCCACCGCATCGGCCAGGACAAGACGGTGATGGTCTACCGCCTCGTCTCGGAGGGGACCATCGAGGAGAAGGTCGTGGCGCTCCAGGAGCGCAAGCGGGAGCTGTTCGCCCGCGTCGTCGACGACGGCGGGCTGATGGGGGCGCCGCTGACCGCCGACGACATCCGCGGCCTGCTCGACGGGTGACTCGGCGGTTTCCACAGGCTCCCGCTCGCGCGCCGGTTCGTCCACGAACGGCCGTCTGCCCGTGACCCCTTCCCCGCGTGGCCGGGGATGCTGCTGGCTATGAACTTCGAGAACCTGCCGGCCGACTGGCCGACCATCCCCCTGACCGACCCGAGTCATATCGCGGACGTGCTCGACATCTTCGTGGGCATCCAGGATCGAATGACCGGATCCCTGTTGATCCTGATCTGCGACGAGCAGCGCCTGCCCGTGCAGCCCGTGATGATCAACGACATCTACGCCGGATCGCCCAACTTCGATCACCGGCCGTTTGCCGATATCGCCGACGGAGTGGCGGACGTGAGACCCGGTGCCACAGTCCTGTGCGCGATCGCCCGGCGCGGCCGCACCCACGTGACGGCGAACGACAGGCGATGGGCCCGGATGCTCGAGCGAGCCTTCGCCGATCGGCTGGAGCTGATCGGCGTCCACCTGGTCACCCTCGACGGGACGGTACCGATCTCCGTGCGAGCGGACGAGGCGGCGTAGCCCGGCCGGGTCGGATCGCCGCCCGGGGCCGGGATGCCATCGGCCGGCACGCACGCGAGGTGGCCCCCTCGCGCCGGGCACGCCAGCCGAGCTCGACTGCCGGCCGGGCGTTAACGGGTTTCGGCGAACCCTAGACAAGTCACGGCCGGCGGCACCCACGCAACGCTGACCACAGCACCGAGTGCCGCGCTGAGCCGTCGCACCCGAGGCTTTGCCGGAGTCGTGGCGGCCGTGATCTCCTGCCGGCTGACACTCAGGTCGCTGAAACCGACCTATCGAAGGTCGGATTCTGTGTTCCGAGTCGGTGGGCCCCTCGCTCGCGCAGCCTCCCACTCAGGTCGCCGAATCCGACCAGAAAGGGGTCGATTCCAGCGACACGAATCCGGGGGCGAGCCGGCCCCGCCATAGTGTGGGCCGGTGGCCGAAGTGGTGTCGAAGCGCGACGTCATCGCGTTTCGCCTGGGCGCCCACCACCTCACCGAGCGGCTGGGCGCCGATGGGCTGCTCGACGCCGCCGGCGCGTGCGCGATTCAGGACAGTCCGCCCGGTTCGGCGCTGTTGGCGCTGCACGCGCGGGTCGACGGCCTCACCCCGGAGCAGCTGACCAACGCCGAGGCCGGGGAGAAGAGTCTGCTGCAGACGTGGTCCATGCGTGGCGCGCCGTTCTGTTTCCCGACCGCGGACGCACCGGTGTTCACCACCGGCGTGCTGCCGCCGACCGAGGAGGCCCTGCGGCACTTCCTTGGCGGCGTGGTGCGGCCGTTGGATGAGCTCGGGCTGAGCCTGAGCGAGGCGGTGGCGCTGACCGGTGCCGAGATCGGCGACGTGCTGTCCGGGCGACGGCTCGCCATCGGAGAACTGGGCGCCGAGGTCGCCGGGCGGATCGCCCCCGGGCTGCCGAAGCGGCAGCGCGACCTTTGGCAGGCGACGGGTCCCTACGCCCCCGACCAGCCGCTCGGCCAGGGCGTCGTGCATTTCTGCATCCGCATCCTCACCCTGCAGCGGGTCGTCTGCTTCGCCCCCCGCGAGGGGAACAGGGCACCGTTCGTCCTGGTGGACGAGTGGCTCGGCCATCCGATACCGGACGTCGATCCGGAGCTGGCGCGCGCCGAGCTGCTCCGCCGCTACCTGCGCTGCTACGGGCCGTCGACGCGCGCGGGCTTCGCCGCCTGGGCGGGGGTGCAGGTCGGTGACACCGACCCCTGGTGGAACCTGCTCGAGGACGAGCTCACGCAGGTCGACTTCGGCGGCCCGGGGTGGATCCTCACCGAGGACCTCGACGCGCTTCGGTCCGCGCCGATGCCGAAGGGTGCGCGGCTGCTCCCGCCGCGCGACCCGTACACCCAGCTGCGCGACCGCGACACGATCCTCGAAACCGGCCACCACCGGGCCATCTGGAAAACCATCGGCGAGACGGGCACGGTCCTCGTGGACGGCGCGGTCGCCGGTGCCTGGCGTCACCGCAAGAGCGGCCGGACGCTGACCATCGCGATCACCACGTTCGGCCCGCTGCCGGATCGCGACAAGGCGCTGCTGCGGCACGCGGCCGAACAGGTCGGGCTGTTGCGGGGCGCGTCGTCGGTGGACGTCACGTTCGAGACCTGATCGCCTCCTCGGCGCTCCCGTCGGGCGCCCCGAGGGTCGCGGCCAGCAGCGCCGCCGCCGCCCCGATCTCGTGACCCAACCGAAGGCAGACCCGCGGCGCCCGCTCCTGCAGCGCGCCGCCGACCGCGATGAGCAGCCCCGGGTCGGCCGCCTGCAGGCCGGCCACGACCGACGCGAGGGCGGGGAGGTCGGACTCCCGCGGCGCCGAGAGGACCACGGCCTGAGGTCGGTGCGCCGACACGGCGGCGACCCACTCCGCGGCGGGCAGGTCGGCCCCCAGGTAGGCCGTGCTCAGGCCGGCCCGGCGGGCCGCGACCGCGAAGGCCAGCACACCCAACTCATGGCGGACTCCAGGCGGCATGCCCAGGACGATGCGCGCGCCGGTCGTCTCGGACGCGGACGCGTCGTAGGCGGCGGACAGCCGCCGCAGCACCGCCTGCGACGCCAGGTGCTCGCCGGCCACGCTGACGCGTCCGTCGGCCCACGCCTCCCCCAGCGCGACCAGGCTCGGCATGAGCCAGCCGTCCACGACCGATTCGAACGAGGCCCGGCTGAATCGTTCGTCGAGGATCGCGGCGAGGCGCCCCGCATCCTGGCGGGCGGCGGCATCGACGAGGCCGTCGGATCCCGGGGCAGGGCCGGCGGGATCGGCGCCGCGCACGGTCGCAGGCGGGAGGGTCGCGGCGACCCGGCGCCGGGTCTCCTCGGCCGCCTCCCGCGCGGACCAGCCGTGCGAAACGAGGTCGCCCATGACCATCAGGGCCCGCACCGCATCCTCGTCGTAGAGCCGGTAGCCCGAGTCCGTCCGGTGCGGCGCGACGACGCCGTACCGCCGCTCCCAGGCGCGCAGCGTCGCCGGGCTCAGCCCGGTGACCTCCGCCGCATGCTTGATCGTGTACATGGTTTGTCGAGTCTAGGACCCGGTGCCCCCGAGGGCG
The DNA here is from genome assembly GCA_964510455.1 of uncultured Actinomycetes bacterium. Classification (GTDB taxonomy): domain Bacteria; phylum Actinomycetota; class Actinomycetes; order S36-B12; genus CAVXYG01. Next base: position 3,857 of record CAZECO010000038.1, read on the forward strand.
GTCCGAAGTCCGTCGGCGGCCTTGTCCCCGAGCCGCCGGAACGCCGGGGCGGTCAGCGGGGCGAACAGCCGCGCCACGCCCTTGAACGTGAACCGCGCCTGGTACGTCACCCGGGTACCGCCGTCGGCCGCGGGCGTCAACGAGATGAGGTCGTCCGCCTGCACGGTCTTGTTCTCGCCGCGCAGCGCCAGCCGGACGGGCGGCTCGAACTCGGTGACCACATAGGTCAGCTCGGTCTGCCGCCCCAGGAACCGGGAGACGTTTCGGTACCGGGTGCCGACCCCGCCGCTGCCGGCCTCGCGCGTGGTGCGAACGGTGCCCGGATCCCACTGCGTGGTGGTGGTGAAGTCGCCGAGGTAGGCGAACACCTCCGCCGGGGGCCGATCGACGGTGACGGTGCGGTTGATCTTCATCAGGCTTCCTAACCTTTGACATACCTTGCGTTGCAAGCCTAGAGTCTAGACAAACATTGAACAAGCCCGAGGGAGCTTTCCATGACCCGCCCCACCGCGGCAGTGATCGGAGCCGGCGTCTCCGGGCTGACCGCCGCCCACGTCCTGAGCCGCACCCACGCCGTCTTTGTGTTCGAGGCGGACCTTCGCCTGGGCGGGCACGCCCATACCCACGACGTCCCCGCCGCGGATGGGCGCCGCCTGCGGATCGACAGCGGATTCATCGTCCACAACGAGCGCACCTACCCCCACCTGTTGCGCCTGTTCCAGGAGCTGGGCGTGCGGACCCGGCCGACCGAGATGAGCATGAGCATCACCTGCGACGCGTGCGGCCTGTCGTACGCGGGCGGGCGGGGGCTCGGCGGAATGCTGGCCCAGCCGTGGCGAGCGGCCGATCCGCGGTTCGTGCGGATGCTGGCGCAGGTGAAGCGCTTCCACCGCGCCGCGCGGGCCGTGCTGCGCGGCGACTCCGACCCGGGTCCCACCTGGGGCGAATTCCTCGCCGCCGAGGGCTTCTCCGACTACTTCGTCCGGCATTTCGCGCTGCCCCTGGTCGCCTGCGTGTGGTCCTCCGGCGACCGCGACGCGGCCGGCTACCCGGCCCGGCACCTGTTCCGGTTCCTCGACCACCACGGGATGCTCCAGGTGTCGGGCTCGCCGCTGTGGCGCACCGTGATCGGAGGCTCGGCCACCTATGTCGACGCCCTCGCCGCCCGGCTGCCCGACGTGCGCACCGGCAGCGCCGTGACCGCGGTCGTCCGGCACGACGACGGCGTCGATGTCCGCACCGCCGACGATCGCGTGGCGACGTTCGACCGCGTGGTCGTCGCCACCCACGCCGACCAGGCCCTGGAGCTGCTGGCCGACGCGAGCCCGCGGGAGAAGGAGGACCTCGGGGCGATCACCTACTCCGTGAACGAGACCTGGCTGCACACCGACCCGTCGGTGCTGCCGCGGCGGCGCGCCGCCAGGGCCTCGTGGAACTACCGGGCGCGCTGCGACCGGCCGGCCGAGGACGTCGTGGTCAGCTACTGGATGAACCGGCTCCAGGGCCTGGACGACGCGGACGATCACGTCGTCACCCTCAACCCGGTCGGGCACGTGGACCCCCGCGCCGTCACCGCGCGGATGACGTACGCGCACCCCGTCTTCACGCACGAGGCGGTGGCGGCGGCTCAGCGGCTGCGCACCGCCGGGGGCGAGCGCCTGGCGTTCGCCGGGGCGCATCTGGGGTGGGGGTTCCACGAGGACGGCTGCCGCTCGGGGGTCGAGGCCGCCGCGTCCTTCGGGGCGACGTGGTGAGCGCCGTCGTCGTGCCGCCGCCGCTGCCGGCCCTGGTCGTCGGCACCGTCAGCCACACCCGGTACCAGCCGCTGCGCAACGGCTTCCGCCACGAACACTTCCAGTGGCTGGTCGACCTCGATGCGGTTCCCGAGCTTGCCTGGCCCGCGCGGCTGCTGGCCCGCTTCGACGCCCGGGACCACCTGGACGGCGGCCGCTCTGGCGGCGGGATCCGCGGCGACGTCGAACGGTTCCTGGCGGCGCGCGGCGTCCGGTCGGAGCCCGGCGACCGGATGCTGATGCTGGCCAACGCCCGCGTCCTGGGCCACACCTTCGACCCGCTGTCGGTGTTCTGGTGCCTCGGTCCGGACGGGCTGGTGCGGGCGGTGGTCCTCGAGGTGCACAACACCTACGGCGGGCGGCACGCCTACCTGGTCGACCTCGACGAGGGCGGCCGCGCGTCGGTTGCCAAGGCCTTCTATGTCTCGCCGTTCAACGACACGTCCGGCCGGTACGACGTACGGCTGCGCCTGACGCCCGACCGGGTCGGCGTCAGCATCCGGCTCGACCGGGACGGCCGGCACGTGATGACGGCGGCGACCACGGGCACGCCCGTCCCCGCGACCTCGCGCACGCTGCTGGCCACCACCGCCCGGCACCTGTTCATGACCCAGCGGGTGAGCCTGCTGATCCGATGGCACGGGATCCGGCTGTGGCTGCGCCGGCTGGCCGTGCAGCCCAGACCGCCGACAGTCGACAAGGAGAGAGTCCGATGACCGTCACCACCTGCGAACCGATCAACCGGCCCCTGCCGCACGTACGGCCCCGCGGCCTGCGCGCCGCGATGGCGCGCCGCGTCCTGGAGGCCGTGACCCGGCGGGTCCCCGTCGAGGTGCGATTGCCGGACGGCTCCCTGCTCGGCGGGCGGGCCGCGGCTCCCCCGCGACCGGACCGCCCCGTCCTGGAGGTCGTCAGGCCGGACGCGCTGTTCGACAGGCTCTCGCGGGAGCCCAAGATCGGCATCGGCGAGGGGTACATGGCCGGGGAGTGGCGCACCGGGCCGGACACGGACCTGGCCGACCTGCTGCTCCCCTTCGCCGAGCGGCTGACGGACGTCGTCCCGCCGGCGCTGGCGCGCTTCCGGCGCCTCGTCGACCGCGGGATCCCCGCGGGGCAGCGCAACTCCCCCACCGGCTCGCGGCGCAATATCTCGGCGCACTACGACCTCAGCAACGACCTGTTCGCCGAGTTCCTCGATGAGACGCTGACCTACAGCTCCGCTCTCTTCGACGACTCCAGGGCATGGGCCGAGCAGAGCCTCGAGGAGGCCCAGCTGCGCAAGGTCCGCGCGGTCCTGGACCTGGCCGGGGTCCGGCAGGGGTCGCGGGTGCTGGAGATCGGCACCGGCTGGGGCACCCTGGCCCTCGAGGCCGCCCGCCGCGGCGCCCTGGTCACGACGCTCACCCTGTCCGTCGAGCAGGCGGGCCTGGCGCAGGCGCGCGTCGACGCCGCGGGGCTGCGCGACCGGGTCGACATCCGGCTGCAGGACTACCGCGAGGTGGACGGGAGCTACGACGCGGTCGTCAGCGTCGAGATGATCGAGGCGGTCGGCGAGGAGTTTTGGCCGACCTACTTCGCCGTGCTCGACCAGCGGCTCGCGCCCGGCGGGGTCGCCGTGATCCAGTCGATCCTGATGAGCCACGAGCGGTACCTGGCGACCCGCACCTCATACGGCTGGATCCAGAAGCACGTCTTCCCGGGCGGGCTGATCCCGTCGCTGCGGGCGATCGACGAGACCGCCACGAGGCACACCGACCTGCGGATCGCCCACGTCCATCGCTTCGGCCCCCACTACGCCGAGACGCTGCGCCGCTGGCGGAGCGCCTTCGAGGGCCGGTGGCCGCGGATCGCCGGCCACGGCTTCGATGAGACCTTCCGCCGCATGTGGGAGTTCTACCTGGCCTACTGCGAGGCTGGCTTCGCCTCCGGTTATCTCGACGTCGCGCAGATCCGGCTGGAGCGGGCGGCATGAGCGCCGATCCGATCCGGGGCCGCCGGTTCTGGCTGGTGGGCGCGTCCAGCGGCATCGGCGCCGCACTGGCCGGCGAGCTGGTCGCCCGCGGGGCCAGCGTCGCCATCAGCGCCCGCCGGGCCGACGCCCTCGACCGCGTCGCCGGCGGCACCATGGCCACGGTCCCCCTCGACGTCACCGACCGCGACGCGGTCCGGCGCGCCGCCGACGAGGTGACGGACGTCCTCGGCGGTCTCGACGTCGTGGTCTGGTGCGCCGGCTACTGGCGGCAGTTCGACGCCCGGCACTGGGACGCCGACGTGTTCGCCCGGCACATCGAGGTGAACCTGCTCGGGCTGAACAACGTGCTCGCGGCCGTCGTCCCGGCCATGGCGCGGGCCGGGCGCGGACACATCGTCGGGATCGCCTCCGTGGCCGGGTACCGCGGGCTGGCCGGCGCCGAGGCGTACGGCGCGACCAAGGCCGCCCAGATCAACCTGCTCGAGGGGCTGCGCGCCTCGCTTGCCCAGGCCAACGTGCGCGTGACCACCGTGTGTCCAGGCTTCGTGCGCACCGAGATGACCGCCGGCAACGACTTCCCGATGCCGTTCCTGATCGAGGCCGACCAGGCCGCCCGGTCGATCGCCGACGGGCTGGCGGCGCGCCGGACCGAGATCGTCTTCCCGCTGCCGATGGCGGTGGCGATGAAGGCCGCCCGCCTCGTCCCGGTGCGGCTGTGGGGGGCGCTCGGCGCGCGCGCCGGCAAGGACGGCCGGGCGCCGTGATTTCCATCGTCTGGTTTCGTCGAGACCTGCGCGTCACCGATCATCCCGCCCTCGCGGCGGCGGCCGAGGACGGGCGGGTCCTGCCGGTGTTCGTGCGTGACCCCGGGCTCCCCGCGGGCCCGGCTCCGCGGCGTCGCCTGGAGGCATCGCTCGCGGCACTGGGCCGGGCCACCGAAGGGGCGCTCATCGTGCGGGACGGACGTCCGCAGGAGGTGCTCCAGGATGTGGCCGCGCAGGTCAGGGCCGACCGGGTCCACGCCACCGCGGCGATCACGCCGCACGGCCGCAACCGCGAGGCCGCTGTGGCCGAACGGCTCGGCCGGCGCGGCATCCCCCTGATCCTGTCCGGAACGGACTACGCCGTGAACCCCGGCACGCTCCACAACGTGAGCGGAACGAACTACCGCGTCTTCACCCCGTTCGAACGGGCCTGGCGCGCCCATGGCACGCCGCCGCCGCACCCCGTCCCACGCGTGCGCTGGCTGCACGCACCGCACGGGGATGCGCTGGCCAGCGCGGACACCCCCGAGGCCGAGCGCTCCGGGGAGGCGGCGGGGCGGGCGCGATGGCGGGAGTTCCTCGATCGGGACGTGGCCGGGTACGCGCGGGAGCGCGACCGGCCCGACCTGGACGCGACCAGCCGCATGTCCGCCCACCTGGCCATGGGCGAGGTGCATCCGCGCACCCTGCTGAGCGATCTGGCCGTCCATCCGCAGGGAGCCGGCGAGGGCGCCCGCAGGTTCATCGCGGAGCTCGCCTGGCGCGAGTTCTGCGCCGACGTGCTGTGGCACAACCCGGATTCGGCCTGGTCGGACCTGCGCCCCGAGCTCGCTGCCCTCGAGCTCGATGACGCCGGCCCCGAGGTCCGGGATTGGCGGGACGGCCGCACCGGTTACCCCTTCGTCGACGCGGGGATGCGCCAGCTGCTGGCGCGGAGCTGGATGCACAACCGCGTGCGGATGGTCACGGCGAGCTTCCTGGTCAAGGACCTGCATGTGCCGTGGCAGGTCGGCGCGCGGCACTTCCTCGACCAGCTCCAGGACGGCGACCTCGCCTCCAACAACCACAATTGGCAGTGGGTGGCAGGCACCGGCACGGACGCGGCGCCATACTTCAGGATCTTCAACCCGGTGCGTCAGGGCCTGCGGTTCGACCCCGACGGGCGCTACGTGCGCCGATGGGTCCCCGAGCTGGCCCACCTGCCCGGGAGCGCGGCGCACGAACCGTGGCGACACCCGTCCGGATACGCCTTCGGATACCCGCGGCGGATCATCGACCATGACCGGGAGCGCCGCGAGACACTCGCCCGCTATCAGCGCGCGGCGGGGCGGACGTGATCGCGTGCTTCGGGAATTCGAGTCGGCCATGACCCCCCACGTCGGGGGCGGCGGCGCCACGGCCCCGCTGCGCGGGCCCAGTTCCCTGGCGCGCCGGTTCATCGTCGTCCTCACCCTCCTGGCCGGGGTGGCGATGCTCACGCGGATGCTCCAACTGGAACCCGGCGACGAGACCTTCGTGATCAGTGCACTGGCAACGGCGGCAATCTGGGCGCTGGGCGCGAGGGCCTGCGGACCGCTCGCCATTCGCGGGCCGACCACGCCGCACCGGCAGGCGGGGATCGCTGTGCTAGCCGGCTGCCTGGCGCTGGTGGTGTGCCTGGCTGTCGGCGCGCTGGTGGCCGACCTTCCCTTCCTCGCCGAGCCCGCCCAGGACCTGCTCGCCCATCGGGGCGACGCGGCGCTTCCGGTCATGGTCCTTCTCACTGCTCTCAACGGCGTGGCCGAGGAGCTGTACTTCCGCGGCGCGCTCTACGACGCACTACCCGCCCGATCCGCGTGGCTCATCACCGCCGTGGTCTACGCGATCGCCGTCCTGCCCAGCGGAATCCTGCTGCTGAGCGCCGCCGCGGCCCTGCTGGGCCTGCTGACGGGCCTGCTGCGGCGGGCGACCGGGGGTCTGCTGGCTCCGATAGTCGCCCATCTGATCTGGTCGCTCGGGATGCTGCTCCTGCTGCCGTACGTCCTCGTCCCCGGAAGGTGAACCCGATGTCCCACGTCACTGCGTCCCCAGGCACCGCCGGCCGCGTCGCCCTGGTCACCGGGGCAAGCGGCTATGTCGGCCGGCAGCTGGTCCCCCGCCTGCTCGAGGAGGGCTGGCGGGTCCGGGTCCTCACCCGCGAGCGCACCTCGATCCAGGGCCAGCTTTGGGCAGGCTCCGTGACCGTCGTGGAGGGCGACGCCGCCGACGCCGACGCGGTGCGGCGGGCGCTGGCGGGGGCCGACGTGGCGTACTACCTGATCCATTCCATGGGGGGCTCCGACGACTTCGCAGGGCGGGACCGCGAGCTGGCCCGGACGTTCGCCGAGCAGGCCGCGAGAAGCCAGGTGCGCCGGATCGTGTACCTCGGCGGCCTGCATCCCGACGGCCGCGAGCTGTCGCCCCACCTGGCCTCCCGGGTGGAGGTCGGGGAAATCCTGCTCGCCTCCGGCGTGCCGACAGCGGTCCTGCAGGCGGCGCTGATCATCGGCAGCGGATCGGCCTCGTTCGACATGCTGCGCTACCTCGCCGGACGGCTTCCGGTGATGGTCGCCCCGAAGTGGCTGAACAGCCGCATCCAGCCGATCGCCATCGATGACGTCGTGCACTACCTGGTCGGGGCGGCCAGCCTGCCCGACGATGTCAACCGAACCTTCGACATCGGCGGGCCGGAGGTGCTGACCTATCGCCGCATGCTCCAGCGGTTCGCGCGGGTGACCGGCCTGCGCCGGCGCCTGATCGCCACCGTGCCGGTGCTCACGCCGGGGCTGGCCAGCCACTGGGTGGGCCTGGTCACCCCGATCGACGCCGGCCTCGCCAAGCCCCTGGTCGGCAGCCTGGTGCATGACGTGGTCTGCCGGGAGGACGCGATCTGTCGCTACGTCACTCATCCAGCGGGCGGCGCGACCCGCTTCGACGACGCTGTTCGCATCGCGATGGCGGACACGCCGGCCGACCACGGCCTGCGCGACCTCGCCATCGTCGCCACGGGAACTGCCGCCAGCGCCGCGCTGGGGGCGCTCGCGACCGACCCCGACGGGAAGTGGTACCGCGGGCTGGCCCTGCCGGCGTGGCAGCCGCCGCCGGTGGCCTTCCCCGTGGTCTGGACCCTCCTGTATGCCGACATCGTCATCTCCTCGGCCGCTTCCTTGTCCAGCCTCGAGCACGGGGGTCGAAGCGATGAGGCGTCGGCCTACCGCCGGGCGCTGGCCGCGAACCTGGCGATGAATACCGCCTGGAGCGTGATCTTCTGGAGAGCGCGGCGGCCGGATCTCGCCGCGCTCGAGGCCGGGCTGCTGTCCATCAGCAGCGCCGACCTGGCCCGGCGCGCCGGGCGGGCCAGGCCGGGGTGGGGCTGGACCCTCGCGCCCTACCCGGCATGGTGCGGATTCGCCACGGTGCTGTCGACGGTCATCGCGCGGCGCAACCGGCAGGGTGGGGCAACGTGAACAGCGGTGATGCGCAGGGCGGCGGAGGTACAAGGCGGCGCTGGGTCGTCCCCGGGCTGATCGTGCTGGTGTGGCTGTTCGTCGTCGGCCCCCTGGGGTCGTACGCCGGCCAGCTGTCCGACGTGCAGGAGAACGACGCCGCGGGGTTCCTGCCGGCGGAGGCGGAATCGACCCAGGTGCGCGAGCTCGGCCTGGAGTTCAGCACCAGCGACACCCTGCCGGCGATCATCGTCTACGAGTTCAATGCTCCCGTCGACCAGGAAGGCCTGACCGCGGTGTCCGCCGACCTGCAGCGGATCGCCGACGTTCCCGGTGTGACCCAGCCGATCATCGGGCCTCTCCCGAGCGAGGACGGGCTGGCCCTGACGGTCATCGCGAACCTCGCGATCTCCTCCGACGTCGAGCCCGGTACGGAGGTCGAACAGATCCGCGCGATCCTTCAGGACAGCCCGGCGCGGGCCTTGGGCGCCGAGATCTACGTCACCGGGCCCGCGGGCGTCCTGGCCGACTTCGCGGAGGCGTTCGGCGAGATCGACGGGATCCTGCTGCTGGTCGCACTGGGCGTGGTGCTGCTCATCCTGCTGGTCGTCTACCGAAGCCCGGTCCTGCCGTTCCTGGTCCTGATGACCTCGATCCTGGCGCTCGGCGCCGCTTCCTTCGTGATCTACCAGCTCGCGGCGAACGACGTGATCGCCCTGAACGGGCAGAGTCAGGGGATCCTGTTCATCCTCGTCATCGGCGCGACGACGGACTACTCCCTGCTCATCGTGGCGCGCTTCCGGGAGGAACTACGCCGCACCGAGGCCAAGGTCGATGCGATGCGGGCGACGTTGCGGGGCACGTTCGAGGCGATCCTGGCCTCCGGCGGGACGGTCATCCTCGCGGTGTTGACCCTGCTGCTGTCCGAGCTGAACTCCAACCGTGGCCTGGGTCCGGTGGCCGCCGTGGGCATCGCATTCGCCATGCTCGCGGCCCTGACATTCCTGCCCGCCGTCCTGGTCCTGCTGGGCCGCAGGGCGTTCTGGCCCGTCCGCCCGACGCTGGACCTCACCCATCCTCAAGTCGCCGGGCTGTGGGCCCGGGTGGCCGCGATGGTGGACCGCAAGCCCCGGACGGTGCTGGTGGCATCGTCAGCCGTCCTGCTGGCACTGGGCGCGTTCGTGCCCGCGTTCAAGGCCCAGGGCGTCCCCCAGTCGGACCTCTTCCTCGTCCCCGTCGAGTCGACCGACGGCCAGGACGCGCTGGCTCGGCATTTCCCGGCGGGATCGGGCAGCGCGACGCTTGTGGTCGGGCCCGCGGAGCTGACCGCCGACCTGACCGGCGTGATCAGCGCCAACCCGGGCGTGGCGGCCGTCGCCGCACAGCAGGACGGCCCGCCCGGTCCCGATGCCCAGCCGCTGGTGGTGGACGGCAACGTCCTGCTGCGGGTCACGCTGACAGACCAGGCGGACTCGTCGGCCGCCGAGCAGACCGTGCAGGAGTTGCGCTCGGATCTTGATGCCGTGAGCACGCAGGCGCTGGTCGGCGGCAGCACGGCGATCCAGCTCGACACGAAACAGGCCGCGCAACGCGATCTGCGGGTGATCATCCCCGCGGTCCTGCTGGTGACGCTGCTCGTCCTGATCCTGCTGCTGCGCGCGGTCGTGGCACCCCTGGTCCTGATCGCCACGGTGGTCGTGTCGTTCGCGGCGACCATCGGACTGGCGGCGATCGTGTTCTACCCGATCCTCGGCCTGCCCGGCGCGGATCCTTCGGTCCCGTTGTTCGCGTTCGTGTTCCTGGCGGCGCTGGGCGTGGACTACAACATCTTCCTGATGACGCGCGCCCGGGAGGAGACGATCGGGCACGGGAACCGGGCGGGGATGCTGCGTGCCCTGGCGGTCACCGGCGGGGTGATCACCAGCGCAGGCGTCGTGCTCGCCGCGACGTTCAGCGCCCTGGCCCTGCTGCCCCTGCTCTTCCTGTTCCAGGTCGCCTTCCTGGTGGCCGCCGGAGTGCTCATCGACACCCTGATCGTCCGATCGCTGGTGGTGCCGTCCTCGGTGATCGTGATCGGGCCGAAGACCTGGTGGCCCAGCCGGCTGTCGAAGCAGCCCCAGCCCTAGCTGGGCACCTGCGTCCGGGGTCCACGACTCGAGCAGGCGTGGGCCACTCGCTTCCCTGGGCCGCACGCCAGCCCAGTGGGGGTGGACTACGGGTGGGTTCAGCCGTCCGGGCACCATGCGGATCGCCGGACGCTCAGATCCGGGCTGCCGTGACGACAACGTTCTCGAGGTAGCCGCGCGCCTCGACGTACGGACCGCCGCAGGAGATCAGAACGAGCCTGGGGGCGCCGTCCCTGATGAAGAGGTCGGCGAGCGGCACAGTCTGCTTGGAGATGCTGGCATTGGCCGTCACCTGGTATCGGAAGGTGGCACCGGAGGCGTCGGTGACGGTGATGACAGCGCCGACCGGCACGAGCGGCAGGTCGAAGAGCGCACCTCTGCCCCCGCGACTGTCGCGATGGCCGACCATGACGACAGACCCGTCGGCGTCGCCCGGAGCCGAGCCGTAGCGGTACCACCCGATCCGCCCGACGTCCCCCGGGATTTCGGCCTGGCCTCCATCCGCCACCCCCACCGGAACGACCGGGACCTGGCCGATGCCGGGGATCTCGGCGGTAACGGGGGCTGCCGCGGTGACGGGCTGGGGCAGTTCGACGATGGCCGACGGGTCGGGGCTATCGCCGCTGATCCCGATGGTCGGTGGCGCGGAGGCCGCCGCCGCCCCGCTCGTAAGGCTCTGCTCGGCCGATGGGATCCCGCCCTGGTCCGCGGCGGCCGAGCAGCCGGCCAGGAGCAAAGAGGCCGCGATGGCCGATCCAAGGAAGAATCGGCTCATCACGGCCTCCCTGACAGGTTCCGTCAGGCCTTGTTCGAAGCGATCTTGCGACCGGCCAGCGCCGCGCAGATCAGGGCAGCGGCGCCCAGGCCGAACACCCATCCGGCACCACTGGGCTGCTGCTCGGCCAGGCTGCCATCGCCTGCCGGGACGCTCGTCGGAGCGCTATGCATCTGGGCTTCGACGGTCTGCGTGGCCAGGGCCAGCGAGGAACCTTCCGCGGAACCCCAGGCGTACACGATCGTGTTCGCGCCCTCCTTCACCGCCACGTCGGCGGGACCGATCGCGACGGTGGTCGTTCCGGCCAGCACGACGTCTGCCGAGATGGTGCCCGCGGGGAGGTCAGCCTTCGCCTCGTTCGGGTTGCTGAGATCGCTGAAGGCGACCGTGCCGTCGGCCCTGACGTCGACGGCGGGTGCCGCTGCGATATGCCGGACCGTCAACCTGCCCTGGCCTGCGGGCACGGCGCCGGTGTCGTTGATGAACACGTTGAGGGCGGGGGCGCCCGCGGCGTCGAGGTTGGCCGTCACCGTCGCGTTGGCGCCCGCGGGAACGGCGGTTCCCTTGGCCTCCAGCACCGCGGTACCGCTGCCGGGCGCCTGGCCGTCGGCATAGACACCGAGGTCGTACGTGCCTGCCGGGACCATCAGGGTCGTCAGGGTGCCCGGCGTGAAATTGTCGATCAGCAGCGTGCTGCCGGCGTAGACGTCGACGACGTCCGCGCCGGAACCGGCGGGAATGCCGTGCAGCACGGATACGGTGGCCTCATCGGCGGCGGTCGCGGGGGCGGCCGTCGCGAGCAGCGGCAGCGATACCGCGGCGCCGAGGGCGAAGATGCGGGTGAATTTCATCGTGTGTCCTTCCAGGAGCGGTCGTACTCACTGATTCGGACGTCACGTCACGCTTGGATGCACGAAGCCCAGCATCTGCCCGATCGGCTCAAGCCCCGGAGCTGGGGTGCTCAGGCGGGAAGGGTTCCCCGGAGCACGCTCTGCCTGGAGTGCACCGGATCCCCGTCCAGCGGCTCGACCGAGACGTCGACGATCGTGTACAGGGTCAGGTCGGTCCCCTCGGGAATGGTGAATCGACCCTTGGCGCCGGACGTGAGCGCGCCGAGCGAGATCATCCCCGACAGGTCGGACCTGATGAGCCACACCTCGTAATAGCCGTCGATCGCGGGCAACCCGGTGGTGTCGACTTCGGCGAAGTCCTGCCCGTCCGTGTCGACTATCCGCGCCGTGCCGGCGACACCGTCGGGGACGTCCTCGATGCCGCCCGCATCGACGGGGACGACCGTCAGATCCGATTCCGCGACCAGCACCCCCGGCGAAGCATCGCGCTGGTTCAGCGCCGAGGCCCCGAGGGCGCCCAGGACGATGCCGGCGACGGACGCCGCGGCGGCGATCCAGATCGTGCGCCGCCGGCCGCCGCGGTCCGGGTGACGGATCTCAGCCAGGTCGACGACCCGCGCCTGGGCCTCGGCCGCTGGCTGGGCGGACGGGGTGACCTCCGCGCCCAGCCCGAGCTGCGTCGCGATCGATGACCACACCGCCGCGGGTGGCGCCGATGGCGCGTCCTCGGGGGTCACCTGTCGGCCAGCGGCAACGACAGCGGTGAACTGGTCCAGTTCCGCTTGGCACGCCGCGCACTGTTTCAGGTGGCTTCGCTCGTCATCGGCAAGGGGCTCGCCCAGGGCAACCAGGGCCAGCCTGCCGGCGTCACAGTGCAGCATGGTCCACCTCCAACCGTTGCCGAAGCCGTGCCAGAGTCCGCCGCAAGTGACTCTTCACGGTGCCCAGCGGCAGTCCGGTGAGGCTGGCGATCTGCACGTGGGTCAGGTCCTCGAAGAAGGCGAGCTCGATGATGCGCCGCTGCGGCTGATCGAGGTGCGCGATCTCATCGGCGAGCAGTACCCGGTCGATGGCGGCGTCCACCGGCGAGTAGGTCGGGTCCGTCTCGGCGTTCTGTGCCGCGCGCAGCGCCACGCGCTGCTCGCGAGCGTAGGCCGCGTATCGATCAGCGATCCGGCGACGGGTGATCGCGATCAGCCAGCCGGACAGCGAGCCCTGATCGGGACGATAGGTGTGCCGAGAGCGCCACGCCGAGACGAAGACCGCCTGGGTGACCTCATCGGCAGCGTCGGCGTCGCCGCCCAGGGACCGCAGGGCGATCGTGCGCACGAGTCGCGCCCACCGGCCATACGCTTCCGCGAGGGCCTGCTCGTCGCCGGCGCCGAACCGCTCCTGCAGGGCCACGATCGCCGGATCGGGAGCGGCCGCGACCGAATCCGAGGTGCGCTGCCATATCCGGCATGACAGCGGCGCCGGGAGAGTGCCGAGGGCCCGGTCGAGCGGTGCCGCCGATCGCCTCGGGCTGCGCTCCTGCCGGCATGGGTCCGGGTTGGTTGGCCCGCGGGGTGGTCGTGGTCACCAGAATGAGCCGGCCAGCGACGTCCGCCCGCTCAACGCCCGACCGAACCCCACCGCCGGGTGCCGAGTCCTACACCTGGGCTGTGACCGCCCGATACCTCGAAGGGCCCGGCGGGGCACTGGCCACCGCACGCACCCAGCTCGGTGATGCTGCGGGCGCCGATCCCGGCGCGGCCGCGGCCCTGGCCACCGTCAAGGCGCTCTACTCGGCCACCGTCGGCAAGCTCGCCGAACGCGAGCACCACGGCGACTACCACCTGTGGCGGCCTGACTGGCGAGACCACGTGATCGGGGCGACCCGCACCGCGATCCTGCACACCGTCACCAAGGCGCAGGAGATCTCCGGGCGTAGTCCGCTGGTGGTCGACCGTGACGCCGTCTTCTACGCCAGCGACGACCCCGATCCGGCCACGGCGTGGCCTGGGGACCCGACCAAGCTGGGTGCCGCGGTAGGTGCGTGGAAGCCGATCGGCAGCGCCGAGCTGGCCGGCTGGGGTCCGCAGTTCCTGCCCAAGCGGATCGGGCGCTGGCAATACAGCGATGCCGTCCAGGCGCTGACCGGCCAGGTCCCAGGCGATGCCTGACAAGCCTCGCCTCTCGCCCACCGAGGCGCTGTGGGCGGCGGTGCGCAAGACCCGCGAGCCGGCGGCCACGCCGGCCACGATGGTGCGCGACCTGTTCGGGGTCACCCGCCGCGGCACCCCGGACACCCGGGCCGCGGCCGCGCAGCTCGGGGTCAGCCAGCGCACGGTGCAGCTCTGGATCAAGCAGGGGATGCCCGCGAAGAGCGCGGTGGCCGCCGGCCTGGCCCAGCAGCACGCGTCCTGGCGGGCTGGGCCGGCTGGTCGACGAGCCCGGCTGAGCACCCGTCGGGAGGCGCGGCTGCGGAACCAGGGCACTCAGATGGTGTTCTTCGGCCGGGTGCGGATCAGCTCCGACACCCGCAAGCGGGGAACCACCGTGACGATCAGCCCGGAGCGGATGGGCCTGATCCTCGACGCCACGCTGGCCGGCAACGACCAGGCGGCGTTCAAGGAGCTGGAGGGCGCGTTCGGGGATGCGTTCGGCGGGTCGGTGACCCTGCTCGACGTGGAGCAGCTCGACACTTTCAGGTGAGCAGACAGGGGGTGACCGACGTGCTTGCGGAGATCCAGGCGGACGAGCCGAGGCCGGCCAGCTCCGAGGGGCGGGGACGTACCACCGGCGGCGGCGGCCAGCTGGAGATCGAGTGGGAGGAGGTCCCGCCGGCGACCCCAGCCGCCAGCGACTTCGTGTGCTGGCTGTGGGCCGCGTTCCCCAGCCGAGATGGGCGGCTGCCGATGGCCCGGATCGCCGAGGTGTTCGGGGTTTCGCCGCGCACTGTGCGCCGGTGGATCGCCAAGGACGCACCTCACTTGAACTCGGGGCAGATCCGCCGGCTGCATCAGCGGGCGATCCTGCGCGGCCGTGGGCACTACCTGTGGCCCGACCTCGACCCGGCTACACGGCGGCGTAGCGAGCTGCTGCGCGCTGACGCGCTGCGCAACCACCAGTTGATCACCTTCGAGCCCGACCAGATCGCTCACACCTGGCGCGAGAACGGCACGCTGAGCCCGCACGTCGTCCAAGTCGTCTACTACCCCCGGGCGCACGTCTACGGGGTCTCAGCGGCCACCCACGACAAGGCGAAGGCCCGGCTGCGGCGCAGCGGGGAGATCATCGAGACCACCACGGTGCCCAACAAGTTCGCGGCGGTCGCGCTCAAGCAGGAGATCCTGGCTCGCGTCGATGAGCACCGCTGCATCGCGCCCAGGCAGCTGGTCCCCAGCGGGCGCACCGAGACCTGGCGCGAGCTCGGGGGACCAGCCACTATCCGCCGGCCCCTCCAGGTCGGCATCGTGCGGTTCGCTGGCCTGCCCGCCGATCGTCACCTCGTCGACCAGGTCCAGGCCAAGCACCCCGGCATCAGCCTGCTCGATCACCAGGTCAGCACCGCCGACCAGGCCTGCCAGGCCCTGACCCAGCCCGCCGACCTGGTGATCCTGGCCAGCCGCGGCTGGACCCGCCGCACCTGGGGCAAAGTCAGCCAGCCGTGGCCCGGCGGGCGCTGGTACGTCGGCGGCCGCGGCCCGCGCGCCGCCGGTATGTCCCTGGAGGACCTCGTCGACGGGGTGGCCGCGGCCGGCGGGCTGCACACCCCGACACTGATCGTTGCCGTCGACCACGCGATCGCCGGCCGCGCCCAGCTGCGCCAGCTGCTGGCCGGCAGCACCCAGGTCCTGATCCCAGCCCACGCCCGCCGCGGCCCCGCGCACGTCGACGAGCTGATCGAGCTGATCGCAGCCGCGGCCCGCCACCGGGACGACCCCCGCCAGGCCACCGCCAGCCTCACCCGGTACGTCCCCGCCTGAACCCAACGACCGCACAACGAAGACTGGAGAACTCCCCGATGACCACATCTCCGCATCCGCCCACCGAGCTACCGGACGAGTTCCGCAACGAGCTGCGCAGCCTCATTCACGCCCAGCCCGACCCAGCGCAGCGCTCGTCAGTGATCTACAACATCGTCCGCGAGTGCTACGACGCCGTGAGAGCGATTACGGACCAGAGTTTGAGACCGAGGAGCGCATGAGCGTCGGAGACGTCAGCGACGCGGCCATGCAGCACTGGGACGCCATGCACCGACGCTCCAGCCCGTTCGACCGCGACCAAGGCCTCCAGCGTCGTGAGCCGCCGGAACCCTGAAACGAGCCGCGCGAGCAACGGCCCACGCGCTCGCTGATCGCTGAGCTGCTCGAATTCATCGCAGCCGCGGCCAAACCCTCGGATCCCAAAGCCGGGCGGCCGCCCCCTTGACACATGAAGCCTGCATGAGTGATTCTCGGGGCTTACGGGCGAACGGGGGGGCCACGTGACTATCGGCGGTACGCATCCGACCACCAAGCGGGTTTCGAGCTACTGGGTCTATGCACTTCTAGGATTCCTGCTTGCCTACAGCTTCGGCAATGCAGGTGCAGCGGACGCTCATGCCACTCCCTATGGGAACTCGGTCGATTCGTCTACCAGCCCCGCGGAGATTCGCTACACGACATCTTCCAAGTACAGCGGCGCTGTGAGCAACGCCATCAGCGACTGGAATGCCTTACCCGGTGGGGTGGTTATCAAGCCCGACGCGTGGAATACCTATAATGACTTAGAGATTTACGACGTCACCAGCAGCGACGATTTCACTGGGCAGTTCATCTGGCATCCGGGGGGAGCGGACAACCTCCGCTTCAACAAGCGGATCCTCGACCAGAGCGGCTGGGATGCGTGCCACGAGGCCAAGGTTGGCCTTCATGAATTTGGTCATGCGCTGGATTTCGACCACAATAGCCTGAGTTGGGCTGAGTCAATCATGCCGCAAGGGAAACGCTGCCAGGATTACCTCGGCACGCACGACAAGTCCGACTACGCCAACCGTTGGGCGTGATGAGGATGGGCACTCGGAAACTACCGAAGACCGCGGTGAGGATCATCTGTCTGGCAGCCGGCGGTGCGCTAGGTCTTGGGCTTGCGGTCGCCACCGCAGAGTCTGATCACCCCACGGAGATCTTCATCCAGGTGGACTACGCCTACGACACCGCCGACCCGCGGCTGATCGCAGGGGATGCGGCGGTTGTTGCAGTGGCTACTGTCACGCAAGAGATCGGTCGCAGAGATGATCGAACAGAATTCGAAGTCAGCGTGAAGGAGCTTCTCAAGGGCGACTCGCCCAACACCCTTCGAGTGTCCCAACTTGGATTTCGCGACGGTGATGACACCTACCAGCTCGAAGGGATGCCGCTGGTGCAGCCTGGGCGTACCTATGTGATGGCCTTAGGGCTTGCCAGTAAATAACGTTGCGTTTCGTGTTTCTGGCGCTACTGTTCT
>CAZECO010000039.1:0-20761 GCA_964510455.1 uncultured Actinomycetes bacterium
GTGGGATCGGCGCTACCGGGGATCCTGCCTGGCCTCGACGGCCCCTGGTACCCGGTCGCCGGGTGCGCTGCCGGCACACTGACGCTGCTGTTCGCCGGCCGCATCAGCGGCATCCGATTCTGGTGGCATGCGGGGGTCGTGGGAGCGGCGGTGACCGCCGGCGTCGGGATCGCCACCCTGCTCGAGGTCAGCGAGCTGGAACGGGCCACGCCCCAATGGTTCGCGGCGATCGCGTTGATGGGCGCACCGATGAGCGCTGCCGCACTGCTCGTCAGCGGGAGCGAGGAACGTCGCGATCCCGAGACAGCCAGGACGACGTGGTGGCTCTCGGCGCTCGCCACCGGCCTGTCGGCGGCCGCCGCCTTCTTCGGGGCCCTTGCATGGACCGTGGCACTGTCGCAGGAAGCGGTCACAGCCGCCGACCGCTGGTTCCTGGTGTCGGCCGGGCTCGTGCTGGCGCTGCTCATGTCGGGAACCGCGGGCCACGTGTGGCGGTACGACCGCGGCCGTCCGGTTGCGTGGCTGCAGGGCGCTTGCGCTGTGCTGGGAGCCCTCCCCATCGTGCTGCTGGCGCCCGCGCCCAGGCCCCCGGTCTCGGCAGTCGTGATCGCCGCGTCGGTGCCGGTGGCGCTGCTGGGTCTGGCGGCTTGGGCAGGGTCGGCGTCCTGGCGGGGGAGTTGGACCGGGCGACTGGCGGCTTCGGCCGCAGCGGGGCTGACGGGCGCATGCGCTCTCGCCGCCACGGCCTACGGCTTCCCGACGACCGATCCGACCGACCTCGCGTGGCTCCTGGTCTTGTTGTGGGGCCTGGGCATCGCCGGCGTCGCCTGGGTGGTGGGGATGGCCGTTCGGCGCCGCGCCTGGGTGGTCTTCGCCGTATTCCTCGCCGGTTGGACCTGGTGGGGGGCATGGCTGGCGGGCTACCTCGGCACCGCGCTGGAAGCGGCGACGCTGCCGTTCGGCGCCCTGCTGTTGGTCTCCTGGTGGCTGGGGATGCGCCGAGGCATGGTGCTCGGACGCGGCGCCGACCCGCGGGTCGGGCAACTGCTCGCCCTGGGCGCACTGGCCCCGAGCGTCGCGCAGGCTTGGGCGGACCAGGAGGCGGGCGACGTCGCCGCCTGGCGGGTGCTCCTGGAGGTCGCCGGCCTCGCCGTCGTGGCGGCCTGGGCGGGCGCAGCGCGCTCCGGGTGGACGCTGCCAGCGGCAGCGGTCGCCGTCGCATCGCTTGGGCATCTGTGGGCCGGCGCCTCCGCGCTGACGGATGCGGCGGTCGAGGCGTTCTCGCTGCCCGTGGCGCTGGCGGTCGGGCTGGTGCTCGCCGCGGGGGTGCGCGACGGGTGGGTCGGACGCCCCACGGCGCTGATCGCGGGTGGGCTGGTGGCGGTGGTGCCCTCGTGGCTGCGACTGGTGGCGGACCCGGCGTGGTCGGCCCAGACCGGGCTGCGGCTGTTGTGGGTGCAGGCGCTGCTGGTGCTGCTGGCCGCACTGGTGTGGCGGTGGCCGGAGTGGGCGTGGCTGGCGGGCTCCCTCGCGGCGCTCACCCCGCTGTGGGTGTACGGGGCCTGGGTGCTGGATCGCACCGGGCTCGAGCCGGAGGCGCTGTGGCTTCCGGCGGCCGCTGCTGCGTCGGTGTCCGCCGCATTGGGCGCCCGAGCCCTGGGCAGCGCCTCCCCCGCAGCCTGGGCGATCCGTGCCGGGCTGTGGGTCGCCGTCCTCCCGTCCGCGGTGCTGGCGTTCGGCACGGGCATCCCTACCGTCGACGCGGAGGCGCTCCGGCTGGTGTCGATCCTCGCCGTGCTGGGCTGCCTGGGCATCCTGTGCGATCGACAAGCCCGGATCGAGGCGGCCCTGGCGTCGTCCGGCGTGGTGGTGCTGGCCTGGCTGCTCTATGTCGATTGGCTGGCCGGCTTCCCCGACTCGCAGATCGAGGCGACCACCGTCCCGACGGCGGCGGCGGTGTCCCTCCTCCTGGGGTGGGTGGGCCGGCCGACGACAGCGATCGAGTGGTGGAGCTCAGCGATCCGGTGGGGGGCGCTCCTCGTCGTGGGCGGGTCCACGGTCGAGGCCCTCACCTCCGGAACCCTGCCATCCGATGCATGGTTCGACTGGCTGCGCGTCGCGGCGGTCGTCCTCGCCTGGGCGGTCGGCGCATATCTGGCCTGGGACCGGCCGTGGACGGCAGCCGTGCTGGGATCGCTCGCCGTGGTCGTGACCGTCACCAACGTCGTCTCGCTGCTGAGCAGCGGACGGACCGATCCGGCGCCCGAACTCGCGACCCTGCCCACGGCGGCCGCGCTCGGGGCGATCTCGGCGCTCATCTGGCGCGCCTACGGCCGAACCGGCAGCAGCCTGCTGTGGGTCGGACCCCCGGTGGCCATGGCGCTGCTGCCGACGGCGGCCCTGGCCTGGGCGGAGGGGACCGTCGGCCCGAGGGTGTGGGCCGGCCTGATCGGCGGCGCAGCGGTCCTCGTCCTCGGCGTCCGCAAGGAGTGGGCGGGGCTGGTCGTCCCCGGCCTGCTGGCGATCGGCCTGGTCGTCGCGCCTGTCCTGCTGCGCTGGACCACCGACCTGCCGGTGTGGATCCCGCTGACCCTGGTGGGGACCGTGCTGTTCGTCATCGGTGCGCGGCTCGAAGCGACGAGGCGAGGCGGGCACCGCCTGGCGAATTGGGCTGTCCGCCTGCATTGAGCAGCGGGTTACCGTTGGGTATGACCGAAACCGTCGACGTCACCACCGTCTGGCATCAGTCGCGCGCCCCCATCGAGACCGGGGCGCAGTACATCGAGTCGCTGCGCGGACGAGACCTCCGCGTGCATTACCTCGGGCAGCGGATCACCGAGATCGTCGACCACCCGGTGGTCCGACCCTCCATCAACGCGGTCGCGCGGACCTACGACCTGGCGATCGAGCACCCCGACCTCGCGACGGTGTACTCGCCGTTGATCGGCCGACCGGTCAACCGGTTCCTGCACGTGGCCACGTCCGCGGAAGACGTCGTGGCGCAGAACAAGATGCAGCGCCGGCTCGGCCAGGACACCGGGACATGCTTCCAGCGGTGCGTGGGGATGGACGCGTTCAACGCCCTGTACTCGGTCACCTTCGAATGCGATCGCGATACCGGGACCCGCTACCACGAGCGGCTCAAGGCGTTCCTCACCCACTGCCAGGAGCACAACCTGGTCGTCGGCGGTGCGATGACCGACCCGAAGGGGGACCGCAGCAAGCCGCCGTCCCAGCAGCACGACCCCGACCTGTTCACCCGGGTCGTGCGCCGCGTCCCGGGCGGCATCGTCATCCGGGGCGCGAAGGCCCACCAGACCGGATGCCTGAACAGCCACTGGATCGTGGTCATGCCGACGCAGCGCCTCGGCGAGGCCGACCGCGACTACGCGGTCGCCGCCGCCATCCCGGTCGATCATCCGGGGCTGACCTATGTCCTGGGACGGCAGTCCTGCGACACCCGGGCGATGGAGGGCGGCTCGATCGATGTCGGCAACGCCCGGTACGGCGGCCAGGAGGCGATGATCATCATCGACGACGTCTTCGTGCCCGACGAGTTCGTCTTCATGGCCGGCGAGGTGGAGTACGCCGCACCGCTGGTCGAGCGGTTCACCACGTTCCACCGGCGCAGCTACGTCTGCAAGACGGGCTTGGGAGATGTCCTGATCGGGGCCGCCGCACAGCTGGCGGAGTACCACGGCGTGGCGGGCGCGTCCCACATCAAGGACAAGCTCGTGGAGATGGCGCACCTGAACGAGACGGTGTACGGCGCCGGCATCGCCTCGTCGCACGAGTCGCGACCGACCGACGCGGGCAACTACCAGAACGATGCGCTGCTGGCCAATGTCTGCAAGCACAACGTGACCCGGTTCCCGTTCGAGCTGGCGCGGCTGGCGCAGGACATCGCGGGCGGGCTGGTCGCGACGCTGCCCGGCGAGGCGGATCTGGCGGACCCCGACGTGGGTCCGGTGCTGGCGAAGTACCTGTCCAGCGGCCCGGACGTGCCCACCGAGCACCGGGTGCGGCTGCTGCGCCTGGTGGAGAACCTGACCATGGGCCGGAACGCGGTGGGGTACCTGACCGAGTCGCTGCACGGTGCCGGCTCCCCGCAGGCGCAGCGGGTGCAGATCGCGCGGCAGGCGGATTTCGAGGCGGACAAGGCGATGGCGCGGCGGTTGGCGGGCATCGAGGAGTAGCCCGCTGGTGGACTTCGCAGCACGCCGGCGGTCGCCCCACCGGATAGCCTGACGAACTGTGGGTCGGATTCCGGTGCGCACAGCCGTGACCTCCCGCTGGAGCGTCGGCAGCCGGGGGAACCTGGTCAGCGGCTTCACGGTGACGGCTTTCCTGGTGCCGCAGGTGATGGCCTACGCGACGGTCGCGGGCCTGCCGCCCTCGTCGGGGCTCTGGGCGTGCCTGCCCGCACTCGTGGCGTATGCCGCCCTGGGCACCTCCCGGTTGATGTCGGTCGGCCCGGAGTCCGGCGTCGCACTGATAACAGCAGCGGTCATCGCACCCATCGCGGCGGGGGACCCCGACCGCCTCCCGGTGCTGGCGGCCGCACTGGCGCTCGCGGTGGCAGCGGTGTGCCTGCTCGCCAGCGTCCTGCGGCTGTCGTTCATCGCCGACCTGCTGTCCCGACCGGTGCTTGTCGGTTATATGGCTGGGATCGCGGTGCTGATGATCATGGGGCAGCTCGATGCCCTGCTCGGCATCCCGGTCACCGGCGACACCATCATCGATGAGCTGCGCTCCATCGCCGAGTCCTTCTCGGATATCAGCGCAGCGGACATGCTCATCGGGGTCGGCGTCTTCGCCGCGGTGTGGGTGTCGTCGCGGTGGCCCCGGGTGCCGGGGCCCCTGCTCGCGATCGCAGCGGCGGGGCTTCTTGTCTCGGCGGCCGGGCTGGCAGTGGACCTCGTGGGCGAGATCCCGTCCGGGCTGCCCTCCCCGGAGGTTCCACGGGTCACCTGGGACGAGGGTCAACTGCTGCTGATCGGCGCCCTGGGGGTGTCGGTGGTCGCATTCACCGACTCGACCTTGACCGCGCGCGCCTTCCGGGAGCGGGACGACCCGGAGATCGTTCCGGATATCGAATTGCGCGCGCTGGCGGCCGCGAACGCGGGAGCGGGACTGTTCCAGGGGATGACGGTCTCCTCCAGCGGCAGCCGGACCGCGCTCGCCAAGGCCGGGCATGCGACGTCGCAGGGGTACTCGTTCATCGCGGCAGCGGTGCTTGCGCTCGCCCTGCTGGTGGCCGGGCCCCTGTTGTCCGGGCTGCCCAGGGCGGCGCTCGCCGGACTTGTCGTGTATGCAGCGCTGCAGCTCATCGATTTCGCCGAACTCCGGCGGCTGTGGCGCTTCCGTCGGACCGAGTACCTCCTGGCGGTCTTCACCTTCGCCGGGGTGCTCTTCCTGGGTGTGCTGTACGGGGTGCTGGCGGCGGTCGCGGTTTCGGTGGCGGAGCTGCTCTCGCGGGTGGCGCGGCCGAATGCGTCCGCCCTGGGAACCGTGCCGGGGATCGCCGGCATGCATGACATCGATGACTTCCCCGATGCCGAGGAGGAGCCCGGCCTGCTCGTCTACCGCTTCGATTCGCCGCTGTTCTTCGCCAACGCGGCTACCTTCCGCAAGCGCGCGCTGGAACTGGTGGCGCAGCGGCAGCCCGGGTTGCGGTGGGTGGCGCTCAACTGCGAGGCGATCGTGGAGATCGACTCCACGGCGGTGGATGCGCTGGACACCTTGCGGCGCGACCTGCACGATCAGGGCGTCCGTCTGGTGCTGGTGCGCGCCAAACACGAGCTCATCGAGGATCTGGAGCCGACCGGGCTGGTCGACCGGATCGGCCGGGAGTACATCTACCCGACGCTGCCGACGCTCCTGGCGGCCTACCGGGAGGCCTATTCCGGGCAGTCCTGACCGGGTCGCGTGACTCACCGACCAGCGGGGAGCCGGGCGATCCGAGCTCCGCGGTTCGTTTGCACCGGGTGTCCGTGGGGCGGGCGGGCAGATGCACCCGTTGCGGGGGTGTTTGCGGCGGTCCGTGGCCGGTTGTATGCACCCGCAGCCCCCACCGGGTGCATACAACAGGGGCGATCCGCCCATGCAACGGGTGCAGACAGGCAGCCGGTGCCGGCCGGCCGCTGGACACGGTTCTGGGGGATGATCCGACACGCCCGTACGGGATCGGGCACACTCGCACACGTGCCGGCCCCCACTGATGAGCAGCCCTTCGCGGCACTGCCGACCGGTACCCGCATCGTGGTCGGCGCATTCGCGGTGAGCGGCGTCGTCCACTTCGTGCGGCCGCAGGTCTTCGAGCCGCTCGTGCCGCAGGCGCTGGGCCAGCCCCGCGGTTGGATCTACGCCAGCGGTGCGGTGGAGCTGGTCTGCGCCGCGGGTCTGGTGGGGCGGCAGCGCTGGGCGCCGCTGGCCAGCGCCGGCACGCTCGCGGTGATCTGGATCGGCAATGTGCACATGGCCCGCCGGTGGCAGCGATCATCGAGGCGCCCTGCGTGGGCGAAGGCTCTGGTGTGGGCCCGCGTGCCGCTGCAGGTGCCGTTGATCGTGTGGGCGCTGCGCTCGCCGGTGGCTCGGGAGGTTGGCGCCGCCGCGGCTCCCGTGCCCCAATAGGGATATGTTCCATCACTCCGTCTCAGGCCAGGACGTCACCGCCCCGCGGGCTCGGCCGGTGGGCGAGGCGGCCGGGCTGTTGCGC
This sequence comes from uncultured Actinomycetes bacterium, assembly GCA_964510455.1. Lineage (GTDB taxonomy): Bacteria > Actinomycetota > Actinomycetes > S36-B12 > CAVXYG01. The sequence goes on from CAZECO010000039.1 coordinate 6,719, forward strand.
GGCGCGGCGACGCTTCCGACGCTCGCGTTCTCCGGTCGGCCGCCGCGGGGAGACGGCGGGACGATCCGGGTCCTGCCCGGCTACCTCTGCGGCGACAGGACGACCGTGGCGCTGCGCGGGTATCTGAGGGCGGTGGGGTACCGGCCCCACGGCTGGGGGCTGGGAGTCAACAAGGGCGATGTCGACCACTACGCAACGATCATGACCGCAGCGGTACGCGCCGATGCGGAGGCCGATGGTCGCGCAATCCGGATCGTCGGCTGGAGCTTGGGAGGAGTGATCGCGCGCGAGGTGGCGCGACGCGCGCCGGACGCCGTGAGCCACGTCGTGACGCTGGGCTCGCCGGTGGTCGGCGGGCCGAAGTACACCGCAGCCGCCTCGTCCTACCGGTCCGACGGCTGGGACCTCGACCGGATCGCTGCCGTCGTGGCGCAGGGCAACACCCGGCCGATGCCCGTTCCGGTCACCGCCTTCTACAGCAGGTCCGACTCCATCGTGGCCTGGCAGGCCTGCCTGGACCCCAACCCCTTGAGCCCGACCCGACATGTGGAGGTCGGCGGGAAGCATGCCGAACTCGGCTTCAGCGCGCCCGTGCTGCGCCTGGTGGCCCAAGCCCTGGCCGACGGCCGGTAGCGGGTCCGCCTTAGGCGGATTCCTCCCGGATGAGCCGGTCGATGCGCGCCAGAGTCTGCTCATGCGCCTCGCGCAGCTCCTGCAGTTCGGCGAGCCGGCGCTGGGCAGCGGTGAGTTGTCCCGGGTCGCCGGCCTCGGCCTCGTCCCGCTTGGGCTGTCTGAGGAATGCGTTGGCCAGGTAGCCGGTCAGCGTGCCGAAGATGCCCACGCCGATGATCAGCACCACCGAGCCCAGCAGCCGTCCGGCGTCCGACACCGGGAACCGGTCCCCGTAGCCCACGGTGGACATCGTCACGATCATGTACCACAGGGAGTCCGAGGCCGAGGCGATGTTGGCATCGGCGTAGGCGGACTCGATCCGCAGCATCGCCAGGCTGCCGAACTCCAGCACCAGGATCGCGATGAACATCAAGGTCAACAGAGCGCTCCCGGCGCGGTTGCGCACCAGGGTCCGCACGATCCGGCGGAAGCCCAGCTCCCCCAGCAGACGCATCACCCGGCCGAACCGGAACAGGCGCAGCACTTTGAGCTGGGGCAGGGGCAGGCTCGCGAACAGGTCGGCCCAGCCGTACTGGCGGAAGATGTACTCCGAGCGGGACTCGGCGGCGGACAGCCGGAAGCAGAAGTCCAGGAACAGGATGAGGCTGATGATGCCGTTCATGGTCATCAGGACGGCATCCATCGACGCGTCCTTGACCAGCACCGTCAGCACGAGATTGAGGATCGACAGCACCACGACCGACGCGATGAAGATCTCGTATCCGGTGTCCTTCAGTTCGCTGTTGACCTTGTTCGACGCCATGTCAGCAGTGTGACCGCCGATCGGTGCCAGATCGAGGACCTAGGCGGGGCGGCGCTGCCCCGGCCGGGCCCGCGCGCTGCTTGAGACCGGTCCGGTTGGCAGCCCGCGCCGCTGGGCGCCCAGATCTGGCCGAACCTGCAGGAGATCTCGCATCAGGCAGGGCTCCCCGCAACCTGAGCGGTTGCGTCTTGGCATGCTTTGCCTTACCTGCCCCCATCCGCAACCATGGGAGGCGCAATCCATACAGGAGGAAGCATGCGTGTCGCAGACGACATCACAGCCCTGATCGGCAATACGCCGCTGGTGCGGCTCAACCGGATCGCCGAGGGCTGTTCTGCGACCGTGCTGGCCAAGCTGGAGTTCTTCAACCCCGCCCACAGCGTGAAGGACCGCATCGGCGTGTCCATGATCGATGCTGCCGAGCGCGACGGCCTCTTGCAGCCGGGCGGCACCGTCGTGGAACCAACCTCGGGCAACACCGGGATCGCGCTCGCGACGGTCTGTGCGGCCCGCGGGTACAAGCTGGTGATCACGATGCCGGAGACGATGAGCAAGGAGCGCCGCGCACTGCTGCGGGCCTTTGGCGCGCAACTGCATCTGACTCCCGGGCCGGACGGGATGTCGGGGGCCATCGCGAAGGCCGAGGAGCTGCTCAAGGCCAACCCCGAGTGGTTCATGCCTCAGCAGTTCGCCAATGAAGCCAACCCGGAGATCCACCGGACGACGACGGCCGAGGAGATCTGGAGCGACACCGACGGGACGGTCGACATCGTGATCTCCGGCATCGGGACCGGCGGAACGATCACCGGTGTGGGCGAGGTGCTCAAGGCGCGCAAGCCGGGCGTGCAGATGGTTGCGGTCGAGCCGGCAGCGTCGCCCGTGCTGTCCGGGGGGTCGAAGGGGCCGCACCCGATCCAGGGCATCGGTGCTGGTTTCGTCCCGGCGATCCTCAACACAGAGATCTACGACGAGATCATCACGGTCGCGAACGATGACGCACTGGCCACGGCGCGCGCCGCTGCACGTCAGGACGGCCTGCTGGTGGGGATCTCTTCCGGTGCCGCGATCTGGGCGGCGCTGCAGGTGGCGAGCCGACCGGAGAACGCGGACAAGACCATCGTGGTGATCATCCCGGACTTCGGCGAGCGCTACCTGAGCACCCCGCTGTTTGCCGATCTGTTGGACTGATCGCTGTGGGCATCGGCAGCGACGTAGCCTGCGCGCTGCAGCGCGACCCGGCAGCGCGGACGAAGGTCGAGGTGCTGCTCACCTATCCCGGTGTCCACGCCCTGTGGGGACACCGGGTCTCGCACTGGCTGTGGGTGAAGGGGTGGCGCACCACGGCACGCGTGTCCAGCTACGCCAACCGGTTCCTGACCGGGATCGAGATCCATCCGGCGGCGAAGATCGGCCAGGGAGTGTTCTTCGATCACGGTATGGGCATCGTGATCGGCGAGACCTCCGAGGTCGGCGACGGCTGCACGATCTACCACGGGGCCACTTTGGGCGGGACCAGCCTGCAGCCCGGCAAGCGCCACCCGACGCTGGGCCGCAACGTTGTCATCGGTGCGGGGGCGAAGGTGCTCGGACCGGTCACCGTGGGCGACAACGCCCGGGTGGGTGCGAATTCCGTGGTGCTGCACGACGTGCCGCCGGGCACCGTGGTCGTCGGAGTGCCCGGCCAGGTCATCAGCCGCAGCCACCCGCAGGCACCCCCCCTGCCCGAGCGGGAGAACGACCTGCCGGACGCGCTGGGCTCTACGATCGTGTCCCTCATGGGCAGGGTGGAGGCGTTGGAGCGGCTCGCGACGGGCCACTCCGCCAGCGGTCCCCACGCGCCCGAGCGGGGCGTGTGGCGGGGCGAGGACTTCGCCGAGGTCGACTTCGTGATCTGACGGCGTCGCGGTCTTGGGCACTGTGGGGCGGCGCGCGCCGCGGATCAGCGGCCAGCCTCCTGCCGCAGCGCGTCCCAGGTCGCAGGGTCCTCGCCGCCGAGCGACCACAGGGCGATCCCGGCGCCATCGGAGAGCGCGAGGTCCGCCTTCGCGGCGACGCTGGGGGCGTCGGAGACATGGGCGACTCGGCTGACCGAGCAGTCGGGCAGGGCCTGCGTGTAGTGGAAGAATGCCTCGCCGTTGGTCTCATCGAACTGCACGGGAACACCGGAAGCTGCGGCGATCTGCAGCAGCTCAGCCGCTGTCCGCGACACACTGGCCGACAGCTGGGTGCTCGCGCAACCGGCTCCCGCCGTGGACAGGACCCAATCACGGCCGTAGGTCGGCGCACCGATCCGGAACCGGTCGGCCCCCAGCGTGTCGATCCCGAACGACGCCGTCGCCTGCACCCACGGCAGGGGCGAGATCGGCCCCGGCTCATTGATGCTGTAGTCGTAGGTCATCACGCGCAGCGAGTCCACATACGGCGCGATCGAAGGCCAGTCGTAGACCCAATAGCCGCTCGTTTCGTCGTTGGCGGCGTTGAATTGCGGTGGGACGGCGACCGTCAGGGCCTTGCCGCGCGCGTCCAGCTCCGCGGCGAGCTCGCCGATGAACGCCACCCAGACGGGACGCGTCTGCGGCCAGGTCGCACGGCCGTCGGTGAAGGCGAAGTTCTCGTAGTCGATATCGATCCCGTCGTACCCCGCCTGATCCACCAGCGTCAGCAGCGTGCCGATGTGGGCGGCACGGGCTGCCGGATCGGCCAGGATCGCCGCCATCCGGCCCGCGGGGGTATCGTCCATCACCGCGGCCAGGACCGGCACGCCGCGCGACGCGGCCTCGGCCTGCACGCGCTCACGGTCGCCGGGTGTGGAGCGTTCGCTGAGGGCGGCGTCGTCGCCGGTGGTGTAGTGGAAGAAGGTCGTCAGGTCGGTGAACAGTTCGGCGTTGGCGGTGAAGGACGCCAGCCCAGCGTCCACCTTCCAGTACGGCAGCCATGCCGTGACGAACCGCTCCCCAGCAGCGTGCGACGGCCCCCGAGCAGCCGGATCGTCGACCAGCAACGGCGCCGAGAGCAGGGCCGCTGCAGTCAGCACCGCCGCAACGGTAGCCACCCGGACCGCGTTCGCCGAACTGATCACGCGGGCCTCCCGCGCCGTGCGGCCGCGTGTCGGACCATGACTGTCGACCTCCAACAGCGACACCTCGGGACCGCCGTTGCGCCCAATTGTGACGCAGTCGAAGGGCTTATGCGGGTTCCGCGCAACCGGAGGGCGATGGACCGGGGGCGCAGGATCAAGCGACGGCCCACCCTCTCCGCTAGGTTCGCCGGTGTGGTCAAGACACTCGTGGTCAGCAACGACTTCCCCCCGCGGCCGGGGGGGATCCAGACCTTCGTCTGGGAACTGCTGACCAGGCTCGACCCTTCCGACGTCGTCGTGTACGCCTCGACCTGGCGCGATCCGACGAGCTTCGACCTCAGCGCACCGTTCCCGGTCATCCGCGAGACCGGCTCGGTGATGCTGCCGCTGCCGAGAACCCGGGACCGTGCGGTGCGCCTGCTGCGGGAGCACGGGTGTGAGGCGGTGTTCTTCGGTGCCGCAGCTCCGCTGGGGCTCATGGCCGATGATCTGCGCAAGGCGGGTGCCGGGGTGACCGTCGGCCTGACACACGGGCATGAGGCCGGATGGGCGGGCTATCCGGTGCTGCGGCAGGTCCTGCGCTCGGTGGGCAACCGGCTGGACGTCATGACGTACCTCGGCGACTACACCAGGGGAAAGATCGAGTCCGCGCTGAGCGCCGATCACCGCGCCCGCCTGCTGCGCCTGACCCCCGGGGTCGATGTGGAGACGTTCCATCCCGGCGTCGACGGCAGCGAGATCCGGGCGCGGCACGGCCTGTTCGATCGCCGCGTCATCACCTGCGTGTCGCGGTTGATGCCCCGCAAGGGGCAGGACACCCTCATCCGGGCGATGCCCGACGTGCTGCGCCAGGTGCCCGACGCCGCACTGCTGATCGTCGGCGGCGGTCCCCATCGCGACACGCTGCGCAAGATCGTCGACGAGGTGGGCGTGGCCGATCAGGTGATCATCACCGGGGGCGTGCCCTACGAGGAGCTGCCGGCCCACTACGCCGCCGGCGACGTGTTCGCGATGCCTTGTCGCAGCCGCCACCGCGGGCTGGACGTCGAAGGCCTGGGCATCGTGTACCTGGAGGCGGCGGCGATCGGCCTCCCGGTCGTCGCCGGCGACAGCGGGGGCGCCCCGGATGCGGTGCTGGACGGCGAGACCGGGTTCGTCGTGTCCGGAGCAGACCGTGCCGCGCTGGTGCGCCGCCTGGTGACGCTGTTGACGGATGCCGACCTCGCCGATCGGATGGGGGCGCGCGGTCGGGAGTGGGTCCTTTCCGAGTGGCAGTGGCAGTCCAAAGCCGATCGGCTGGCAGGCATCCTGGCGGGCGAGATCTGACATCCGGGGCGGGCTCGAACGGCGGGCTGTGCCAGGATCGACCATCAGGACTCGGAGCATCATCGGGAGGTGGCGCGATGACCGACCGGCCCCCCGCAGGCGGCGACCCGGACTCCTCGAGCCGCACCTTCGACATCGAGGCGGTCGCGGACCTGCAGGACATCATCACGTCGCTGCGCGAGCTCAGCGACGAGGACCTGGCCGAGCGGGGCTTCGACGTCCACGGCACCTGGGACGAGGTGGATGACCCGGTGCTCATCGGTCCGGACGGCACCCCGGTCGATACCTGGAAGCAGGGGTACCCGTACGACGTGCGAATGGATCGCCGGGACTACGAATGGACCAAGCGCCTGCTGCAGATCGAATTGCTGAAGGTGCAGGGCTGGGTGAAGGAGAGCGGCCAGCGGATCGCGATGGTGTTCGAGGGTCGCGACGCCGCCGGCAAGGGAGGCACGATCAAGCGCTTCATGGAGCACCTGAATCCCCGCGGCGCCAGGGTGGTCGCGCTGGAGAAGCCCTCCGAGGCCGAGAGCACCCAGTGGTACTTCCAGCGCTACGTCAGGCACCTGCCGTCCGCGGGGGAGATCGTCATGTTCGACCGCTCCTGGTACAACCGGGCGGGCGTGGAACGGGTGATGGGGTTCTGCAGCCAGGAGCAGTACCGCGAGTTCATGCTGCAGGCCCCGGAGTTCGAGCGGATGCTGGTGGCCGACGGCATCATCCTGTTCAAGTTCTGGTTCTCGGTGTCCCGCAAGGAGCAGGTCACCCGGTTCACGATCCGCCGGATCGATCCGGTGCGGCAGTGGAAGCTCTCGCCGATGGATCTGGCGAGCCTCGATCGGTGGGATGCCTACACCGAGGCCAAGGAGGCCATGTTCTGGTACACCAACACCGACCATGCGCCATGGACGGTGGTCCGCAGCAACGACAAGAAGCGCGGCCGGGTCGAGGCGATGAGGTGGGTGCTGAGCAAGCTCGACTACCCGGACAAGGACCTCCAGACCGTAGGCCAGCCCGACCCCAACATCGTCGGTCCGCCTTCCGTGATCTACGAGACCGGGGAGAACACCGGTCGGATCTACCCGCTGCTATGACCGGACCACAGCAAGGACCTGCGCCGTCGCCCCCCGATGACGAACCCGACCCTGGCCGAGCCCCCCTGGCCCGGGTGCCCGGTTGGCTCATGCGTCTGGGCATCTCGGCGTGGATGCTGATCGGCATCATCGTCCTCGGTGTGGCCGTCTACTACGGGCTGGCGCAGATCAGTTCCCTGGTCGCTCCGCTGGTCGTCGCCGTCGTGATGGGCATGCTCTTCTACCCGCTGGTCGATCGGATGGCCGCCCGGGGCATCGGCAGGGGGCTGGCAGCTGCCATCGTGCTGTGCGCCCTGACGCTGATCGTGGTGTTCTCGATCTACCTGTCCATCCGCGGCATCTTCGACCAGGGCCCGGAGATAGCTGCGCAGATCGAGCAGGGCTGGATGCAGGTCCAGGAATGGCTGGCGTCGGTGGGCATCGACCTGTCCAGGGTCGAGGAGGCCTTCTCATCGATCGGGTCCAGCGCGGGCGGCGCCGTCGGCGGCGCGGTTGCCGCGACGGTCAGCGGACTGGGGTTCTTCGCCATCGGGGTGTTCATCGGCAGCTTCATCCTGTACTACCTGCTCAAGGACTGGCACCACCTCACGGCCTGGCTGGCAGGCCACGCGGGGCTGCCGCGGGATCTGGGGACAGGGCTGATCGATGACGCGACGACGTCGATCCGCTCCTACTTCTATGCGCTGACCATGACCAGCATCCCGATCGCCATCGTGATCGGCGTCGCGATGTGGGCGCTGGGCCTCCCCCTGGCCTTCACCATCGCGCTGGTCACCTTCGTCACCGCGTACATCCCCTACCTCGGTGCGATCTTCTCCGGCGCGTTCGCCACCCTGATCGCGCTCGGCTCGGGCGGGCTGACCGATGCGCTGATCGTGCTCGCCGTGGTGCTGCTCACGCAGAACGTGATGCAGACGCTGTTGCTGACGCGCCTGTCGAGCACCCAGCTGCAGATCCACCCGATCGTGAACCTGGGCTCCACGATCATCGGCGCCTCCATTGCGGGCATCCTCGGCGCGACGCTCTCGGCGCCCTTCGTCGCCATGATCGTCGCCGCTCAGCGCCGCCTGGCGGCCTACCGCTGGGGCGCCGACCCGCTGGAGGTGGTCGAGGAGTCACATACCGTCTAGCCAGGGCCGAAGCACCCGTACCAGGCCGTGATGGGCGATCCCGCGGCGATGCCGCAGCCCCCGCGCGAGCGAGCTAGGCGTCGAGCCCCAGCCGGCGGTGGCCTGCGGTGACCAGCGGGTCGGAGTCCCCGACCACGCGCGCGATCTGCGGCACCACCAGCACGATGGTGATGACATGGAACGTCGCCAGCCAGATCCTCGAGGGCCAGGTCGCCTCGGACGGCTGCAGCAGCGGGGCCAGCAAGCTCACGGCACCGAGCGAGTATCCGATCAGCAGCGTCGTGGCGCGGCAATTGCGGCGCCCGCGCAACGCGGCTGCGATGCCGGAGAACACCATCGCCGCAGCGAACGGGACGATGAGGACCTCGTACCAGGAGACATGGGCCAGGGTCTCCCCCGTGCCCTTGCGCACGTCGAAGTCCGTCCCGAACAGCGACGCGATCCCGTACAGCAGCCAGCACACCAGGCTCGAGGTGACGCCGGTGGTGGCACCCGCCCGCAGGACGTCGGACAGGCGGGGAGCCGCCTCGATCGGCGGGGGGATCGGCGTGACCGAGTCGAGGTTGTTCCCGATCGGGTCCACATCGGTACGCTCCGGGACGTCGGCCATGGCGCCTATCCTGCCGCACCGGCGACTGCGGTGGACACGCAGACGCGGCGGACGGGCCTCCGCCCCGCCCAACCGGGCGCGCCGGGGATGTGAGGCGGACCCGGCGGACGGGCCTGCGCGCCCGCCTCGCGCAGGCGCCGACAGCGTTGCGGGGCAACGCATCCAACCCCGCCTTGCGCGTTGTTACTGGCCAGTAGCATAATGGGTGTTACTGGCCGGTAACCTGCCAGGCAAAGCGCGCGCGTCCCCGCTCTGGGGCGGCCTACCTGGGGAGCTGTACATGTCGCACTACAAGAGCAACCTGCGGGACATCGAGTTCAATCTGTTCGAGGTGTTCGGCGCGGGGGATCTCATGGGCCGGGGTGCCTTCGAGGAGATGGACGCCGACACGGCGCGCCACATGCTGCATCAGGCCGACGACCTGGCCACCGGCATCCTGTCGGACACGTTCGCCACCGCGGACCGCAACCCTCCGGTCTACGACCCCAAGGCGAAGACCGTGACGATGCCGGAGGACTTCAAGGTCGCCTTCCAGACCCTGATGGATGCTGAGGGCTGGCGCCTGGAGCTGCCCCAGGAGATGGGGGGCATCGCCGCCCCGCCGTCGCTGCGCTGGGCCGTGGCCGAGATGATCCTCGGCTCCAACCCCGCCGCTTTCATGTACATGTCCGGCCCCGGTTTCGCCAGCATCCTGTGGCACATCGGCAACGAGGACCAGAAGAAGATCGCCGACCTGATGGTCGAGCGCCAGTGGGGCGCGACCATGGTCCTGACGGAGCCGGACGCCGGATCGGATGTGGGCGCGGGCCGCGCGAAGGCCTTCCAGAACGAGGACGGCACCTGGCGGATCGAGGGCGTCAAGCGCTTCATCACCAGCGCCGAGCACGACATGACCGAGAACATCATCCACCTGGTCCTCGCGCGCCCGGTCGGCGTCGAGGGCGCAGGCGGAGCCGGCACCAAGGGCCTGAGCCTGTTCGTCGTTCCCAAGTACCACTTCGACCCGCAGACCGGGGAGCTCGGCGAGCGCAACGGCGCCTACGTCACCAATGTCGAGAAGAAGATGGGCCTGAAGGTCTCCACGACCTGCGAGGTGACCTTCGGCGACGGCGAGCCGGCCATCGGATGGCTGGTGGGCGACGTGCACGACGGCATCGCGCAGATGTTCAAGGTCATCGAGTACGCCCGGATGATGGTGGGCACCAAGGCCATCGCGACCCTGTCCACCGGCTACCTGAACGCGCTGGACTACGCGAAGAACCGCGTGCAGGGCGCCGACCTGCTGCAGATGATGGACAAGACCGCTCCCCGCGTCACCATCACCCACCACCCGGACGTGCGCCGGATCCTGATGCTGCAGAAGGCCTATGCCGAGGGCATGCGGGCGCTGGTCGCCTACACCGCGTCCTGGCAGGACAAGGTCGAGGCCGACGAGCTGGGCCAGGAGGTCGAGGACGTCGACATGGCCAATCGGATGAACGACCTGCTGCTGCCGGTGGTCAAGGGCGTCGGCTCCGAGCGCTCCTACGAGATGCTGACCCAGTCGCTGCAGACCCTGGGCGGATCCGGATTCCTGCAGGACTACCCCATCGAGCAGTACATCCGCGACGCCAAGATCGACAGCCTGTACGAGGGCACGACCGCGATCCAGGGTCTGGACTTCTTCTTCCGCAAGATGGTCCGCGACCAGTTCAAGGCTGTGTTCTTCCTGGCCAGCCAGATCACCGAGACCGTGAAGGGCGGCGGCGACAACGACCAGTTCGCCGCGGCGCGCGAGGCGCTGGGCCGGGCCCTGGAGGATGTGCAGGGCGTGATCGGCAAGCTCGGCGAGTGGGCGATGGCCTCGCAGCAGGGCACGCCGCAGGAGCTGTACCGGGTCGGTCTGAACACCACGCGGCTGCTCATGATGTGCGGCGACCTGATCATCGGCTGGCTGCTGCTGAGGCAGGCCGAGGTTGCCGAGGCCGCCCTTGCCGCCGGGGCCCCGGCGAAGGATGTCCCGTTCTACACCGGCAAGGTCGCCACGGCGAAGTGGTTCGCAGCCAACCGGCTGCCCCTGCTGACGGCTGAGCGGGCTGTTGCCGAAGCCACCGACCTCGGCGTGATGGAACTCGCGGAGGAATCCTTCTGACCCAGTTGTGCCCGGCCCGGTACCCGCACGCCGAGGGCGGGGCCGGGCCGTTCGGCATCCCGGGGCGGCCCAGCATTGCGGTTCGACCACCCGTGCACACCCGCAGACTCGCTGGACCGGCGCCGCGGGGCCGCCCGGCCGCGGCTCGATGGCACAACCCCATCTACCCCCCACTCCCCGCCAGATGCCGATGAGCAACGGCTTTCGCAGGCCGTCTGCCGAACGGATCCGCAGTACCTCTGGCATCGCGACCCAATTAGCCTCAGGATCGTCATAGACAACAGGAGGACCTGCAATGACGACGCATGCACCGCTCGCGGACACCAGCCTCGACCCGTGGCGCGGATTCACCGACGGCCGCTGGAACACCACCATCGACGTGCGCGACTTCATTCAGCGCAACTACACGCCCTATGAAGGGGACAGCAGCTTCCTCGCAGGCCCGACCCAGCGCACCGCGGAGCTGTGGAAGTTCGTGGCCGACCTGATGCTCGAGGAGCGCAAGAAGGGCATCCTCGATGTCGACACCCACACGCCGTCCACGATCACGTCGCACAAGCCGGGCCGGATCTCCCCCGACATCGACGAGGTCATCGTCGGCCTGCAGACCGATGAGCCGCTGAAGCGCGCCATCATGCCCAACGGCGGCATCCGGGTGGTCGACGGCGGCCTGACGGCCTACGGCTACGAACCGGACCCGCGGGTCACCGAGATCTTCACCAAGTACCGCAAGACCCACAACCAGGGCGTGTTCGACGCCTACACCCCCGAGATCCGCGCCGCACGCAACAGCCACATCGTCACCGGCCTGCCGGACGCCTACGGCCGCGGCCGGATCATCGGCGACTACCGCCGCGTCGCCCTGTACGGCATCGACCGCCTCATCGAAGGCAAGCGCCACGAGTTCCTGAGCATCGCCGAACTGCACTCCACCGATGACGTGATCCGCGACCGCGAGGAGCTGTCGGAGCAGATGCGGGCGCTGGCCGAGACCAAGGAGATGGCCGCCAGCTACGGGTACGACATCAGCGGACCGGCGTCGACCGGCCGGGAAGCTGTGCAGTGGCTGTACTTCGCCTACCTGGCCGCGGTGAAGGAGCAGAACGGCGCGGCCATGAGCCTGGGCCGCACCAGCAGCTTCCTGGACATCTACCTGCAGCGCGATCTCGACGATGGGCGGCTGACCGAGGAGCAGGTGCAGGAGATCATCGATGACTTCGTCATCAAGCTGCGGATGGTCCGCTTCCTGCGCACCCCGGAGTACGACGCCCTGTTCTCCGGCGATCCGACCTGGGTCACCGAGTCCATGGGCGGGATGGGCATCGATGGCCGGACCCTGGTGACCAAGTCGAGCTTCCGGTACCTGCAGACCCTGTACAACCTGGGTCCCGCGCCGGAGCCGAACCTGACCGTCTTCTGGTCCCCCCGGCTGCCGGACGGCTTCAAGAAGTTCTGCTCCGAGGTGTCCATCGACACCAGTGCGATCCAGTACGAATCCGACGAGCTGATGCGCGAGCACTTCGACGACGACACCGCCATCGCCTGCTGCGTGTCGGCGATGCCGGTCGGCAAGCAGATGCAGTTCTTCGGGGCCCGCGTCAACCTCGCCAAGACCCTGCTCTACGCCATCAACGGCGGTCGGGACGAGGTCAGCGGCAAGCTCGTCGTCGACCTCGGCGAGCCGATCACCGATGACGTGCTGGACTTCGACGACGTCCTGGACCGCATGGACAAGGCCATGGACTGGCTGGCCAGGGTGTATGTGAACGCGCTCAACGTCATCCACTACATGCACGACAAGTACGCCTATGAGCGCATCGAGATGGCGCTGCACGACTACTCCCCGCACCGGACGCTGGCCTGCGGGATCGCGGGGCTGTCGATCGTGGCGGACTCCTTGAGCGCCATCAAGTACGCGACGGTCCGCCCGGTGCGCGACGAGACCGGACTGGTGGTCGACTACGAGATCGACGGCGAGTTCCCCGCGTTCGGCAACAACGACGACCGGGTCGACCAGTACGCCTCGATGCTGGTCACCAAGTTCATGGAGAAGATCCGGGAGTACCCCGCCTACCGCCACGCCCAGCACACCCAGTCGGTGCTGACCATCACCTCCAACGTGGTCTACGGCAAGGCGACCGGCTCCACCCCGGACGGGCGGAAGGCCGGTGAGCCGTTCGCCCCGGGCGCCAACCCGATGCACGGGCGGGACAAGAAGGGCCTGATCCCCGCGGCCATGTCGGTGGCGAAGATCCCGTACCAGGACGCCCTGGACGGCATCTCCCTGACCGCTTCGGTGGTGCCGCGCGGCCTGGGCAAGACGCGCGAGGAGCAGGTGGCGAACCTGACCGGGGTGCTCGACGGCTACGTGTCCAGCGAGGGCTTCCACATGAACGTCAACGTCCTCAACCGCGAGATGCTGATCGACGCGATGGAGCACCCGGAGAACTACCCGCAGCTGACCATCCGGATCAGCGGCTACGCCGTCAACTTCGTTCGCCTCACCAAGGACCAGCAGCGCGACGTCATCGATCGCACCTTCCACATGAGCGTCTGAGGACTGCGCCGTGGCGTCGATCCACCGGGAGCTGCCCGCGGAGCTGCAGGACGGCTCCCGGGTCGGCCACGTCCACTCGGCGGAGACCACGTCGGGGGTGAACGGCCCCGGGCTGCGGTACACGGTGTTCCTGGCGGGCTGCCCCTTGCGCTGTCTGTATTGCCACAACCCGGACACGCAGATGATGCGGCTGGGGGATCGCACGACGGTCAAGCGGGTGCTGGCCGAGGCCGCCAAGTACGGCGCGTTCCTGAGGAGCGGCGGCGGGATCACGATCACCGGCGGGGAGCCGCTCATGCAGCCGGACTTCGTGGAGGACATCTTCGTGGGGGCGAAGACCGAGCTGGGCCTGCACACCGCTTTGGACACCTCGGGCATGGGCGGGATGAAGGCCTCCGACCGGCTGCTCGATCACGTCGACCTGGTGCTGCTCGATATCAAGGCGGGCAACCCGCGCAAGTACAAGTACGTCACCCAGACGGGCAACTTCTCCGCGCTGCTGGACTTCGCGGAGCGCCTGCTGGAGCGCGGAACGCGGCTGTGGATCCGGTTCGTCCTCGTGCCGGGGCTGACCGACGACCCGAAGGAGGTCGAACAGGTCGCCGAGATCTGCGAGGCGCTGAAGGAGATCATCGACCGCATCGAGGTGCTGCCCTACCACCGGCTGGGTGTGGACAAGTA
>CAZECO010000040.1:0-4417 GCA_964510455.1 uncultured Actinomycetes bacterium
CCCTCGCGGTAGTTGAAGCCGACCCGCATCTCCCACTCGTGCCAGCGCAGCACCAGCCCGTCGACGCTGAACCCCGGACCCTCCGGCTGGGTGATCTCCAGCGGCTTGCGGTCATCCCGGACCTGCTGGCCGGGCACGAGGTCCGGAACGTACTCGCCCATCACCGGGGCCTCCGGGATCGCGCCGGAGTCGTCGATCTGCAGCAGTTCGAAGGTGTTCATGTCGACGATGAACTTCAGGCCGGCCACCGGGTGTGCGTACGGGTTGCCCTTCTCGCTGCCGCGGCGCCAGACGTCCACCCAGCCCAGCCGCCGGTCGGCGAATTGCGGCGGCATCAGGGCCTTGCCGTAGGTCCACACGTCGAACAGGCACAGGTCCAGATCGGTGATGCCGCGCGCCGCCATCGCCTCGATGACCTGCGGGTTCTCCCGCAGCGCGTGGTCGCAGTCGTGCCACTCGTCGACGGTGAAGTTCGGGGTGACGTCCGGGATGTGGGTGAGGGCCTCGACCGCGTCCGCAGCCAGATCGACGACGCCCTCGAACGTCCGGCTGGTGCCCCGGTCCCACAGCACGGCCAGCGCCCGGCGCGGGAACGGATGCCCCGCCGACCAGCCCAGCACGAACGCTTTCGGCGGCTCGATCAGCTCCACGGAGCAGAAGCGGAAGGCGTCGGTGACACCCGCGTCGCGGCGCAGGGCCGCGTTGACCCGGCGGAACTCGTCAGAGCTCAGCGGTTCGAGCGGATGATCGGCCATGGAGTTCCTCCTCAGTCGACGACGAGCGCGGGCGTGTCGGTCTTCAGCGTCTCGCCGCGGAAGAACGACGGGTCCTTGGAGCGCCAGATCGCGATCAGGATCAGGCCGGAGGCGATCAGGCCGACGCCCATGATGAAGACCAGTCCGACCCCGCCGATCGAGGCGCCGCTGCCGTAGTCGGGGGAGAACGAGTCCCGCAGCGTGATCAGCAGCACCGTGGTCAGGCCGATGCCGCCCAGCAGCGGGAGCAGGAACTTGAACACGATGCTCGAGCGGTTGTTGAACAGTTCGTTGCGGAAGTACCAGACGCAGGAGAACGCGGTCAGCCCGTAGTAGAAGCAGATCATGATGCCGATGCTGTAGATGGTGTCCAGCAGCACGTTCTCGCTGAGGAAGGTCAGCACCGAGTAGAACGCCGCGGCACCGATGCCCCCGGCCACCGTCGCGTAGGAGGGCGTCAGGTAGCGCGGGTGCACTGCGGCGAACCGCGGGGGCAGCGCCCGGTAGGTGCCCATGGCCAGCAGGGTGCGCGATGTCGGCAGGAACGTGGTGATCAGGCTGGCGGCGCTGGAGGCGATCACCGCCAGGAACAGCAGCAGGTACCAGGGGTCGCCCAGGATCGGTTCGGCGAGCGCCCCGAACACGTTGTCCGCGATCTCCTCGTTCGCCAGCCCCAGGCCGGTGTCCCCGACGCCCGCGTACATGATCAGCGCGATCGAGACCAGCAGGTAGGTGCACAGGATCGAGATGACCGCCAGGATCGCGGCCCGGCCGGGCGTGGTCTCCGAGTCCTTGGTCTCCTCGTTGACGGTGAGCGCCGAGTCCCAGCCCCAGAACGCGAAGATCGAACCGGACAGCCCCGCGATGAAGGCGGACAGCGTGATGCCGGACGGGGAGAGCCAGTCCCAGCTGAATTCGATCCCGGTCGCGGAGTCGGTGGATTGGATGATCGCCGCGACCCCGAAGATGAGCAGGACCGTCATCTGGAATCCGACCAGGATGTACTGGACCCGGGCGGTGGTGGTGATGCCGCGATAGGCGACATAGGTGGCCGCGGCGAGGAAGCCGACACAGGTCGCCACGTTGACGAGATTGTTCTCCCACAGCCCCGACAGCCAGGCGCTGCCGACGATGTCGCCGATGAACTGATAGGTGAACTGGACAGCGACGCCGGCGAGGTTGGAGATCACGATGATCGTCGCCAGCACCGCCGCCCAGCCGCCCAGCCACCCCACATACGGCCCGAAGGCTTTGGTGGTCCAGGTGAAGGACGTGCCGCAATCGGGGGCTACGCCGTTGAGCTCCCGGTAGGCGTAGGCGGCGAAGAACATGGGCAGGAATCCGCCGATGAAGATCAGCGGGACCTGCACGCCGGCCTCTCCGACCAGCAGGCCGATGGTCGCGGTCAGCGTGTAGGCCGGGGCCACGCAGGAGATCGCCAGGATGATGCCGCCGAGCAGGCCGACCGAGTTGTGGGACAGGCCCTTGTCCTGGAGGTCGTGTTCGAGTTCATGGTGCGGATCGTGGGCTTGAATCTCCATGGCACCTCCACGCGCCTCAATGCTTGGCAGACTAGACGACATGACCCCTGAAACGGACGCCGACGGCGAATCCACGCAGTCGCCGATTGCCGGTGTGGTTGTCGGGTACGACGGCTCACCGACCGCGGTGCTGGCCCTGGACTGGGCAGCAGGCGCCGCGGCGGCCTACCGCGTTCCCCTGGTGCTGCTGCGCGCTCGGCCGGACGCCGAGGGAGAGGTCGTCGAGGTCGATAGCGATGAGGCGGAGGAACTGCTCGGCGAGAGTCAGGCCGAGATGCTGCAGGATGCGGCCGACCGGGTCGGTGCGACGTATCCCGAGCTGGAGGTGAGGGTTGTCGTCCATCCCGACGCGCCGGTGCAGGCGCTGCTGGATGCGTCCGACACCGCGGACCTGATCGTGATGGGTTCGCGCGGGCTGGAGGGGTTCCGCGGCCTGGTGCTGGGGTCGACGACCATGAACGTCACCCCGCACGCCCGCTGCCCGGTCGTGGTGCTGTACCAGCCGGACGAGGAGAGCGAGCACGCTCAGGCCAATGCCCGGCACCCCGACGAGGTCGTCGTCGGGTACGACGGCTCGTCGTCGGCGGACGTCGCGCTGGCGTTCGCGCTGCGGCACGCCGAAGCCACCGGTCTCGGCGTCGCCGTGGTGATCGCGACGAAGACCCGCGGCAAGGCGATGCCCGCGCAGCCCGTCACGCTGGACACGGAGGATCTCGGCGATGCGATGCGGGACCTGATCCGCGAGGCCCAGGCGGTGGTCGCCACGCATCCGGACGTCCCGGTCACGTTCCTGCACGCACAGGGGCGGCCGGCAGCTGCTCTCATCCAGGAGGCTTCCGGCGCGCCGCTCGGGGTGGTCGGGGCGCGCGGCCGGGGCGGGTTCGCCGGACTCGTGCTGGGGTCGGTCGGCCTGCAGATGCTGATCCACGCAGAATGCCCGGTCGCGGTCGTGCACTCGATACCGCAGTCGGACTGAGCGCGCACCGGATGGAGCCGGGGCTGCCGTGGGAGGGTGAGCACGGACTCGATGCGGCGTCGTTGCCGGTGGTACCGGTGGCGCACGATCCTTCGGGCGTCCAACCGCTGCGCGTCGAGCAGCGGGACCTGGGGCACCTCCCGATCACCGGGGCCGACGGGCGGGACACCTCGGTGGCGCAGGTGCTGCGGGAGTCGGCGACGGATGCATGGCTGGTGCTGCACCGCGGCGAGGTGGCCGACGAGTGGTACCGGGCGGGGGTGGCGGCGGATGACCGCCGCCCCCTGATGTCCATCACGAAGTCCATCGTCGGAGCCGTCGCGGGGATCCTGGTCGGGCAGGGCCTGCTGCGCACGGAGGATCCGGTGACGGCCTACGTCCCGGAACTGGCGGCGAGCGGGTACCGGGACGCCACCGTGCGCAACGTGTTGGACATGCGGTCCGGGGTGCACTTCCGGGAGGACTACGTCGACCCGACCTCGCACATCCGGGCGATGGACGACGCGATCGCCGGTGTTCCCGGTGCGGCGCCGGGGCTGCGCGCGTTCCTGGTCGGCCTGCAGGCGGACCGCCCCCACGGCGGCCTGTTCCACTACCGGTCGTGCGAGACCGATGTGCTGGGCTGGGTGTGCGAGCGCGCCGCCGGCGCGGGGATGGCCGAACTGGTCTCCCGTCTGGTGTGGTCGCCGATGGGTGCGGAGTCCGACGCCGCGTTCCTCAGCGACGCCACCGGGGCGGTGATCCACGACGGTGGGCTGCTGGCCGCCGCCCGCGATGTCGCGCGGTTCGGCGAGCTGCTGCTGCGGGGCGGCTCGGCGCGCGACGAGCAGATCGTGCCGCTGGAGTGGCTCTCCCAGATCTGGACGGTTACCCCGGAGCTGCGGGCCGCGTTCGCGGACTCCGCCGCCGGACCCTTCCTGCCGGGCGGCTGGTACCGCAACCAGTGCTGGATCCTGCCCGGACCGCACGGCGACGTGCTGCTGGGACTGGGCATCCACGGCCAGCTGCTGCGGGTCGACCCCGCGACGCGGACCGTGATCGTCAAGCTGTCGTCGTGGGTGTCGCCGCAGCACCCCGCGCGGCTGCACGACACCCTTCGCGCATGTGAGGCCGTGGCCGCAGCCGTCTCCGGCCGACAGCCTCGG
>CAZECO010000040.1:4517-8304 GCA_964510455.1 uncultured Actinomycetes bacterium
TGCGGCCGAGCGGAGGAAGCTGCGCGGTCGGTTCCGGATGGCCGTCCGGTCACGGCGCTTCGCCGTCCTGCGCGAACTAGACTCGGCGGTTGATCGCCCATTCAGGAGGTCCCCATGACCGCAGCGAACCGCCAGCACCTGAACGGGATTGCCGAGATCCGCACGTTCTTCCGGGTCAATCCGACACCCGTGTTCGCAGTCGGCCCGACCGCTTTCAACCTGCTGGGCATCGACCGGTTCGTGCGCAACTTCTCTCACATCGCCTACTACGACTCCTGGGACGGCGCCCACTCGCGCGTCTTCAGTCCCAAGAACAAGCCGTTCGTCGACTTCCAGAGCACCGAGGAGATCAACAACTACCTGCTGCGCGACCCCGAGGTGCAGGCGTTCCTGCGCCGGCGCGGCGGCGAGCGGCCGAAGATCGCCATGGTGTTCTTCGACGAGGAGACGGAGCAGATCTGCGACGAGTTCGGGTACGAGCTGATCCTGCCGAGCGATGCTCTGCGGCGCCGGCTGGACTCCAAGATCGTGACCACGCAGCTGGGCAACGAGGCGGGGGCGCCCAGCGTGCCCAACGTCCTGGGCCGCGCGACCACCTTCGCCGAGCTGCTCGCACTCGCGGACGGCGCCGGACTGGGAACCGACCTGGTGGTGCAGACGCCGTACGGCGATTCGGGGAAGACGACCTTCTTCATCAAGTCGGAGGCCGACTGGGACTCCGACTCCGACTTGATGGCGACCGAAGAGTTGAAGGTCATGAAGCGGATCCGCAACAAGGCGGCCGCGGTCGAGGCCGTCATCACCCGCCACGGCACCATCGTGGGGCCGTTCATGACCGACCTCACCGGGTACCCCGAACTCACCCCCTACAAGGGCGGATGGTGCGGCAACGACGTCTACCCCGAGGCGCTCAGCCACGAGCAGCGGGAGGTCGCCGTCGGGCATGTCCGCCGGCTCGGCGACCGGCTGGCGCAGGAGGGGTACAAGGGCTTCTTCGAGGTCGATGTGCTGGTGGACCTCGACACCGATTCGGTCTACCTCGGCGAGCTGAACCCCCGGATCTCCGGCGCATCGTCGATGACCAATGTCACCGCCGGCGCCTACGCCGACGTCCCGCTGTTCCTGTTCCACCTGCTGGAGTGGATGGACGTGGACCTCACGATCGATGTCGACGAGATCAACGACCGCTGGCGGGAGCTCGCCGCGGTCGATGTCTGGGCCCAGCTGATCATGAAGGAGCCCACGGATCGGGTCGAGCGGCTGCTGGCCGCGCCGCGCACCGGGACCTACCACGTCCACGAGGACGGGCGGGTGGAGTTCGCGCGGGTGTCCGAAGACTGGCACCGGCTGTCCCACGAGGACGAGTTCTTCTACCTGCGCGTCTACGGACCCGGCGACTACCGGTTCAAGGGAGCCGACCTCGGCGTCCTGGTGACCAAGGCCCGCATGCAATCGGGCGGGCAGTTGACCGAACGCGCGCAGAGCTACATCAGCGCCGTCCGTTCGCTGTACTACGGCGAGCCCATCGAGCCGGCCCCCGACTTCTCCCCGCTCGCCTACGTCAAGTGAGGATCCGCCATGGCTGACCGAGAATTCCGCAACTTCATCAACGGGCAGTCCGTCCCCGCCGCTTCGGGACGGACCACGCCGGTGGTGAACCCCCACACCGGGGAGACCTACGCGAACGCTGCGCTGTCGGGCCCCGAGGACGTCGACGCCGCGTATGCTGCCGCGGCAGAAGCGTTCGACGGCTGGCGCGACGCGACGCCCAGCCAGCGGCAGCGCGCGCTGCTGAAGATCGCCGACGCGATCGAGGAGCACGCCGCGGAGCTCGTCGACCTGGAGAGCGAGAACACCGGCAAGCCCAAGGCCCTCACGCTCAGCGAAGAGATCGGTCCGATGGCCGACCAGCTGCGGTTCTTCGCCGGTGCCGCGCGGTTGCTGGAGGGCAAGTCGGCCGGGGAGTATCTGGCCGGCCACACCTCGTTCGTCCGTCGCGAGCCGGTGGGCGTGGTGGGGCAGGTCGCCCCGTGGAACTACCCGATGATGATGGCGGTCTGGAAGTTCGGACCCGCCCTGGCGGCCGGGAACACCGTGGTGCTCAAGCCGTCGGACACCACCCCGGCGACGACCGAGCTGCTGGCGAAGATCGCCGCGGAGCACCTGCCGCCGGGCGTGCTGAACGTGGTGCTCGGCGACCGGGACACCGGCCGCGCCCTGGTGGCCCACCCGACGCCGGCCATGGTCGCGATCACCGGTTCGGTAGGCGCCGGCATCGCCGTGGCGACTGCGGCTGCCGCGGATGTGAAGCGGGTGCACCTCGAGTTGGGCGGGAAGGCCCCGGTCGTGGTGTTCGACGACGCCGACGTCGCGGCTGCGGCCGAGGGAATCGCGATCGCCGGGTACTTCAACGCGGGGCAGGACTGCACCTCGGCGAACCGGGTCATCGTGCAGGAGGGCGTGCACGACGCGTTCGTCGCGGCGCTGGCCGAGCAGGCGCGCGGGATCGTCACGACCTACGAGAGGGGCCCGGACTTCGAGGACGCGCTGCTGCCGCCGGTGAACAACGTGAACCAGTTGGCGCAGGTCACGGGCTTCATCGAGCGCCTGCCCGACCATGCGCAGATCCAAGCGGGCGGCTCCCGGCTGGGCGAGCGCGGATTCCACTACGCGCCGACCGTGGTGTCGGAACTGCAGCAGGACGACGAGATCATCCAGCGGGAGGTCTTCGGCCCGGTCATCACGGTGCAGCGGTTCACCGATGAGGCAGACGCGCTGCGGATGGCCAACGGCGTGGAGTTCGCCCTGGCCTCGTCGGTGTGGACCAAGGATCTGGGGCAGGCGATGAGGATGTCGCGGCGGCTGGACTTCGGGTGCGTGTGGATCAACACCCACATCCCGCTGGTCGCCGAGATGCCGCACGGCGGATACAAGAAGTCCGGCTACGGCAAGGACCTGTCCATGTACGGCGTGGAGGACTACACCCGGATCAAGCACGTGATGGTGAACCTCGGCGAGTAGTGCCGACATGGACGCATACCTCGGGGTCGGCATCAGCGCCGGAAGGTGGGCGGGTGTGCTGCTGGGGGATCGCCGGGACGTGGCGATCGTCGCCGATGACATCGCGTCGCTGGTCGTCGGCGCCGCCGCCGTGGAACGGCCGCGGGCGATCGCGATCGACATCCCGATCGGGCCGCCGGTGAAGGGTCTGCGAGCCTGCGACGCTGCCGCTCGGGCGGTGCTGAAGGATCGCGGCTCGTTGCTGCTGAGCACCCCGAGCCTGGCCGCGCTGGAGGTAGCGCGGAGGTACCAGTTCGAGGCCGCGGGGTTCCCGGAGGCGCAGGAGGTGAACCTGGAGCAGCAGGGCATCGGCCTGTCGCGCCAGACGTACGGGCTGGCGCGGATGATCCTCGATGTCCACGACTGGCTGGCTGCGGGCGGGTCATCGGGCGTGGACGTGGTCGAGTGCCACCCGGAGGTCTGCTTCGCGCATATGGCGAGTCCCCGCGACCCGGCGCCGCCGAAGCACGGCAAGACGTCGTGGGAGGGTATGCGCCATCGGATCCAGATGCTCAAGGGAGCGGGGATCGACGTGCAGTACCTGCGCGACGACACCGGCCTTATCGGGGCGGAGGATCTGGTGGACGCCGCCGTCTGCGCCTGGACGGCGCGCCGCTTCTGGGCGGGCAACGCGGCGCGCTACCCGGCGCAACCGGTGGACGGGGATACCGCGGCGATCTGGGCGTAGGCGCGTCCGCGGACGCCGGACGGCGGGCGCGCTGCCCGG
>CAZECO010000040.1:8404-14481 GCA_964510455.1 uncultured Actinomycetes bacterium
GGCGATCTGGGCGTAGGCGCGTCCGCGGACGCCGGACGGCGGGCGCGCTGCCCGGCTGCCCGGCTTGCACGGGTGGTGCTGGCGAACGCGTCGATATTTCGGGGTGCCTCGGGGATTCGCGCTCAGTTCGGCGGGCCTGCCTCAGATTTCGACGCGTTGGCCGTCGTCACGCGCCGCGGGGGCGATGGGTGCGCGGCGGTCTCGGTCCGAGCGGCTCCGTCGGACGGTGGTTGAGCTGCCCGGCGCACGGTGGTGATGGCGAACGCGTCGGAATTTCGGGGTGCCTCGGGGATTCGCGCTCAGTTCGGCGGGCCTGGCCCAGATTTCGACGCGTTGGCCGTCGTCACGCGCCGGGCGGGGGGGCGATGGGTGCGCGGCGGTCTCGGTCCTGGGTTGCGTGGGACGGCGGGAGCCCAGCCCGGCTGCCCGGCTTGCACGGGTGGTGCTGGCGAACGCGTCGATATTTCGGGGTGCCTCGGGGATTCGCGCTCAGTTCGGCGGGCTTGCCCCAGATTTCGACGCGTTCGCCAGCATGACCCCGGGCGGCGCCGCGACGCGGGTGCCGCTGACCGGCCCACCCAGTCGCCTACGCCACGGCGGTGGCCGCGAACTGGGCGTACAGGTCGCCCGGCAGCGGGTGCGTCAGCCGCCAGGTGATGGCCATGGGGAGTTCTCCCTCGTGCTGCACATAGGTGGCCGGCCCGAGGAACCAGAACGCTCGGTCGGTGTTCGACTGGCGCGCGAACAGCAGCACCTGCGAGCCGTGCGCGACGTGCTGCTGGTAGCGGCGACCGGTCGGGCTGTCCGCCGAGGTCTTCGACTGGCTCTCCCAGTGGAAGAGTTCGCGACTGATCGCATAGTCGCGGTACCGCGTGGTGGGTGAGAAGTGGTCGGCGGTCTTGTCGATGGTGACGACGAAGACGTCGGTGCGCTGATCGGCTGCCCAATAGACACCCTCGCGCCACGGCGGGGTCGACGCGCGGTCCGGCTTCTGATGCAGGGCGGCCAGGATCTCCGGTCTGGTGTACCGGGCGTGGATGAGCAGCGGCACGTCCGGGCGTCCCGGCAGGTCCGGCTGCACGTGGTCGGACTGCTCGGCGAGAAGCTGCAGCACCTCCCGCAGCTCGGCCACGACCTGCGGGTGCCGCCAGACGAACGCTGCCGCCCGCTGGAGATCCTCGGCATTCAGGTGCTGGCCCGCGATCCCGACCACGAGCATCCGCAGCAAGGCTGTATCGCGAGCGCTGCCGGGCGGTGGGGCGGCTAGCTCGGCGAGGAATCTCGAGTACGCCTCCAGGCGCACCCGGTCCTCGATGTGGAGGAGCCGGCCGACGGCCTTGCGAAGGGACTTCTCCTGCGGCCCGGGTTCCGCGACCGGCGCCCCCGCTGCTTGCAGCAGATCCGACCAGCCCCGGCCGCTGGCGTAGACATCGGAGAGCTCCAGGCCGGAATGGTGCAGGAACGTGGCCAGCGTCGCGGGATGCCCCGCCCCGATCATCGACTGCAGCTCCCGCGCCAGCTGCGGCCAGCGCGAGGGCAGCGCGTTGCGGATGCTGGACAGCACGATGTCCTTCGACACCGGGTCCAAGGTGAAGTGGCAGCCGCTGGGCAGGAACGGGAAGTCGTGCTCGACCTGGCGCTGCAACTCCTTGCGCGTGCCGCCCAGCAGGCCGCGCAGCCGTTGATCGAAGCGGAACTCGCTGTGCTGATGGCCCACGAAATCCAGCACGGTGCAGACGGCCTTGCCGTGCGCCCTCCGCAAGCCGCGGCCCAGCTGCTGCACGAAGATCGTGGCGCTGTCGGTGGGACGCAGCATGATCAGGGTGTCGATGTCGGGGACGTCCACGCCCTCGTTGAAGATGTCGACGCTGAACACGACGTTGACCTCGCCTGCTGCAAGGTCGCGCAGCGCCGCTCGCCGATCCTGCTCCGCGGTCTGGCCGGTGACCGCTACCGCAGCGATCCCCGCACGGCGGAACTGTTCCGCCATGAACTGCGCATGGGCAACGCTGACGCAGAAGCCCAGGGCCCGCATCCCGGTGAGGTCGGGGACGTGCTCAGCAACCTGCTGGATGACGGTGCGGGCCCAGATGTGGTCGCTGGTCAACACGTTGCTCAGGGCTTCGATGTCGTACCCGCGGCCGCGGCGCCACGGGACGGATCGCAGGTCGAGGCCGTCGTGGATCCCGTAGTAGTGGAACGGGACCAGGCGCTGCTGGTCGATGGCGTCCCACAGCCGCAGTTCGGCAGCGACGCGGTCGGAGAACCAGCCGAGGATCGGCATCCCGTCCGCCCGCTCGGGAGTCGCCGTGAGGCCGAGCAGTTCGACGGGCTCCAGCCGGTGCAGCAGCCGGTCGTAGGAGGGTGCCGCAGCGTGATGGAACTCGTCGACGATGACCACATCGAAGTGCCGCGGATCGATGGATTCCGCCCGGATGCTCTGGACGGATGCGAAGACGTGCTCCCAACGGGACGGGCGACGCCCGCCGACCCACTTCTCCCCGAAGGAGGGCTGTCGCAGCGCGTGGCGGAACGTCCGCAGCGATTGCTCCAGGATCTCCTCTCGGTGGGCGACGAACAGCAGGCGGGAACGCGGGAGGCGCTGGGCGAGGCGGGCGTAGTCGACCGCCGCCATCACGGTCTTCCCCGTCCCGGTCGCGGACACGAGGAGGTTTCGATGATGCCCGCGCTGCCTGGCCGCCTCGATCTGTTCGAGCAGCCGCTCCTGGAACGGCTCGAGGCGGATCTCGATCGGGGACAGCAGGAGGTCCGGAACCCCGGACGGGCCGGCGCTGATCGCTTCGGCGAACACCACCGGGTCGTAGGGCAGGAAGTCCCCGTTCTCCCATGCTCCGTCGAACGCCGCCTGGGCCTTCTGCAGGACGCCGGGGTTGCGGCGCCCGCTGACCCGGACGTTCCATTCCAGGCCGACGACCTGGGCGGAATGCGTCAGGTTCGACGAGCCGACATACGCGGTGGAGGTGCCGGAATCGCGGTGGAACAGCCAGGCCTTGGCGTGCAGGCGGGTCGTCGTGGTGTCGTACGAGACCCGGATCTCGGCCCCGAGATCGGCGAGCGCGTCCAGCGCCTTCGGCTCGGTGGAACCGGTGTACGTCGTGGTGAGGACGCGCAGCGCCCGGCCGGACCGGACATGGGTCCGCAGCGCCTCCAGCAGCGGCCCCACCCCGCTGTACCGGATGAACGCGATCATGGCATCGATCCGGTCGGCCGATGCGATCTCGGATGCCAGCTGCTTGCTC
The DNA here is from genome assembly GCA_964510455.1 of uncultured Actinomycetes bacterium. Taxonomy (GTDB): domain Bacteria; phylum Actinomycetota; class Actinomycetes; order S36-B12; genus CAVXYG01. The sequence continues at coordinate 11,665 of CAZECO010000040.1, forward strand.
AACGCCGGCTCGCCGGGGGCGTTGTTCAGCAGCGTGGTGTCGAGCAGCGGGATCAAGGGCGGCTGGATGGCGACAGGTCTGCCATCGGGGGCGAGCTCCCGAATCGAGCGGAGGACCCGTCCATCCGATACCGGCGCCTGATCGGCCAGTCCCTGCCCGGCATCCCGATCGAGCATCTCAGCGATCGAACGAACCAGCTGCGCCCCGACAGCGACCCTGGTCTCGCCCTTGAGGGAAGCGACAGCCCGCTCGACCAGGCTGGCGACGTGCAGCGCGAGACGGTCGGCTGCCTCCTCCCTGTCCAGCGGGGATGCCTCGTACCGATCGATCAGCCGCCCCAGGTCTCGTTCGAGCTCGGACGTCAACAGCTCCTCGTAGAGGCCGGTAGGCAGTTGCTCCCCTGAGTGACGACGCACCCGGGAAGCTTGGCAGGCGGGGACGCCTCCTCGCGCGGCAAGCCGGGCGCGAAGCAGGTCGGGGGTCAGGCGCCCCAGGCCATCGCATCGGCCGCGAAATCGACGCAATCGTCGCAGTTCGCGCACGTCCGCAAGGGGTGGGTGGGGCCGCACGTCGAGCAGGGAGGGCCTGCCTTCGCGGGAGCCAGCGCATCGGCGAGCGGCACGCAGGCCAGGTCTTCGATGGCCCCCTCGCAGCCCGCCTCGCTGATGGCCGCGGTGATCACCCACAGCGCCGCTCGGATGGGGTCGTCCCCCTCCGGTACACGGAGGCTGAAGATCACTTCCACGCAGAGACCTGCGCATTCCTCCTCGAGGAGCACCTCTGGCAGATGCATCACGACATCCCCGGGGTAGGCGTCGTCCTCGTCGTCGACTTCGATCGCGGCCTTGACCCAGTAGACGGCTGACCCGGTCGGCGCGTTGGACATGGACTCCCCCTTGAGGCCGGCTGCTGCTGACCAGGTCATCGTGCAACCGGTTCGGGCTGTCGCGCTTCGCCCGGAGCTCCGGCTGTGGAAACCGAGACTATTGCGGTGCCGCCCTGAGCACCCCCAGCAGCGCCTGTCCACCGGCGGCTCTGCGCAGCTGGTGGGGATCGGCCACCACGATCAGCCGATGGGTCGGACGGGAGATACCCACGCGCAGCACGTCGGCCGCCAGGTCCGGATCCCGGAAGCCGTTGACGGCCAGCACGACGACCGGGCGTTCCAGGCCCTTGAAGCTCATGACGGTGCTCACGGCGAGCTGGTTCCGCTCGGCCAGCAACTGGCTGTACCCCTCGGGACCGAGCTGCTCATGCAGCCGGATCTGCTCCGGGTGCCTGCCCCAGGTGGTCAGCAAGGCGATATCGCCGGACCGCCAGTCCCCCGATCCCACCAGAGCGGCGACCACCTGATCGGCGACCTCGAGGACCGAGTCCGCTGGCGCGGCTTCCAGCTTCGGCGGCGGACCGTCGAGGCCGCGGCAGGACCCCGCGGCGCCGGGCAGGGCGGCCAGAGCCGCAGCGATCTGCTGGGTGTTGCGGACGTTCTCGGTCAGTTGGACCTCGGTGGCCGGCCATGGCATCTCCTGCTTTCCGTACAGCGCCTGCTCGTCGTCCCGGAAGGCCACCAGCGGCCCGTCGACGGGATCGGCGAGGACGCTGGCGACCACCGGCCACCATGCCTCTCGGTAGTCCTGCCCCTCGTCGACGACGACGAGATCGAACCGGTCAGCCTCGTCGCGGGCGGCTGCCGCGTCGGCCAGGCGGCCGGCCAGACCGTCCCAGAATCCGTCGAGCAGCGGTGTCGGCACCGCAATCCCGGTCCAGTCCAGCGCGAGCCGGTGGAACGTGCCGACGAAGGCGGGTCGCTGCTCCGGCGGCCATGTCGCGGCCTCCGCGCGCAGCGATGTCGCCAGCGCCCGGTTGAAGCACAGGACGGCAGCCCGGGCGCCGCGCATCGTCTCGGCACGGGCGTGCTCCATCGCCAACCACGTCTTGCCGGTACCCGGGCCGCCGGTGACGACGATCCGGTTGTTGGTCCGCAGCGCGCGCAGGATGGCGTACTGGTCGCGGGTGATCAGGTCGGCGTGGGCCTCGCCGAGGGCCGCGAGGTCCCTGCCGACCGGCTTCGGCAGATCCCGCTCCAGGAGGCGCACGACTGCTTCGACGCTGTACCCGTCGAACACCTCGGATGTCAGGTCGTCGTGGAGAGCCGCGTACAGGCGGTCGGGCAGGTCGCGCAGGTGCTGCGTGCCGATCCATTGCTCGGGCCGCGAATCCGGTGCGGTGAACCACCGCGGGAGCGGGGTGGCGGGCAGCACGACCAGGGGCGTCCACTGCGGCCATTCGATGGCCTGGCCCACCGCGAAGTCGGCCAGTGCGTACCCGACCCGCGACGCCTGCTGCATCGGGTCCTTGATCTCGTGCACGCGGTTGGCGGTGTCCTGGCTGAACCACTCGCCGTTGAGGCTGTAGACGTACCCTCCCTTGACCTCGATGATCGCCAGGCCGACCGAGGGCCACGCCACGACGAAGTCCGCCTCGCGCGTGATCCGGTACCGGTCCAGCACCCGCGTCTGGGCGAACACGACTGCGTCGTCGGGGAGGTCCTGGAGCGCCTCCCACACGGCCTTCTCGGCGGACAGACCCGGTTGGCTGTAGTCGGGCTTCGGCGGGAAATTGCGCGGCATGGCACGAGTCTGGCGCGGACCCGTCGCTCGTCGCGCGATGCAGGTCCGCCGAGACCGGACACCGCCTCGCCCGCGGGACTACGGCTGCTGCGATCCCGGCGGCTGCTCCGCAGGCGGGGGGACAGCCTCGCCCGGCGCGGACGGCGGGCTCTGCTGTCCGGTACCCGGGGGTGCTGCCGGCGGCGCG
>CAZECO010000040.1:14581-20322 GCA_964510455.1 uncultured Actinomycetes bacterium
TCTGCTGTCCGGTACCCGGGGGTGCTGCCGGCGGCGCGGACGGCGGGTTCTGCTGTCCGGTGGGTGCGGGGGGCTGCTGGGCCGGGGGCGCCTGGGGCGGCGGTTGGCCGGCGCCCGGAGGGTATTGCGGCCCGGGCGGCGCCACCGGTTGCGTGTAACCGTACGGACCCGGCTGGGCTGCCGGTTGGGTGGGCCCGTATTGACCGGGCTGCGCTACCGGTTGCGGGTAGCCGTAGGGCGCGGGCGGAGCGACCGCTGCGCGATTCCGCGAGGCGCGGATCCCGAAGACGAGCAGGACGATGGCCAGCACCGTCAGCAGTCCCCCGAAGATCAACAGCCCGATGCCGACCGGGAGCAGGAACGGAACGTCGATCGAGCCGTGGACTTCGAGGTTGACCCCGGCAGAGGCATCGGCGTTCATCGCGACGATCCGGTAGTCGCCGCTGGCGAGCGAGAGCGGGATCTCCTGCAGTCCTGGCCCGCTGGACTGTTCGATCCAGAAGGTCTCGTCCCCGGGCGGCCCGGGTGAGACGGACCCCGGGACATCGATCTCCCGGTCCCGCCAGGCGGGATCGCCCAGGTCGTCCACCAGAGTGATCGCCGCACCGGCAAGGTACGCATCGACGGCTGACGTCGGGCCGTACCCGATGAAGACCGGGACGTCCGATGAGGTGCCTCGCACCCCGATCGTGACGTCGAACTCGTCCCCCACCAGGTAGTCCCAATCGACCTCGACCCGTTCCGAGACCACCGCGTAGCCGGGCGATTGCACCTCGCCGAGGCGTCCGCTGATCGACGGGTTGTCCCCCGCCCCGATCGCTGTGAGCACGGCGCCCACGATCAGCGCCGGGATCGCGATGAGGAACGTGAGGATGCTGAGAATGATCAGGACCGCGCGCTTCATGGCCTCGCCTCCATGATCGAATCCTACTCGGCATTGCGCTGCCCGGCTCCCCTGCCGGACGGCGAGGCGCTACGCGACCACCCGCAGCGTGCTCGGCCCCGAATCGCTCACCCGTCGGACCTCGACCCGCTCGGCGATGCGCTCCTTCATCTCCGTGACATGGCTGACCAGGCCGAGGACACGGCCGTTGCGCCGCAGGCCGTCCAGCACGCCCATCACGGTGTCGAGGGTCTCGGGGTCCAGCGACCCGAAGCCCTCGTCCACGAACAGGGTGTCCAGTTCGACGCCCCCGCTCTCGGCCGTCACGATCTCGGCCAGCCCCAGGGCAAGCGACAGCGAGGCGTAGAAGGTCTCGCCGCCGGACAGCGTCTTGGGCGTGCGGACCGTCTCGGTGTGCAGGTCGCGGACCCGGATGCCCAGACCGGCGCGGGAGCGCTTGTCCTCGGCCTCCTCGAACGACTCCAGGATCAGGCGGCCGTTCGACATCTGGGTCAGGTGCAGGTTCGCCGCTTCGATGACGCTGCGGAAGCGATGGACCAGCACGAACGTGGCGAGGTCCATCCCGAGCACGTTGCGGCCCTCGGCGAGCCGGGCCAGGGTCAGTGCCGTCTCCGTATCGGCGTAGCACCGTTCCCGGTCCTCGACGGCGTCGCTGATCCGCGCGCCATGGAGCGCCGCCTGCCGCAGCACCTGGCCGCACTCGTTCGACTCGCGCTGCCGCTCGGCGAGCGCCGCCTTCGCCTCGTGGAGGGCTTCGACGGCCGATCCGCGGTCGATCTCCTCCTGCGGATCGACCCCCTCGAGGTCCGGGCGGCCCAGCACCGCAGCGACCCGGATCGCCTCCGAGTCGTGTTCCTGCACCGCCGCTTCGGCCTGCTGGCGCTGGGCGGGGGAGAGCCGCGACGCGGCCGCCCGGTCCCGGTCGGCGAAGCCTTCGCGCTGCAGCGCCTCGGCCAGCGATGCCTCCGCCACCGCGGCAGCATGGCTCGCCGCCTGGAACGTGCGATGGCATGCGATGAGGGTGTCGCAGGCCGTTCCGCCGGATTCCAGGTCGGCGACACGCTCTTCGATGGTGGCGAAGCCGTGCCGCTCGGCCTCGACCCGCAGCTGCGCTTCGGCGATCTCCGCACGAATGGCGTCAGCGGTTGCCGACGCCTCGGTCCGCTGGTGGCGCAACCGCTCGACCTGCTCCGACAGCTGCGTCGCCTCCGCCTCCAGGTCCGCGATCCTGGCCGCCGTGACCGGTGCCGTCCGGCCGGCGTCTCGGGCGGCATCCAGGGCGGCGCCGAGTTCGGCGAGCTGATGCTCAGCCCCATCGACGGTCAACCCCGCAGCAGCGGTTGTCAGGCCGGTGATGAGGACCTCCTGCGCGTTGCGGGCCGCCCGGGCTCCCTCGACCAGGCTGCGAGCCGTTGCGGTGCGACGGGCCGCGGCATCGACGTCGTCGACCGTCGCATGGTCCGCGCCCGGCACCGCGGGGTTCGGGTGCTCCAGCGAACCGCAGGCGGGGCAGGGCTCCCCCGGGGTCAGCGACGCCCCGAGGGTGGCCGCGATCCCGGCCCGATAGGCGGCGTTCAACCGGGCGGCCTCCGCTTCGTCGCCGTCCAGCGCCGCGACCGCCTCGAGCAGTTCGGCGTCGAGGATCGCGGCCCGGGCTGTTGCGGCCCCCAGCTGCCGTGCCGCCTGCGCCCGGGTTTCCAGCGCGCCCCGCTCGGTCTCCAGAAGGTCCACCGACGCAGCGAGCACCTGCTCCTTTGCCAGCTGCGCCCTGGTCTGGGCTATCGCCTCCGGCAGCGCCGCGATGCGCGCCGCGAGGTCGGCTTCCGAATCCAGCAGCTGCGCCGCTGTGCGCTCCAGACCCGCCGCTCTGCCCTCCTTGGCCGGCAGCGTGCGCTCCACCTCGAGCACGGGGGCCAGGGACCCGATCGTGCGGTGGTTCTGGTCGGCGTACTCCTGCAGCGCGCCGATCGGAAGCGCGCACAGAACGGCCGGGGCGGACGCCATGGCGTCCTGGAGCCCCGCCTGTGCTGCGGCCAGGTCCGCTGCCGTGCCGCCGGCGTGGGCGACCGCGTCGGCGGCACGAGCCCCTCGCTCGTCGTCAGCGAGGTCCGTGCGGTGGCGCTGAACAGCCGCCTGCTGAGCGTCGAGCTCGGCGCGGCGCTGCTGGGCGGCCGCGAGATCGTCGCGCAGTGCGATGCGCGCGTCGACCGATGCCAGGGCCTGCTGCGCGGACTCGTGTGCGGCCGCTGCGGTGGTGTGTGCGGCGGCGGCCGACGCGTGCATCGTGGACAAAGCCCCGACGGCGGCTGCCACCGCCCCGCGGATGTCGTCGCCCGAGGACTCGGCCGCGATGTCCGCCAACGCCGACTCCTGCTGCGCGTCGACGGCGCCGCGGAAGTTGTTCAGGGCGGCGGTGAGCGCTTCCCGGGCGCTTGCTCGCTGCGCGTCGGCGGCGCGGCCGGCGTCCTTGAGCCGTTGCTGGAGCTTCTCGTAGTGGTGCGTCCGGAAGATCTTCTGCAGGATCGGCCGGCGGTCTTTGCTGCCGGCGCGCAGGAAGGTGGCGAACTGCCCCTGCGGCAGGACGATGGTGCTGACGAACTGCTCCTTGTCCAGGCCCACCGCGTCCCGGATCGCGACACCCACGTCGGCGTTCCGGGAGCCGACGGTCAATCCGTCGGCATCCTGCGGGTGCGCGAGCTTGACCAGCAGCGCCCCCGGATGCTCGAAGGTGACCGCCTGCGGGTCCTTCGACCGGGCCTTCGGCCGCCAGTACCCCGGGGTGCGGCGCACCCGGAAGACCCCGTTGGCGCACGAGAACACCATCTCCACATAGGGCTGCTCGGCGAGGGGGCGGAAGTCGCTGACCAGGCGGCCGTCGTCGGAATCCTTCGACGCGACGCCCCCGTAGAGGGCGAACACCACGGCATCGATGATGGTGGACTTGCCGACCCCGGTCGGACCCTCCAGCAGGAACATGCCGGCCCGCCCGAGCGCGTCGAAGTCGACATGCTGCTCGGCCTCGAACGGCCCGATCCCCCGGAACCTCAGGTTGTGGATCTTCATCAGGCGGACACCCCCTCGCGCTGCAGGGCCTCGAACTGCGTGCGCGCCGCTTGGACCTGCTCGGGCGAGGCGTCGACCCCCTGCGCCTCGCAGAGGAACGCGACGATGACCTCCATCGGGTCGGCCGTCCGCGCCGGGTCGATGAAGCGCGGCGCGGCGCCGGTGGCCGGTCGGTGGAACGACCCCACCAGGTGCTCGAAGCGCTCCCGCAGCTGCGCGTGCAACTGCTGCGGCCGGATCGGGTCGGTGACGATCGCCTTCACCCAGGACTGCTCGTGCTCGGTGTAGCGCGCGGCCGAGAGCAGCTCGTCCAAGGTCCCGGTCAGCTCGGCCATGGGACGCGGCTGCGGAACCTCGACCGTCGAGACCGACTTCACCCCGTCGGGTCCGATGTCCACCAGCGTGACCGACTTCGTGTGCCCGGCCTCGGAGAAGCTGTAGCGCAGCGGCGAACCGCAGTAGCGGACGATGCCGGGCCCGGCCGTGCGCGGTTGCTGCGGGCCGTGCAGGTGGCCGAGGGCGGTGTAGTCGATGCCGGCGAACAGGCTGGCGGGCGCGCAGTCGACGTTGCCCACGCGGATGTCGCGCTCGCTGTCGCTGCGCTCGCCGGTGTCGCCGGCCGAGCCGGTGATGAAGGCGTGCGCCATCACGATGGAGCGCGGCCGGACGCCTGCGGCGGCGTGCCGTTCGAGATCGGCCCGCACCAGGTCCATCGCCGCTCCGAGCACCCCGGCATGGGAGCGTTCGACGGGCTGCTCGGCCAGCTTGTGGCGGGTGAGGTCCGGTTCCAGATACGGGATGCCGTACACATGCACCGGACCGTATTCGTCGCACAGCACGACGGGCTCGGCGATCCGGTTGCAGGACGTCCGCAGATGCAGCCGGTCGGAGAACAGCCGCGACCCGAACCCCAGGCGGACCGCCGAGTCGTGGTTGCCGGACGTGACAACGACCGGGCACAGCGCGCCCAGCTGCACCAGTGCGTCCTCGAACAGGGCCACCGCCTCCACCGACGGCAGCGACCGGTCGTAGATGTCGCCGCTGATGAGCACGGCATCCACCTGCTCGCGCTGCACGACCGAGGCGATGAACCCGATGGCCTCGCGCTGGTGCTCCAGCATCGACACGCCCTCCAGCGTGAGGCCGAGATGCCAATCGGATGTGTGGAGCAGGCGCATGGGACCCCCCGGGAGCGGTTACGGACAACGTCTCACCGCGAAGGTAGAAGGAGGCTCCGACACGACGGCCGAATCGACGTCTTCTCTGCACGACGGCTGCCTGCCGTGGCAATTCCGGCCACGGTCACAATGGGGCATGACCGACATCCTGGAACTCTGCGCGGACCTGCCTGTTGCCGAACTGTCGGCGGGCGATGTGCTGATCGAGGAAGGGGCGCAGCTGCGCCGGGTGTTCGTGCTGATCTCGGGGGCGGTCAGTGTCGAGCGGGACGGGATACCGTTCGCCTGGATCGACACCCCGGGATCGGTGTTCGGCGAGATGTCGGTCGTCCTGGGCCGACCGGCTACGGCGACGGTCCGGACCACGTCCGACGCTCGATTGCACATCATCGACGATCCGGACACATTCCTGTCCGAGCGCCCCGGTGCGGCGCTGGCGGTGCTGCGCATGACAGCTTCCCGGCTCGACGGGCTCACCCAGTACCTCGTCGACGTCAAGCAGCAGTTCGCCGGCCTGTCAGGCCACCTCGGGATGGTCGATGCGATCCTCGACACGCTGGTGCATCATCAGGGTCCGCCCGCCCGGCCGGGGTCCG
>CAZECO010000041.1:0-20082 GCA_964510455.1 uncultured Actinomycetes bacterium
ATTTCGCCTGCACACCGACGAGGTCCAGCCCGAGTGCGTCCTGGTGGATGATCCCATCCAGGCCGGCGTCGCCGCTGCCGCCGACGACTGCGGCCATCATGCCGCGTCCGCCGTAGCCCATCGCCCGCAGCAGCTTCACCGACACTTCCTCCAGGAAGCGCCCGTCGCCGCTCTCGCCGCCTGCGGCGGCATAGATCCGTTGGATGAGTTCGTCAGCGAGGCCCTGGTCGATCTGTGCGATTACCCCCTCTATCGTCTCCTGCGGGCTCAACACCGACTCGGGCGAGACCGGCGACGGTGTGGTTGCGGTGCTCTTGCGCGACGGCTGGCGCGAAGCGTCGTCCCACTCCTTGAACGCCGGGATCGTTCGGAGATCGGCGGAGGTGATCCCTCCGGGATGCTCGGCGAGGAACCGCCTTCCCTCCTCTGTGATCCGGTAGCTCCCTCGCAGGGGGCGCTCCACAAGGGTGGCCTTCATCAGGTATGTGGAGGCCCAGGCCACGCGGTTCTCGAACAGCACCTGGGTCCCTGAGGGGATCATCAGCGCTCGGTCCTCATCGGTTAGGCCCACTAGGTCTGCCGCCTCGGTCCGCAGCTGACGCAACGTCTTCGTCGCACCATCCGAGAGGACTCTCAGCACCGGGACCATGAACTGCTCGTAGCTCGGCACAGCCATTGCCGCACCTTAGCCCGATCAGGATCGGCGTTGGGCGGATCTTTGCCCGTTCTTCGCGCATCCGCAGGTCGAATGAGCGGTTTCCCCCAAGGATCCGGTGCCCGAGCAATCACGAATCCTGACTCCCCCCCGCGATGTCCAGCGCCCGGTCCTCGCCCACCCCCGCCACGTGCGCGGCGGCGTCGATGGTCTAGCCGTCGACGAAGACCGCCAGGACCTCCAGCATCGACAGCTCGGCGTCCTCGAGCAGGCCGACGCTCCACTCCACCGTGGCCCGCAAGGTGCGCTGCCGCTCGGGCAGGTCCACCGCACCGGTGCCCAGCGTGTCCAGCGACGCGACGAGCCGGGTCAGCAGCGCGGCCGGGTCCAGCAGCCGGGTCCGGGCGGCCGCCAGCTCGATCGCCAGCGGCAGGCCCTCCAGGCGACGGCAGATCTGCGCCACCGCCCCCGCGATGCCCTCCGTCAGCGCGAAGGCCGGGCGCACCGCCCGGGCCCGGTCCACGAACAGGGCCACCGCCGGCGAGGACGCCAGCTCCTCGACACGTGCCGCCTCGGCGGGCAGCTGCAGCGGCGGCACCGGGAACTCGCGCTCGGCAGCCAGCCCTAGCACCGTGCGGCTGGTGGCCAGAATCGTCACCCCCGGACAGCGGGCCAGCAGCTCGCCCAGCTCGCCGGCGGCGCTGGCCACCTGTTCCAGGTTGTCCAGGATCAGCAGCCAACCGCCCTCGGCGCAGTATTCGGCCAACGCCTGCATCGGCGAGCCCGCACCCCCGAGGCCCGGGCCCATCGCCCGGGCGATCCCGTCCAGCACCAGCCCGGCTTTCCGGCAGGGACGATGCCCTCCTGACCCATGGATCGTCCCCCTTCCTCCGCGCTGACCAGCCCGGGGCGGCCTCGGCGCCAGCCCCGCGACCCCTGGCGGCCTCGACGTACAGTTCCTAGCCGTGCTGTTCGAGCAGCCCTACTGCCGGATCGGCAACGTGGCCGATCGCTGCGGTGCTGCGGGGCTGCTGCACGACGCCAAGGTCGGTCGGGAGGTCCTCTTCGTCAACCTCGATTTCCTGACTCGGCCGGATTGGGATCCCAGCGGTCGCGCCGCTTCGAATACCTCCCGGACTTCATCCCTCGTTCCGCGAACACCAGCCCGCGCCCCTCCCATGGCAGGGTGGCGGCCATGACCTCATCCCCCGGTCCGGCGCCACTCGGTCCGTCCGCGATCGACGATGCCTTCGCTCCTCCGGGTGAGCAGTGGCATCCGGTCTCGCCCCGGCTGGCCACCGTGCGGCGCATCTCGATGGTCGCCGGCTGGCTGGTCCTGGTGGCGATCCTGGGCGTCGCCGCCGTGCTCGCCGATGCCCCGACCTGGCTCGTCCTGGCCGGGATCGCGGTCGCCCTGATCGCGCTCGTCTGGGGCTGGTGGCTGATCGGCCGCAGGGTGCGCTCGTTCGGCTACGCCGAGCGGGACGACGACCTGCTGGTCACCAGCGGGATCATGTTCCGTCGACTGGTGATCGTCCCGTACGGCCGGATGCAGCTGGTCGACATCACGGCCGGACCGCTCGAGCGGGCCCTGCGGGTGACCACGGTGCAGTTGCACACGGCGTCCGCCGGGACCGACGCGACGATCCCCGGCCTGCCGCCCGAGGAGGCCGCCGGGCTGCGGGACCGGCTGGCCGCACAGGGTGAGCAGCGGAGTGCCGGGCTGTGAGTGGACCGCCTCCGAGCGCGCCGCAGGACCCATCGCCGCCGTCATCGGCCGATCAGCCGATCGCACAACCGGACGCTGCCGGACCTGATCAGCCGTCGCCCACGTCCGCGTCGCCCCGCAAGCGGACCCATCCGGTGACCCCGCTGCTGAACTCCCTCAGCACACTCGGCGCGGTCGCGGTGGCCGTGGTCCTGTTCGGCGGGGGTGGGCTGGTCGACCTTGCGACGGGGATCGGCGGAGCGGTCGGACTCCTGGTCGCCCTGGTGGTGGTGTTGGTCGCCGGGCTCGCGGTCCTGGGGCTGTTCTACCTGCAGTGGACCCGGACGGTGTACTACTTCGATGCCGACGGCGACTTCCGGGTGGATTCCGGAGTGGTCAGCCGTCAGGAGCGCCGGGTCGCCCTGTCGCGCCTGCAGTCCGTGGACATCGTGCGGCCGCTGCTCGGCCGGATCGTCGGGCTGGCCCGGCTCAACATCGACCTCGCCGGTACCGCGCACTCCCGGGTGCAGATCGGCTATCTCTCCGATGCCGAGGCGACGCGCCTGCGCGCCGAGATCGTCGCCCGGTCGGCCGGGGTGGATCCCGGCGCCGGTGAGGCTCCGGAAGTCGTGCTTGCCGAAGTGCCTGCCGGGGATCTGATCGTCTCCCTGCTGCTGCGCACCCAGACCTTCGCGCTGCTCGCGTTCAGCGTGGTCGTGGTGGTGTTCACCCTCGCCAACGAGGGCGCGGGCGGGCTTGTGCTGCTGATCTTCACCGGCGGCCTGCCACTGCTCACGGTCGTGTCCGAGTTCTCGCGCTTCTTCGGGTTCACCGTGGCCGACTCGCCCGACGGGCTTCGGCTGCGCTACGGCCTGACCGCCCGACAGAGTCAGACGGTGCCGCCGGGCCGGGTGCAGGCCGTCGAGATCATCGAGCCGCTCCTGTGGCGGCGGCGCGGGTGGGTGCGCGTGTCGCTGAACGTCGCCGGTCAGGTGTCCTCCTCCGAGGAGGGGGTCGCTGGGCGGGTGCTGCTCCCGGTCGCGCCCGCGGCCGAGGCCGCCGAGATCGTGCAGCGCGTGCTGCCCGGCCTGGACCTGGCGGCCCTCGACTTCGCGCCGGTTCCCGCGCGCGCCCGGATCCGGGCCCCGCTCCAGCACCGCACCCTCGGGGTGGCCGCCGACGATCGCGTGTTCGCCGCCCGCCGCGGCTTCCTGACCCGGCACACCGCGGTGATCCCGCATGCGCGCACGCAGTCGGTCTCGATCGCCCAGGGCCCGTGGCAGCGTCGGCTGGACGTGGCCACCGTCGAGGTCCAGTCCACCCCCGGCCCGGTGCAGATCGTGGCGGTCCATCGCGATGCCCGCGAGGCCAGGGCCATCGCCGAGGAGCAGCTGGTCCGGGCGGCGCGGGCCCGTGGCGAGGGGCCCGGCGAGAGGTGGATGCGGCCGCGGCCGTGACCGTGTCGTCAACGATTCTCTCGCGGATCGGCTCAAGCCCGGCGGAAGGTTGGCTATGGCGTACCCGGCGTCACCAGGCTCACAGCAGGATCTCCATCGTCGTGCGCAGCGCGCTCTGCGCACGAGGGAACGACCGGGCAAGAGCGAGTAACTCGGAGGGCTGTCCTCCTCGGCGCAGCCAACGCTTGAGTGCCTCATTGGCGAGTTCGGCTCCTTCGAGGTGACGCATCCGGAAGGCGTCGATGATGCTGCGCTCAGCGGAGTAGAGGCCGATGCTGCGTCCCTCATCGAGGTCGAGCGTCCCGCGCCCGATGTCGAAGCTGTCGGTGTCGAAGTGTCGCCACCGGACCGGGGCCGTCGTCTCCGGCGTCCATGACCCACGCGGGATCGCGATGTCGATCTCGGCAGGGATGTCGTCGATCAGCTCGTGGTGCGCCAGCGCTGACCGCAAGCAGAGAGTAGCCCGAGTCGCCTTCGCCGCTATCTCGATCAGGTCCCCATCGCCTATCCAGTCGCTCTTGCGGTACAGGCCCCGAGAGAGCGCGATGATGCTGCCATCGTCCTTGAGCCGGCGGAACTGACGCTCGCTGAGGTGGTCAAGGGCCTCGGAAGAGCGGAAGGTGTCGGGCAGACTGGCGAGCAGCTCGTCACTCGTCTGCGCCACGACCTCACCCCCATGCGCAGGAAAACCTCAACACCAACACCTCTAGTGTAGAGGATTTCCGCCACTTGCGTCTGGTCGCCGTATGCATCAGGCCAATGCGCAGTCTGCGCACGACCAAGAGGACAGGCGGCGGATCAGCGTCGCCGACAGCTCTGACTCGTCACGTGCCACGCGCCGGGATGATCGGTGAAGCATGGGTGGATCGACTTTACTCCGCGCCCGGCTGCCTGGAGCTTCGCCAGAGCCCGTTGGGCAGCCCAGCGGTTGGGGTAGGAAATCTTGGGACACATGGCGTCCTCCAACAGAGTTGACTGATTGGAGTGGCGCCTCGCTAACGTCGAACGACACACGGCGGTATGCACTGATGTGCCCGGCTCACCCGCATCTGAGGTCCACGGAGCCGGAGGGACGCCGCCAGGTTAGCAGCCGGTGCCTTCACGGAGGTGCCGGCCTCGCGATCCTGGCCGGCACCTCCGGCAGCGAGGGTCGCAGCCGACAAGCACGGTCATCAGGCGCCGGAGTGTTCAGCAGGGGCGAGACTGCGTCGTCACTCGCCCGCGCGTCTCCGCGAGCCCGCTGCTCACACGCTGGCCGACGACGATGTCGTGCTGCAGGATAAGCGCTGCCTGGCGGCCGGACTCGGTGCCGTCGAGGATCCCGTTGCTGGCCCGAGCTGTTTTCGGCATCGGAATCGAGCTTGCTCAAGAGAGCTACCGCGACCGGATCGGCACCCAATCGCGGTGGCACCACAGTCGCGGCCGCGGACCCGCCAGCGGCCCGGCGACCGCCACTTCGGCAAACAGGCAAAGCACATGCTCGGGCAGCAGGACCGCGATCCGTCCAGGTCAACGATCACCCTGTCGATTCAGGAGTTGCAGCGCCTCGTCGAACTCAAGGGCGGAACTGGAACACCGCGCGGCGCCAACAGGGAGGTGATCGACTTCGGAGTCGTCATCGGTACGCACCGCGACTCAGCGACAGATCCAGGCCGGCCAACCACACGCAGCACGATCCACTACTCGAAGACGAGTGCACATCTAGTGCCCGCCAAACCCAAGCCGAGCCGCAAGAAGGGCGGAGATTCATGAGCTTCTACCACCACCCCGAGGAGGAGCACCAGGTCGGAGCGCTCACCGCCTACGAGAACGCTCGTCCCGACTCTCGCCACCGGGTCGAATTCGCTGACGGCGAGATGTACGCCTGCCGATACGACACGTCCCATGAGCGCGAGAACGGTGGGGAGTTGGACATCGAGATGGACGGCCCGCTCTTCGACGAAGACAACCAAGTCTGCATGGAGATCATCGAGGTCGTGCAGAAGGGGCTTCGCCCCTACAACGAGTGGCTGAGCCTGGATTGCCGCGGCTGGCCGGACTCCATCAGGACGCCGATACCGGGGCAGTCGTGTGTCCCGCCCACTGACGCAAGCCCAGACCGGGCCGACGCCAGACCCGCCTAAGGCCAGGCGATGTCTCCCTTAGAAACTAAACGGCGTTCCTCGACAACGGCACGCTGCTACGTCGCCGCTTCCTGCCCGGCGCGTAGTCGGTCGCTGGTCCGGCTCTCAGGATGGCGCGAGGAAACCGAACCCTCTGCCAACCGAGGACGCCTTGACACACGCGTCAGAGCAGGACTGCGATGGCTGCGCGGATCGGCAGGATGGCGACCCAGTTGTCGCGTAGGACCACAGTCAGCCCGCCGGGGCGAACGTCAGGGTGCCGGGTGGCCGGCCCGCGAGGTCGCCCGCAAATGCGCCGAGGAGGTCCTGGTTCTGGTAGGCCAATAGGAGGGCCTCCGCCAGCAGGCCTACGCGTACTTCGCGTCCGAAGACGACCACCTTTGGCGGGAGTACGTCCACTACCGCAGACATCAGGCAACCGACATCCGGCTTAGCCGCACACGACGCCCAACCGTAACCGGCGAGGCGCTTTTTGTTGAGCACAGCCTGCGCCTGTTCGAAGACCATGGACGTTAGGCCGGCCTCGGAGTTCGCCTGGTAGGAGAGGAACGGGCCGGGTTTCGGAACGGGCAGGACCAGGTCATGCGTTGCCAAGGGAAGCACTGTGTAGACCGGATCCAGGTACTGTCGGCCCCAAACCGAAATCGGGACCTTGGTGAGGTTCTGAATCTTCACGTGGAAAACCTGGTTGCTGGTGAAGTACGCACATGCCTGGACGGTAGAATCCGAGGCCGCAATGACGGTGTAGGGGCTGGGACACGCCAACGGCTCAGGGGCTGCAAATCCACTCAGCCAGTCGCGAGCGCCCTGTTCGATAATCTGACTGATGCTCTCTGGCGTCTCTGGAGGCGGAGGTGGGGGTGGCGGTGGGGTGGAGGTGGCGGTGAACTGGTCTCTGGATCAGAGTCCGAGTCCTCAAAGCAGCCAGTCATCGAAAGGCACAGCATTGCCGCCAGGAGCACAGCCGTCGATCTCCGCGCGGTATTTGCGATTCCGGCGGGCCGCCGTCGTCCGGCCTGACGTTCTTTCATGCTGGCCTCCCGCCCATTTCGGCATTCCCTTGGTGTCGAGCATGGACGCGATGTCCCGATCAACTCCTCGCCCTGGGGGCCGATAATGGCGCAATTGTCCTGGCAGTTGAGGCATTTCAGAGAATTTCAGTGTTCCCTCGTCGTTGGCGGCTCGGCCTGACGACCGCGATTATCGTCGTACCAGGAACTGCTGGCTGGCT
Organism: uncultured Actinomycetes bacterium; assembly: GCA_964510455.1. Taxonomy (GTDB): domain Bacteria; phylum Actinomycetota; class Actinomycetes; order S36-B12; genus CAVXYG01. The sequence continues at coordinate 7,175 of CAZECO010000041.1, forward strand.
CGGCCGTCGGGCTCTGATCGCCGCGACATCTGCCCGAGCGTTCCGCACGGCGGGCCGCCTGCCCGGCGACGTGTCACCACACCTGACACGTTCCTGGGATGTGTAAAGTCTTCCTCGATTTCTTAACACGTCGCCGGAACGAGTCGGAAGAGTGACACGTGCGCTGGAGCCCGGACGTGCCGTTCAACGACCTGCCCCCGTTGTCGCAGTCCGATGAACTGCACTTCTTGGCAGCGACGAGGTGCTGGAGTTCCTCGGCGACAACCGGATCGTCTCAGAGGTGCTCACCAGCTGCTATGAGATCTCCGTAGCATTCACACCCGATCTACCGGCGCCCGACGGGGGCTTCGCCGCCAGTCCGGCGTTCGACGCTGACAGCCCGCTCGTGGCTCGACTGCGTGCTGAGCACGACGCGGCAATGGACGGCCTCTATTACGGCACCGACGCGCCGCCGACCTTGCAGGACGTGCTGGAACGAGTGCACGCCAACAGCGCCCTGCTGACAGTCGGCTAGGCAACGCCCTCATCTGGGCCAGCCACGACACTCATTCCCCTTCGCCGTCGTCGTCGTCGAGCTGCCGGGAGCTCATCGACTCCGCGTCGACCGGGCAGAGCGCCTGTACCAGCTGCCCTGCCGCCTGCCCAGGACACCAACGTCGCCGGACACTGCGCACGCGATCGGGCTGAAGAGCCTGACCTCCAGCAAGGCTACTGACACTGTGCAGGGCGCGGAGTACGACACCGCATGCTCCATGTCTCACCGATTGGAGACGAAGCAGCGAGCAACGAAAAGCATGCTGGCCCGAACTGTTTCGGCATCGGATTCGAGCTTGCTCAAGAAGCTAGCCTTGGACACCGCGCTACTTCCGAATAGCGGACACCGCTTCCTTCTGGCTCAGCCGCGTTCCCGCCTCGAACGCCCGGTCGAACCGTTCGTCCCCCAGCGCCTGGCGGATCTGGGCCGTCAGGTCGGCCTCGCTCTGCCGCAGCATCGGCCACGTGCTGAACCCGGCCCGGCGGCGCAGGCCTTCGGCCGCCCCCGCCGCCAGCGCAGCCCGTTCAAGCTCGCCTTCCGCGAACGCCAGCAGAGCGGACGCGGACAGGCAGAGGGTCACGTTGCGGCTGATGCCGAGGGCCAGGCTCAGGTCCAGCGCCTCGTTGAGGAACTCCTGGGCCTGGTCGAGCCGGCCTTGCAGGACGGCCAGGAAGCCCAGCTGCACCCGATAGCTGGCTGTCAGCCACTCGTAGCCGAAACGATCGGCCAGATCCCGCATGACGGCCAAGTGCTGGGCGGCGCCGTCGGGACGACCCAGAGCCGCCTCCGCGGCGCCGGCGGTGAACGCGGCGAGGGCCGTGAAGAACGGCTCGTCCTGGCCGCGGAGCTCCGCCAGGCTGGCCAGCACCTCCCGCAGCGCGCTCTCGAAGTCGCCGCTGATCGGCGACGTCCAGGCCATCACCAGCAGGCCAATCCCGTGCAGGAACGGGTCCTGGATCTGTCCCAGCAGCGGTTCCAGGCGCCGGCGGGCCGCCAACGCCTGCGCGTCGTCGCCCACCTCGTTGGCGGTGACTGTCGCGGCCCACTCCAGCTCGACCCGGGACTGCACGTCCAGGGATGCGGCGACCGGGAGCAACTGCTCGACCCATGGACGGGCCTCGGCCTGCCGGTCGCTCAAGTACCAGAACGGCCACAGGATGCGGAACAGGTGCGGCAGCGGCGCGGGGTCGCAGGCCAGGTGCCAGCGCACCGCCGCGGCCAGGTTCCGCGCCTCGGCCTGCAGCCGCTCCAGCCACTCGCCCTGGCCGGCGCCGCGCAGCGGCCGGTCCGCCTGCTCGACCAGTCCCCGGAAGTACTCGGCGTGCCGGCGGTGCACCAGACCGGCGTCCGGGCGGGCGGCCAGCCGCTCGGCCACGAAGGCGCGCACCGTCTCGAGCATCGCGCAGCGGGGGGCGCTGCCGGTGCTGTCGAGCTGGATCAGGCTGTGGCGGGCCAGCGCCTCCAGCAGCTCCAGCGCCCGGTCCTCGCCCACCCCCGCCACGTGCGCCGCGGCGTCGATGGTCCAGCCGTCGACGAAGACCGCCAGGACCTCCAGCATCGACAGCTCGGCGTCCTCGAGCAGGCCGACGCTCCACTCCACCGTGGCCCGCAAGGTGCGCTGCCGCTCGGGCAGGTCCACCGCACCGGTGCCCAGCGTGTCCAGCGACGCGACGAGCCGGGTCAGCAGCGCGGCCGGGTCCAGCAGCCGGGTCCGGGCGGCCGCCAGCTCGATCGCCAGCGGCAGGCCCTCCAGGCGACGGCAGATCTGCGCCACCGCCCCCGCGATGCCCTCCGTCAGCGCGAAGGCCGGGCGCACCGCCCGGGCCCGGTCCACGAACAGGGCCACCGCCGGCGAGGACGCCAGCTCCTCGACACGTGCCGCCTCGGCGGGCAGCTGCAGCGGCGGCACCGGGAACTCGCGCTCGGCAGCCAGCCCCAGCACCGTGCGGCTGGTGGCCAGAACCGTCACCCCCGGACAGCGGGCCAGAAGCTCGCCCAGCTCTCCGGCGGCGCTGGCCACCTGTTCGAGGTTGTCCAGGATCAGCAGCCAATCGCCTTCGGCGACGTACTCGGTCAACGCCTGCAGCGGCGAGGCCGCGCCGCCGAGGCCCGGGCCCACCGCCCGGACGATCCCGTCCAGCACCAGGCCGGGGTCGGTGACCGCCGCCAGCGGCACGAACACCACGCGCGAGCCCGCGCGGTCCCCCATCCGCTCGCCCACCGCCACCGCCAGCCGGGTCTTGCCGATCCCGCCGGGCCCGGTCAGCGTCACCAGCCGCGCCTGCCCCAGCGCAGCCACGGCCTGCTCCAGATCGCGCTCGCGGCCGACGAACGAGCTCACCTGTACCGGCAGTCGGCGGGGGCGCTCCGCACCCGTGTGCAGCGGCGGGAAGTCGGCCGGCAGATCGGCATGGGTCAACTGGTAGAGGAGCTCGGGCTCGGCCAGGTCGCGGAGCCGGAACTCCCCCAGCCGCTGCAGTCCGAACCCGCCGCCGAGCCGCCCCTCCACCAGGCCGCGCGTGGTCGCAGTCACCAGCACCTGCCCACCATGCCCGGCCGCCCTGACCCGGGCACAGCGATTGACCGGACCGTGGTCGATGCGGCTGCTTTCACGCGCCCGTACTTCGCCGGTGTGCAGCCCCATGCGCACCCGCAGCGCGGCCCCTTCTGGCCACGCCTCCCCGTTCAGCCGCAGCTGACACGCCCCCGCCGCTTCGACCGCCGAAACCGCGCTGGGAAACACGGCGAAGAAGCTGTCCCCTTCGCCGCGGGAGATGATCACGGTCCCGCCATGCCCTTCGATCACCTCGGTCAGCAGCCGGTCGTGCCGCTTCAGCGCCGTCGCCATCGCCTCCGGCAATGCCTCCCAGATCCGCGTCGACCCCTCGATATCGGTCAGCAGGAACGTGACCGTTCCGGCCGGCAGGTCCGTCTCCGCGGGCTCGGGTACGGACGTCGAGGTCTCGCGCACAGATGCACTATCGCATCGGCGACGCATCGCCCGCCGGTCAAGCCAGCGTCGGCGGACTGCACAGTGCCTCAAGCATTCGTCATCCCGCGGATGCGTCAGGGCTACGGGAGCAGTGGGTACCCCGTGTCTACGGGTTCTGGCCCCACGGGTTGAGGCAGACGACGCCCAGTGGCTCGAAGTGCCGGGTGTTGCGCGTGAACACGGTCAGCTGCGCGGCGTCCACGACACCGGCGATGAGCGCGTCATCGAGCGGAGCGTGTTCGGGAACTCGGTACGTGGCCAGGATCTGCGCAGCGGGTAGTCGATGGGCAGCAGTCGTCCGCAAAGGCCGGCAGGACGCGGTCCTCCGAACCACCGGCGCAGGACCTCGCCTTGAGGTGGGTCGGATAGCTCTCTGCCAAATCACGGCGCGTTCGAGCTCAGCAATAGTCATGGCCGTCACGAACTGGTCGGATCCAGGCACCGATGCCGCCCAGGCCTCTACCTGCGGGTTGCGTCCTCGGACCCGCAATGCGGAGACCACGTTGGTGTCCAGCACATACTGCATCTGACGCGGGTCACAGGTCCGGTGTGCGAGCGGTCAGACCGAGGCGCTCCTGCTCGGCACCGATGTCGGCGCCGTCATCGGTGCCGAGCAGATCGACGAGAGTAACCGGCTCGCGCTCAAGAGCCTCAGCGAGGATCTGTCGCGCTTCGGCCTCGACGGACCGGCAGCGCGCGCTGGCGATCTCGCGCCGTTGACAGCTCAAGATTCCTTGCTTAGCTGAACACCGATGGCTTGGCGCTAGTCAACTCGTAGAGACGTTTCAGTTCGAACGTGATGCGGCCAAGCTCGGCAACACTGTCAACAGGGGCACGCTCGGCGTTTAGCATCTGCGAAATCCATCCGCGTACGACAGCTGAGACCGGCACGCCCCGATCCTTGGCGATCCGTTCGATTTCGCTGTACTCGTCGGCGTCGATGCGTAGTGACAGCGTCGCCCCTTTGACGCGATTGCGTCGTGTGCCACGTGATGCTTCCTCGTCGGTTAGGTCGGGATGCGCTTCCGCTAGTTCGGCTTCGGTCTTGATTCGGTCCGCGACGCCGATCGCGTCGTTGTCGGTGACTTCGTAGCGCGTCATTGCGTTCCCTCCTGTTCGTTGCTCTGTGCGTACTGTCGTTGAGCTGTCTCATTGGCGGGCCAGCAGTTCGCGCCCCACCAGTCGCCATCCGGCTTGTCGTTCGGGTCGGCCTCGGGTTTGACGAGGGTGACTACGAACAGCCCTCGCCCCGTCGCCGAGTAGCCGATCACGCGTACCGACATCCCGCTCTTGCTGCTCGGGTCAGGATCGATCCAGAGCGCGTCTAGGTCGTTGACGGCTTCGTCGGCGACCACGGGCGTGGTGTCGTGCTCGTCGCGCATGTGGTCGACCGCGTTCGACCAATCGACACGTTCCGTCACCTGACCAATGTATCACAAACGTCAGACACGCTAGGCTCTGAGCGTCCAGAGCGCCCTCGGCCCTGCCGTTCACGCATCGGCGACGCATCGCCGTTCGGTCAAGCTGCGCCGGCGGACACAAGCGCGCCGGAGTTGCGCCGTGTTCACCGCCAGCTCAGCACTTCGCACGCCAGATCAGAACCCCCTCGCGGGTTCGACGAACCAGCGGTCCTCGGGGTCGAACTCCCACTCTCGATCGCGTGCACCGAGCCACACCAGCCTCGCTGCAATGCTGGGCACCTCGTCAGCAACAGCGGGCGCGACGACTCGGATTCCCGCCAGACTGATGACCGGTGTTCGCTGCGGCAACTCAAGACACCCCGGATGGGGAGCAAATGCCGTCACTGGTCGCGTGGCTGGATTCGACCCCTGAGGAGCAGAAGGCCGCTCGCGAGCTGGTCGCGATGTTCAGCGACAAGGAGAGCCGCGACGAACTCGGCATTGGCCCCATCCGTGACGCGTTCAGTGACCTGCTGTTCCCAGGGACCTCCGTGCTGCAGACTCGAGCGCGCTACTACCTCTTCGTGCCGTGGTGCTACCTCACCCCGGACGTGTTGCGCCTTTCGGGCAGGCAGCACCGTGACAAGGGGAGGGGCAACGAGCAGGCCCTTCCGCGCTTGCCACCCTCGACTTTGACGTCGATCAGAACCGACCATTTGGGCTGCCGGCGAAGGGCACGCCTTCACTGCTCTACGTCTTCGGACCAGACCACACACTTGGAGCCCCTGCCTATTCCGGGACCGATGAGGACGCCACACCGGGCACCTCGCAGTCGAACGTTCGACTCGATTTCTGGGCCGACTCACCCTGGACTAGAGCGGGAGCAAGATTCGTCATCTGGTACGGCGGCGAAGTTGGTCATGGCGCAATCGAACGGATCGTGTGACGCGCTAGCAGCGTCGCCGAAGAACGCAGCCCCGCGGCTGGACGCCTACCGGGTGGGATGCTCGGCTGCTTCACCGAGGTCGACCAGCTCTGCCCCGGTTGCCGCGAAGTCCTTGGGGTTGAAGGTGTAGATGGGCAGTGCCTGGCTCACAGCGATCGCGGCGATCATGACGTCGAATGCGCGCGCTCGTGACTTCTGACCCGCTGCGCGTAGCGACGCGGCGATGGGGCCGAAGGCTCGAGCGGCGTCGGCGTCAAAGGGCAGCGGGTCGCCGAAGTCGGTCTCGGCCTGCTGGAGGTGTCGCTGGCGGGCGGCACGGTCGGAAGCGGAGGCGGCGACGAGCGGACCGACGCTCAATTCCGCCAAGGTCACGGTCGTGATGACGGACTCGGCGGCCAGGCGCCGAGGATCGACCTCCCCCAGGCGGATGACCGAACTGGTGTCCAGGACCGCGCGATCATGGGGCGGGGTGGTCACAGGGACTGGTCCAAGAGCGCGTCGATGTCGCCCCTCAGCGCGCTGGCGTCCACGCGGGGAAGCCGTCGCCGGCGCGCCACCAGTTCCGCGGCAGCGAGGCTTCGCCGTGGGAGAGGCCGCAGCTCGGCGACGGGAGTGCCGTCGCTCGTGATGGTGATGGTCTCTCCGCTTTGGACACGTGCGAGCACATCACCGCCACGATTGCGGATCTCGCGGACGGAGACTCGCTTCTCATCGGGGGTTGCGGTCATACGTCCACCGTATCACGCGTGAGACGCCTCCGGTTGGCCGTTCACAATCGCGCCCGGCCCGGGCCTGTGTGCCCCTGCCGGTGGGCCTCGGGCGACGCACCCACAAGACGCTCAGTTTGCGGTCGAAGGCCGAGGCGCCGCCTTGGTAGCATCACCAGTCCTACCAGGGTAGGATGCTCCCATGAAGTTGAGCATCAGCCTCTCCGAGGAGGACGTCGCCACCCTGGACCGCTACGCCGAAGCGGCGGGACTCGCCTCACGTTCTGCGGCGATCCAGCGCGCCATCCGAATGTTGGGTGACCCTGCCCTGGACGACGCATACGCGGCCGCATGGGACGAGTGGGAAGCCTCGGGAGATGCCGCCGCGTGGGAGACCAGTCTCGCGGACGGGCTCGTCGATGCTGCGCGGTGAGATCCGGTTGACCGATCTCGACCCGACACAGGGAAGCGAAGCGGGCAAGCGGCGCCCCGCGGTCCTGGTCAGCAACGACCGCGCCAATGCCACCGCAGCCCGGCTGGGCCGCGGCGTGGTGACCGTCGTCCCAGTCACCAGCAACGTCACCCATGTCTTCCCGTTCCAGGCCCTGCTGACAGCCGACGAGACCGGCCTGCGGTTGGACTCCAAGGCGCAGTGCGAACAGATCCGTTCGGTGTCGGTGCATCGGCTGGGCGCGGTCATCGGGCGCGTCCCACCCCACGTCATGGAACGACTGGACAACGCCCTGCGGGTCCATCTCCAGCTGTAGCAAGGCTCGAGGCCAGCCGGTGGGGCGACCTTGCCAGGCATCTGGACCACAAACCAATGACCGACGTCGTAGTAGCCCCTACTGGGCGGAGTGGCGCTCACCCTGGGCAGATGTGCTCGGGTCGCATCGGCTACTGCGGGGTTGGGCCTTGCCCCACGCGGTGGGCGCTTTGCCAGCCACTGGCCCCGTGGTGCGGGGCGAACGCCACAGTCCGCCGCGACCGCGGACATCCGCAGCCAGCCAACTTCACGACCAGAGGCCAGTCCCCGGTTTCCCGAGAACTGGCCTCTGACACTGGTAGCGGGGGCAGGATTTCAACCTGCGACCTTGGGTCATGAGCCCAGCGAGCTACCGAACTGCTCGACCCCGCGATGCCTGTCCAGCGCATAGGCCAGCGCAGCCCGAACGCTCAACTCCACGCCTTGGCCCATCCCCCACAACTCTGCCGCCCGCGCCGCCGCCTCCCCCGGCGCCAGCTTTGCCGCCACGGTCCCCCTCCCCGCTACGCTTCCCACCAACCCAGGGAGGCGCCATGCCGCTGAATGAACGCGAACGAGCCGAGATCGACCAGGCCAACGCCTCCGGCCGCACGCCGGTGGTCTTCATCCATGGCCTGTGGCTGCTGGCCGGCAGCTGGGACCGCTGGCGGGAGCTGTTCGAGCAGAACGGCTACAGCACGATCGCGCCCGGCTGGCCCGACGAGCCGGCCACCGTCGCGCAGGCGCGTGCGAACCCGAAGGTCCTCGCCGGCAAGACGGTCCAGGGCGTCACCGACCACTACCTCGACGCGGTGGCGCGCCTCGACCGAGCCCCCGCCGTCATCGGCCATTCCTTCGGCGGCCTCATCGCCCAGAAGATCGCGGGCGTCGGCGCATCAGCCGTCACGGTCTCCATCGATCCGGCTCCCGGGCGCGGCGTGCTCCCACTGCCCCTGCCTGCGCTCAAGGCCGGCCTGCCGGTGCTCGGCAATCCGTTGAACCTGCGCCGCTCGGTGACCCTCACCTTCGACGAGTTCCGCTACGGCTGGGCCAACGCCCTGGACGAGATCGAGGCCCGCGAACTGTACGACGAGTTCCACGTCGCAGCCTCCGGCGTACCGATCTACCAGGCGGCCATCGGAAACATCAACCCGCGCACCCAGACCCGGGTCGACTACACGACCAACGACCGAGGTCCCATGCTGATCGTGTCCGGCCAGAAGGACCATGCGGTGCCGCCGGCGATGGCGCACGCGGCCTACAGGAAGCAGGCCAAGAATTCTGCCGTCACCCAGTTCGTCGAACTGCCCGATCGGGGCCACTCGCTGGTCATCGACCACGGCTGGGAAGAGGTGGCCAGCACGGCGCTGGACTTCATCCGCCGGCACGGGCCCTACGAGAACGGCTCGTAGCAGTCGTACGTCTCGATCGAGGCGATCCGCCCGTCGCGGACGGTCGCGAACTGGGCGATGTGCGCGGTCAGCATCTGGCCCGCCCGGAACGGCCCGGCGTCGCGGGCGATCACGCCGGTCCACGTCAGGCGGACCGCCGCGGTGTCCCCGCGCTCGACGATGTCGGCGACGTCGTACCGCTGCCGCTCCAACAGGCCGGCGCCCGCCGAGGAGGCAGCCAGCATCTTCTCCAGCGGCGTCTCGGCGCCTCCCGGATTCAGCAGATTCGGCCGCTCTACGGTCACCGCGTCCTCGGTGAAGAGGTCCCGCAGCTCCTCGCCGTGCGCGCCCGCCTCCAGCGCGGCGTGCAACCGGCGAAGGGCCGCGGCTGCCTCGCGCGGCCGCGCCCACCGCTGCCCCGCCCGGTCGGCCGCCGCCTCGATCAGCGCCCGCAGCTCTGGCCGATCGGGCACGGCGAACGAGGTGTAGTTGCCCCGCCCGCCGGCCGTGGGCCGGCCATACGCCTTGGCCGCGAGCCGCCCGTCGGGCAGCAGCCGCACGTTGAGGGTCGTCAGCAGGAACTCCACGCCGCGCCTGGTGTCGGTCCACCGCAGGTGCTCGGGGATCTCGACGTTGATGGCCAGCGCCGTCACCGTAACGTCCGTCACCGCCGCATTCTCGCCGATCACGGCGCCGCAGGCTCAGCCGGACCTCGCCGGCCGACGGAGCTCACTCTCGGCGCGGAAACCAACACGTTCGCCGCACCTCGTCTCGCGCGGGCGCGCTCAAGGAGGCTGCGGCGTCATCGAGGTCCGCGGCATCGAACCGCGGGTACTTGCTGCATTTGGCCATGGTCCTGGCTCCGATAGTCCTCAGCCAGCTTGCATGCCCGCTCGATGTCTCGTTGCAGTGTCGCCTTGTCGCCACGGCACAGCAACAGAATCACTCGCGGGCCGCTCCCTTCGGGTAGTAGGCCCGGCAGCCCGGACCGAATATGAGTCGAAGCTCCAGACGCCACGGCCCACAGGTCTGGCATCGCCCGGATTTGCCCGCAGCGACCCGGTCGAGACGTTCGACGATTCGAAGACGGCCGACCTCTGCTTGAGCTCCCACAGCCAGTGATCGAAGTCGTCCGCGCGGACCACTTCGACCATGTGTCGACTTGAACTGACGTCTGTCGCTGCGACCAAAGCACGGGGCAGCGCGCGTAGGCGGCGGTCTAGGGCACGACTTCTGGTGCCAAGCATCCATCCATTAGCGAGGCCAACGTCCTCGTTGCCTCTGACACGGAGTTGCTCGGCTGCTCCTCCGATACGCTGGACACGTGTTGATCGTGGACATCGACCACGAGCGCTTGCGCGAGGTGTGCGAGCGCTACGGTGTCGCGTCTTTGGATGTCTTCGGCTCGGTCGCTCGTAGCGAGGAGAAGCAGGACAGCGATGTCGACCTGCTTTACGTGCTGAAGCCGAATGCCCGCTTGGGCTTCCGACTCTTTGATCTTGAGGACGAGCTCGCAGCCCTCTTCGGCCGACCCGTCGACCTTATCGCGCGCAAGTCGATCAACAAGTACATCCGCGAGCGGGTGCTCGCCGAGGCGCAGCCGCTCTATGCGGCGTGAGCTCCTGCTGCTGCGCGAGATGCGCGACGCGGCCGTGGCGATCCGGGACCTGATCGGTGATCGAACCGCCGAGGAGGTCGAAGCTGACGCTCTGCGGCGATCTGCGCTCTTGTGGCACTTCACGGTGCTCGGGGAGGCTGCCGGCCAGATCCCTGTCGAAACGGAGAACGCCCACCCCCAGGTCGCGTGGCGCGCGGCAACCCGGCTGCGCAACCGAATCGTCCACGGCTACTGGGACATCGATGTCGAGACCCTGGTGGCGACAGCTGTCGATGATCTCCCTGAGATGATCGGGCAACTCGAGGACGCCTTCAGCACCTTGCACGACGGCGAACAGGGATGGCTCTGCTGTCTGACGGGGCACTAGCGGCACGCTGGTGATGCTCGCGTCTACCGGGCGCTGCGATGACCCGGCCGAGGTGCGCCCGACTCGCGGCGGAATGACCGCCCCACCTATGCGAGAGCCAAGCATGCTTGAGGCCGCCGTGCTCACCGATGGGATGCCAGTCTTCGGAGCCCTGGCCGCCGTAGGCTCTAGGCGGAGGCGCGAGTCCCGCGCCGGGTAGACCGGGAGCGCGGTCATGTCGTACGTCCACGAGGCGATCGAGTACTTGCTGAGGTCCAGCCCGGCTCAGGCGGACTTCTACCAGGCTGCCGAGGAGGTCCTGACCTCTTTGCAGCCCTTGCTGGAGCGGGACCGCAAGTACCTGAAGGCAAACATCATCCAGCGCATCGTCGAGCCCGAGCGGCAAATCCTGTTCCGGGTGGCTTGGGTCGACGACAGGGGGGACGTGCAGGTGAACAAGGGCTACCGGGTTGAGTTCAACTCCGCCATCGGGCCCTACAAGGGAGGTTTGCGCTTCCACCCTAGCGTCACTGCCGGGGTGATCAAGTTCCTCGGGTTCGAGCAGATCTTCAAGAACGCGCTTACCGGCCTGCCGATCGGTGGGGGCAAGGGCGGCTCCGACTTCGATCCCAAGGGCAAGTCGGACAACGAGGTGATGCGTTTCTGCCAGGCGTTCATGTCCGAGCTGTACCGGCACATCGGCCCGACTATCGACGTCCCGGCCGGTGACATTGGTGTGGGTGCGCGTGAGATCGGCTACCTTTTCGGCCAGTACAAGCGACTGACCGGACGCTACGAGGGCGTGCTCACTGGCAAGAAGCTGGCCTGGGGCGGTTCGCTGGCACGTACGGAGGCCACCGGCTACGGCAACGTCTACTTCGCGGAGAACATGCTGGCCGACCGGGGCGAGTCCCTGGAGGGCAGGACGTGCACGGTGTCGGGCGCGGGCAACGTGGCGATCTACACGATCGAGAAGCTCTACGAGGTCGGCGCCATGCCGGTCACGTGCAGCGACTCAGCCGGGATGATCCATGACCCGCGGGGCATCGATTTGGCGCTGCTCAAGCAGATCAAGGAGGTCGAGCGCGGGCGGCTCACCCGGTACGCCGAGATCCACGCGGAAGCAACATACACCCGGGTCGAGGACTACCCCCAGGGGCGCAACGGGGTTTGGGTCGTCCCCTGCGACGCGGCTTTCCCGAGCGCAACGCAGAACGAGCTCAATGCGGCCGACGCCGACGAACTGCTCAAGAACGGGTGCGTGTGCGTGTCCGAGGGCGCGAACATGCCGACCTCGGCCGAGGCGATCGAGACCTTCCTGGCCTCCGGCATCGCGTACGGGCCGGGCAAGGCCGCCAACGCCGGCGGGGTGGCGACCAGCCAGCTCGAGATGAGCCAGAACGCCTCCATGTCGCAGTGGACTTTCGAGGAGGTGGACGCCCGGCTCCGGCGGGTCATGACCGACATCCACACCACCGCCCGGGATACCGCGGAGGAGTTCGGCGCCCCCGGCAACCTGGTCCTCGGAGCCAACATCGCGGGGTTCCGCAAGGTCGCCGATGCGATGATCGACCAGGGCGTGCTCTAGCCCGAGCCGGACGAAACGCCGGCCCGCCCGGCTCGGGTTCGATCTGCGGTGGGCTCAGCGCACGCGAGGTGGCACGGGGCCTGTTGGGCTGTCGGCTTGCAGGAGCAGCGCGTCTTGCTGAGGCACGGATGGTGGCTTGCGGGTTCGTTTTGGGTGCTGGCCTGGAGCGTGGACGGCGAAGTTCTCGGCTCGTTGTCCGGTCGGGTCGAGGATTTGGGTTGGCACGCATCTGTTGTGAACGAGGGCGCCGGTCTAGACCAGCGTCCGCGCTCGGGTCGACCAACCCGGTAGCGTCGACCGCTTGATCCACCGGCGGCGGGCCTTGACGCGGTGCGCGGCCGGCCACGACTTCGGCTGCAGTACCTCGACCGTGCGCTCCCTTGATCAGCTGCCGCTCAGACTCGGCCAGCGCGGCCCGAGCCAGCATCGGCGAGCCGACGTAGGCTCGAGTCCGGGACCGACCACGCGTCCCGCCGCACCGCTCACGCAGCCCAGCGATACGCAGATGGAGACCCCATGACGACGCCCCACGTTGCCGACAGCCACGACCTGATCCGCGTCCATGGGGCTCGCGAGAACAACCTGAAGGACATCAGCCTCGAGCTCCCCAAGCGCCGGCTCACGGTGTTCACGGGCGTGT
>CAZECO010000042.1:0-8645 GCA_964510455.1 uncultured Actinomycetes bacterium
GGACGCGCTTCTCGGCGCCGTCGTCATCGATGAGGCACAGGTCCACGGCCTCGGCTCGGTCGGCGTACAGCGAGAAGTTGGTGCCGACACCGCGGAACCGGGCGCCCAGCGGGTAGGCCTCCCCGGGCCAGACGAGTCCGGATGGAACGACGTCTTCCGCGGTCGGGTCGACTTGCACGACATTCAGTGAAGCAGTGGGCCGACCGGCGCGCCAGCGGCGCAGCAGTTCCGATTTCCGGCGGAGTCGGCGACATCTGAATAGGACGCAGCAGTGACCGAAGGCCCCCGCGAAGGTCCCCGCGAGTCATGGCAGGCTGGACGGGTGGACGTCAGCGTCATCGAGTACCCGGGCTGCCGCTATGCGGCCATCCGTCACATCGGCTCCTTCACGACGATCGGCACAGCGTTCGACAGGCTCAGCACGTGGGCGCACGAGCATCTTGATCTCTTGCAGGGTCCACCGATGGCTGTCTACCTCGATCACCCGGATCGGACCCCGGAGCACCTGCTCCGCAGCGACGCCGCGATACCGGTGACCGAGGATGCCGAGTTCTCCGGTGCCCCGGACCTCAGGCACGGGCAACTGGATCGCGGCCGTTGCGCGATCTTGACCCACCGCGGATCCTACGCAGGCCTTCCCGCGGCCTGGGCCGAGCTCGATGCGCTGGTGAGCGACCAAGGGCTTCACGTGGACGGGTCGCGGCCGGCGTTCGAGATCTACGAGAGCAATCCGCTCGAGGTGGACGTGGAGGACCTAGTCACGGTGCTGTACCGGCCGGTCCATTGACCCGGGACCCCTTCGCAACACCACCGGACGGTTGTACGGTCGAGAGATGCGCGGTACCCGGGTGATTGCGGTGCTGGCGCTGATGGCGATGTCCGCCTGCACCGGGGGCGGTGGGCCGGGGTCGTCCCCCTCGCAGTCGCCGGGCGTCACGGTCACCGCCCCGGCGTCTCCCAGCGGCACACCCGCGACCTGCACGGAATTCGGCTCGACGGGTGTCCAGGAGTCCGACGATCCGCTCGCGATGTCGGCCTTGACCGGCGCCGAGATGCGGGTCGGTCGCCACGACTGCTACGAGCGGTTCGTGTTCGAGATGACAGGCACCGGCGGGGTGCCCGGCTGGTCGGTGCAGTACCGCGATCCGCTGGTGGCCGACCCCTCCGGCGAGGTCGTCGCCCTGCGCGGAGACGCCGACCTCGAGATCATCGTGCGGGTGTGGACCGTTACCGACTACGAGGGGCGCCCGGCGGAATGGCCGCCGTTCACCGGCCCGCCGGACATCGTGACCAGTGGATTCGTGGCACTGCAGGAGGCCCGGTACATCTCGGCATTCGAGGGTGTCACCCAATTCGGCCTCGGACTGGACCGGGAGCGGCCGTTCCGCGTCGCCTGGCTGGATGGGCCGCCGCGATTGGCGCTCGACATCTACACCGGGGAACCGCTCGGATAATCATGCGTGGAGGTAGATCGATGCATCACCCATCTCATCGGTTCTCCGCGCCGGATGGGGCGGGGCGAAGATGGCGCCCTGGTGTCCCGGCTGCGAACCGCTGAGCGGGCTCCTCGAGCGTCGGCGTAGCTCCCGGCCCAATTCGTCGCCGCCGGTTCGGTCGTCGTGCAGCTGCGGCGGACCGTACACGTTCAGCCCGGCCCAGCGGATGAACAGTATCGGGCGTACGACACTTGCGCCGACACGTGACACCGCATCCACCTCCCGCCCCCGCGTCGGTAGGGGTGCCCGGGTCCCCGGCTACCCGGGACGCCGCCGATTTCAGGTCAGGCAGACCCGGCTTTGCCCGTCAACCTCGCAGCTCGGCACGGGCCTCGACGCGGCGTGACGCCCTGGGGAGTCGACGGCGGGCGCATGTGCGGGGAGACTGCGGTTCCGGGGTGGTGCCGGGGCCGGCGGCGGGAGTATGCGCGGAAGGCTCGGCCGACAGGGCGCCATACAACCGAAACAGGTGCCATCTCGTAGGACGGCGGGAGTGTGTATCTTCCGCGTTGGGGGCAACCAGTCTCACTCGGGAACGCCAACCGTGCAGTGTCCCGCATGAAGGCCCTGGACGATGGAGGCGTGGCCCGAACCGCATCATTGCTCCCCCACCGCGGGCGCCCGCTGGCGCTCGTCTACCTCGCCGCGGCGGCGCTCAACGTGCTCGGCCACTTGCTGCCGGGCGGACTGCTGACGGACGTCACCAAGCCGCTGCTCATGCCGCTGCTGTTCGCCTGGGCGTGGCGGGCTGCGGATCGGCCGTTGCGCCGACCGATCCGCCTTTTGCTCGGCGGCGTCGTGTTCGCCTGGCTCGGCGACGTGCTCCTGATGCCCGACGGCGACCTGTGGTTCATCGCCGGCATCGGCGGGTTCCTCGTGATGCAGGTCCTCTACATCCTCGCCTACCGCGCGGTCCCGGGTCCCGGGCTGATTCGACAGCGGCCGTGGGTGCTGCTTCCCTTCGCCGCGTTCTGGGCCGGGATGAATCTGGTCATGGACCCGGGGGAGTTGCGCATCCCCGTCATGCTGTACAGCGTCGTGCTGGTCGGCATGGGTGTCTTCGCGCTCGATCTCATGGGCCGGTTCCCGCAGCCGTTCGCCGCCCGCGTGGCGCTCGGCGGAGCGCTGTTCATCCTCTCCGACGCGGTCTTGGCGCTCGGCGAGTTCTCGGGCCTCGACCTCGGTGTCTGGGACGGCGTCATCGTGATGGGCACCTACACGGCTGGGCAGTTCCTCATCGTCACAGGATTCGTCGAAGGGCTCGGCGCCGACGCCTCCCGAGCACCGAAGCCCACCCGGTGAGGGACGCCGCGATCTGTACGGCCTCGCCTACCGCCCCTGGGTGGTGCTCTTGGTCCGCGGAGTACATGGCGTTCTGTGCTGGCCCCGGAGGCGGGCTGGGTGCAGGCCGAAGCGGGGTTGTGCCCGGCCACCGGTTCGGTGATCCGGGGCTTGGAGCGAAAGTGGACCGAGGCTTGGCTGCAGGGGGGCGGACCGGCCGCGCGGAAGGCGCCGGACCCAGACCCTGCCCGCCACATCCCAGGGCCCCGCCGCTGAACGCTCCCGCGAGGGCTGAACGCTCCCGCGAGGGCTGCAAATCGCCTGCGACACGCCGGGATCAGCAACCCGCACGGGAGCGTTTGACCCCTACGGGAGCGCTTGGCCCGCACGGACCTCGCGACAGGCAGTCCGCGCAGCGGAGCGAATCCCCGCGCCGGACGGCCGGGAGCCCCACACCTCGGGCGGACCATCCGCATCGCGCGCGAATCTCCCGCCCCCTGCAGGATCTCGTGCCCGACACGCCGCATCCGGCCGATTCCGCCGGGGATCCAGCCGTGGGCTCCAGCAGCGCGGGCCGCCGGTCCTCCCCCGACGCGTGCGGGTCTCGTGCGGGTCGCCCCGCTGGCCCCCTCGGTGAGGCAGGCCTAACCTGGAGTCGGGACGGCAAACACTGCCCGACCCCATGAGGAGGCGGTCCGCATGCCACGACAGGACCGGCTGCACCGGGCAGCGAAGGACGCCGCCTACTTCATCCGCAGGCTCGGACTGGCCCTGTTCGGCCCGGCGCAGCTCGACGAGGAGCACGACCCGATCGAGGCGCTGCGGCGCCAGTACGGCCGATTGCCGAAAGCCCCGCGGGTCGACGACCCACGCTGACCGCCTAGCGCTCGCCCCCGAGTGCGGACTCGATCAGGCCGTCGACTAGGTGGGGATCGATGCCGGAGCGCACGGCGGCGTCCCGGATGCTGAGGTCCTCGTCGATGGCGAGCCGGGCGACCCGGGCAGCCGCCTCATAACCGATGGCCGGCGTCATCGCCGTGATGGCCATCACCGACCGGTCGAGGTACGCCTTCAGGCGTCGCTCATCGAGGCTCGCGCCCTCGATGAGATGGATGCGCAGGCTGTCGGAGGCATCCCGCAGGAGACGGGCGGAGCGCAGGTACTCGTCGATGACCAGCGGCCGGAACGCGTTGAGCTCGAAGTTGCCCTCCGCGCCGGCCATCGCAACCGTGGTGTCGTGCCCGATGACCGCGAGGCAGGCTTGCAGCATCGCCTCTGCCTGCGTCGGGTTGATCTTCCCGGGCATGATCGTCGAGCCCGGTTCGTTGGCCGGGATGCGCAGTTCGGCCAGCCCGGTGCGCGGTCCCGATGCGAACCACCGCAGATCGTTGGCGATCTTGAACAGGGTGACCGCGACCGCCTTCAGCGCGGCATGGGCGCGCACCATCGGGTCGACGGTCGACTGCGCGGCGAACGGGTTCGAGGCCGGGACGAACGGATGCCCGGTCGCCTGCGCCAGCGCATCGATGGCGCCGGCCGTGTAGCCGGGCGGCGCGTTCACCCCGGTTCCGACCGCCGTCCCGCCCAGCGCGACCTCCAACAGGCCCGCCCACGCCTGTGCGGCATGGTCGGTGCTCGCGGCGAGCGCGGCCTGGTACCCGGACCACTCCTGACCCACAGTCAGCGGGGTGGCGTCCATCAGGTGCGTCCGTCCGACCTTCACCACCTCCGCCCAGGCTTCCGACTTCGCGCGCATGGCGTCGCGCAGCGCGTCCAGCGCAGGCAGCAGCGACTCCACCGACACCGTGTAGGCGGCCACGTGCATGGCGGTGACGAACGTGTCGTTGCTCGACTGGCTGGCGTTGACGTCGTCGTTGGGGTGCAGCGGAGTGTTGCTGCCGAGGTCGGAGCCGAGGCGCTGGTTGGCCCGGTTGGCGATCACCTCGTTGAGGTTCGCGTTGGTGTGCGTCCCGGACCCGGTCTGGAACACGGCCAGCGGGAACTCGTCGTCCAATTCGCCGGACAGGATCTCGCGGGTCACGGCGATAATGGCTTCGGCCTTCCAACCGGGCAGCACGCCGAGGTCCCGGTTGGCGGCCGCGGCGGCGGCCTTTACGTGCGCCATCGCGCAGATGACCTCGGACGGCATCCGGTCGCGTCCGATCCGGAAGTTGTGCAGGCTGCGCTGGGTCTGGGCACCCCAGTAGTGGTCCGCCGGTACGGCGACTTCTCCGAGGCTGTCGTGCTCGGTCCGAGTGGCGGGCTCGCTCGGCGGGGCTGCATCCATCGCGACCACCTCCCTGCACGACCAGCCTATGCCCGCACCTCGAAGGCCACATGGCCTGCCGGCTCCTGGACCGTCACCGCGACGGCGTCCACCCGTGCCCTCGGCGGGCCCGTGCGGCACCACGCCAGCAGGCTCGCAACGGCATCGGGTGCGCCCTCGAAAACCGCCTCGACGCGGCCGTCGGGCAGGTTCCGCACCCAGCCAGACACCCCTGCCGCCCGAGCGGTTTCCGCGCAGCGCTGCCGGAACCACACGCCCTGCACGCGGCCCGAGATGAGAACGTGCCTACGGACCGACTCCACGCAGCACCCTCGGCCGCGCCGAGACTACTCCACGTCCACGTCGTC
The DNA here is from genome assembly GCA_964510455.1 of uncultured Actinomycetes bacterium. Lineage (GTDB taxonomy): Bacteria > Actinomycetota > Actinomycetes > S36-B12 > CAVXYG01. The sequence continues at coordinate 5,412 of CAZECO010000042.1, forward strand.
GGAGATGACGCTGTAGTTGCCCTCCGGGTCCACCACGCTGATCCTCTCCTCGGTGATCTGCGTGCCGTCGGGGGAGCTGACCCCGATCACCTCATCGATCACCGTGTACCCCGACTCGTCGTCCACCAGCACTGTCAGGAAGTCGGACACTATGGTGCCGTCCTCGGACACCTCGGCCCCGCTGCTCTCCAACACGTCGAGGGCGAATTCGTCCTCCGCCGAGTGCTGCGCGAAGTCGGCATCCACCTTGACGTCGAACGGTGCGAGGCTGCCCCCGTCCCCCGTACCTTGATCATCTTCGTGAGCCTCCAGGATGTTGAGTTCACCGATGTCGGCAAGTTGGTTGTCGCCCATTCGAGCCCTCCTGCGTTCGTGCCTGACCGGAGTCTGGCGCGCCGAGCGCGGTGATCACCACTCGAGCAGGCGCGGGATTCGGACGTGGAAGGCCATCGGCCGCAGGCGTCCGAGGACGGCATGAGGGAAGGCCCTCACATCCGCTCGACCCACTGCGCCCGCCACGGCGCAGGTTCGAAGGGCGACGACCAGTAGGCCGTCTCCTTCGCGATGCGGTTGTCGCGCAACTGGAAGATGAACACCGCCTGGAAGGTGCCGCCCTCGCCGTAGTCCGCCGTCGCCTCGAGGACGACCAGGTCGCCGGCGCTGAGCATGCGCCGCGGCGTGATCGCGGGCAGCGCGGGAAACGCCCGGTACACCGCCCGGCGGTTCTCCCCGCCGACGATCCGCTCGCCGGATTGTGGCCAGTCCATCACCACGTCCTCAGCGAATAGGTCGTCCATCATTTCGAGGTTGGAGCTGTTGATAGCTTCGACGAGCCGCCCGACCACGGCTTCGTTGTCAGTTGACATGTCTCGGATCGTGGCACGGGTCGCCGATCCGATGCGCCCTCTCGGCGCGGGTGGAGCCTGCCGGATCCGGAGCCCCGCCAATCGCTCTCGTCGCGAGTGTCACACCTCGATGGGGCCGAATGTGATCAGCGATACGTTTCCGTGCGCTGTGTGCGGGAAGAAGCGATCGTGAGGCCCCATTCCGTGGGGCGACAACTGAAGAGGCAGGACGAATGAACACGAACGACCTTCCCATCCCGACCTACCCCGACCTTCCCGTCGAGACCGCCCCCGACTCCTTCGAAGCGCCGCCGTCGGCGATCAGCGAGGAACAGGCCGATCAGATCGCCGGCCTGGTGGGCCGCAACTGGGGGCTCCTCCTCGGCTTCGGCATCATCCTGGGCGGCCTCGGCGTCGCCGTGATGGTGTGGCCCGAGGCGACCATCGGCGTCGTCGCCGTCCTGCTCGGCATCGCGCTGCTGGTCAGCGGCATCTTCTCCGTGATCGGCGCGCTGACCCGCTCCGACCACGCCACATCCCTGCGGGCGCTGTCCGGGATCTCCGGCGTGCTGTCCATCGTCCTCGGCGTCGCGGCGTTCAGCGGGATCACCGAGGCGGTGGCCATCCTGACCCTGATGATCGGCTTCGGCTGGATCGTGCGCGGCATCGGCGAACTCGTGGTGGGCATCTCCGCCAAGGGCGCGCCCGGTCGCGGCCTGACCATCGCCGCCGGTGCGCTGGGCATCGTGGCTGGCGCGGTCGTGCTGCTGTGGCCTTCGATCACCCTGCTGGCCCTGGCCTACGTCAGCGGAATCTGGCTGGTGCTGCTGGGCATCCTGCAGATCGTGCTGGCGTTCCGCCTGCGGAAGGTGACCTCGGCTGCGGACCTGCAGCAGGCGCTCAACGCTTGATCTGCCGAGGGGCGCAGGACGCCGATCCCGCCCCTCACGATCGTCGCTGCGGCTGCCCTTGCGGACCCAGCTCGTGCCGGAGGATCTTCCCGGCCGGGTTCCGGGGCAGCCGTTCGACGGCTGTGATCGACCGTGGGACCAGCCACGGCTCGAGCCTGTCCGCGGCCCAGGCGAGAATGGCGTCCCCGTCCGCATCCTGTGACAGTTCCACGAAGGCAGCCCCCACCTGGCCGGCGGCCTCGTCGGGAACGCCGATGACGGCGACGTCCCTCACGTCGGGATGGTCGCGGAAGACGGTCTCGATGTCGCCGGGATGCACCAGGCGGCCATCCGAGGTGTAGCCGTCGGCCAACCGGCCCACGATGGTCACGAATCCCTCGTGATCGACGCGGGCCGCGTCACCCGTGCGCAGCCAACGTCCATCGAGCAGGTGCTCGTCGGGCTGTTCCCGGTTCCAGTACCCCTTCATCACATTCGGTCCCGCGACCTGGACCTCCCCGACCTCGCCGGCGGCTGCCGCGCTGCCATCGCCTCGGGCGACCCGCACGTCGCAGAAGAACGCGGGCCGGCCGGCCGCACCGACCTTGCGGGACAGGTCGTCAGGGTCGAGCAGCAGTGCGAGCGGGGCGGCCTCGCTCAGGCCGTACCCCTGGATGACGGGGATCCCGCGGCGGCGGTACCCGTCGATCAGGTGCCTCGGGACCGGGGCGCCGCCCGTGTAGCAGACCCGCACAGAGGAGAAGCCCGCGTCGCTGAAGCGCTCGTGGTCGAACAGGGCCTGCATCAGATCGGGCCCGCCGAAGAGCACCGAGACCCGGTGCTGCTCGATGAGTTCCAGCGCCCGCCCCGGCTCGAAGGCGGGCATCACCACGACGGTGCCGCCGAGCAGCAGCAGTTCGAGCACCGTCACTCCGATCCCGCCCATGCGGAAGAACGGGGTGATGGCGAGGGTCACGTCCTCGTGCCGGAGGTCGCCGCTGATCAGCAGGTTGAACACATTCCAGGTCAGGTTGCCGTGCGTGAGCGTCACGCCTTTCGGGCGACCGGTGGTGCCGGAGGTGTAGACCAGCAGGGCGACGTCCTCCAGCGCGACCGGCACCTCGATCCGTCCCGGTGGCGCGGCGGCCAGCAGCACCTCGTAATTGTCCGATTCGGCGGCGGGGCCTGCACCGATGACCGTGCATCCCGGCATCTGTGTCGGCTCGACCTCGGGACCACAGATCAGGACCCGGCACCCGGCGTCGGCGACGATGTCCTGCACGATCGCCGCCGAGAGCCGGTGGTTGACCGGAACAGCAACCGCACCCAGCGATCCTGCCGCGAACAGCATCTCCAGGAACATCGGGTGATTGGGCCCCAGATAGCCCACGCGGTCGCCGGTGCGAACCCCCGCTCCCCGCAGCGCGTGCGCCAGGCGGCGGATGCGGTCGTCGAACTGCGCATAGGACCACGCGTGATCGTCGAGGACCAGCGCGGTG
>CAZECO010000042.1:8745-16914 GCA_964510455.1 uncultured Actinomycetes bacterium
GCGGTCGTCGAACTGCGCATAGGACCACGCGTGATCGTCGAGGACCAGCGCGGTGCGGTCGGGCGTCCGCAGTGCGCGCCGCTGCATCCAGGAGCCCAGGCTCAGGCCGCTCATGGTGCAATCTTCCCTCCGGACCCTCCCCGATCGCCGGACACGGCACCGCCGCGCACCGAGCGTCGGACGCGCCGTCACCGGCGTCAGCCCGTTCCGGTACAGATAGGGGCATGACGACGACCTCCTCGCCGCTCGGCCTGTTCAACACCGATTCGCTGCTGTCGGGAGAGGAACTCGCGATCCGCGACACCGTCCGCCGGTTCGTCGAGGAGCGGGTCAAGCCGGAGATCGCCGACTGGTACGAGACCGCCACCGTCCCGGTGCGGGAGCTGGCGCGCGAGCTGGGCGGGCTGGGCCTGCTCGGCATGCATCTGCAGGGCTACGGGTGCGCGGGCACCTCCGCGACGGCCTATGGCTTGGCCTGCATGGAGCTGGAGGCCGGGGACTCCGGGCTCCGATCGCTGGTGTCGGTGCAGGGATCGCTGGCGATGTTCGCGATCTGGAAGTACGGCACGCAGGAGCAGAAGGAGCAGTGGCTGCCGCAGATGGCCGCCGGCGAGACGATCGGGTGCTTCGCGCTGACCGAGCCCGACTTCGGCTCCAACCCCGCCGGGATGCGGACCCGGGCCCGTCGCGACGGGTCCGACTGGATCCTGACCGGCACCAAGATGTGGATCACCAACGGATCGGTGTCCGAGATCGCCATCGTCTGGGCGCAGACCGACGAGGGTGTGCGGGGCTTCGTCGTCCCAACCGGCAGCCCCGGGTTCTCCGCCCCCGACATCACGAAGAAGGCCTCCCTGCGCGCCTCGGTCACCAGCGAACTCGTCATGGACGAGGTCCGCCTGCCGTCGTCGGCGGTGCTGCCCGCAGCACGCGGGCTCTCGGGTCCGCTGTCCTGCCTGAACGAGGCCCGGTTCGGGATCGTGTTCGGGGCGCTGGGCGCCGCCCGCGACTGCCTCGAGACGGCCATCGCCTACACCCAGCAGCGGGAGATCTTCGACCGGCCGCTGTCGGCCTACCAGATCACCCAGACGAAGCTGGCCGACATGGCCCTCGAGCTCGGCAAGGGCATGCTGCTCGCCCTGCATCTGGGCCGGCTGAAGGACGCCGGCGAGCTCCGCCCGGAGCAGGTCAGCCTCGGGAAGCTCAACAACGTGCGGGAGGCCATCGCGATCGCCAGGGAGAGCCGGACCCTGCTGGGTGCCGCCGGCATCACGCTGGAGTACCCGATCATGCGGCACGCCAACAACCTGGAGTCCGTGCTGACCTACGAGGGCACGTCGGAGGTGCACCAGCTGGTGATCGGTCAGGCGCTGACCGGTGCGGCGGCGTTCCGGTAGGGGCGAGCCGGCCGGGAATCGATGCCCGGGAGAATCGGCCAGATTCGGAGCGAACGCCGCGGATCGCAGCGTGCGCGACCGCATGCGAACTCCATCCGCCGCGAACGCCACGGATCGTGGCTGGGCCATGGGCGCTCGCCCGCATCACCGCCTCGTGGATGACACCGGCGCGCCATGGCGTGAGGATCGACGCATGCGCCTCTACCCGGAACTGCCAGGCCCCCGCAACCGCCAGGTCAGGCGGGACGTACTGGTGCTGCTGGCCCTGCTGCTGTTCGCCGGATTCGCCTGGGCGGTCCGCGAGGCCGTGCTGACCTTGACGGCCATCAGCACAGGGTTCACCGACACCGCGCAGGGCTTCCAGTCGACCTGGTCCTCCGTGGGCGACACCCTGTCCGGGATCCCGCTGGTCGGAGATGGCATCGAGGACTCCATGGCCCGGCTGTCCGATGCCACCGTGGGCAGTGCGATCGCGACCGGGCAGTCGATCACCGAGTCCGTCATCACGGCCGCCAACGTCCTGGCGTTCGTGACCTTCGCCGCCCCTGCGGCGGTGCTGCTGGTCCTGTGGCTGCCCCGGCGCTGGGACCGTTCGGTCGCCTGGACGGCGGCAGGACAGGTGCTGTCGCCGGCGGTTCCGCGTGGGCACGCGCCGGGCACGTCGACGCAGTCCCTGCTCGCGCTGCGGGCCCTGTCGAGCCTTCCGCTGGTCGATCTGGTGCGCTTCACACCGAGGCCGTTCGAGGCGTTCGCCGCCGGGGACTACGCGCCCCTGATCCGCGCGCTGTACGCGCACGAGGGGCTGCGGCCCCCGGGGGCGGGCTGACCTCACCTCGACGACCGGCCGTCGTTCCGCAGCGCAAGCCCGGCGACGCCGCCGGGGACGGCTCCCCATGCTCCGTAGTGCCACCAGCGGTGCGGGAGGCCATCATCCGCCTTGAGATCCTCCATCAGACCGCACAGGGCTCCGATCAGGGCGCCCCCGATAAGCCAGGGCGCGAGTTCCGGTACGGCTTCGATCGCGTTTGGGATGTTCTCCATGGCGCACGTCAACCGGTTGGTGGCACTTGGGGTCTCGACCTCACCCCGCCAGATCGGTGAACCTCGAGTAGTGCCCCTGGAACGACACCGCGATCGTGTCGGTCGGGCCGTTGCGGTGCTTGGCGACGATCAGGTCCGCCTCGCCGGGACGGTTCTCCTTGTCGTAGAAGTCCTCGCGATGGATCAGCACCACCACATCGGCGTCCTGCTCCAGAGAGTTGTGCACCACGACGCCGTCGGCGATGAAGTTGTGGGTCCCCGCAACCGTGGCGTCGAACACGTCGAAGAAGCCCAGGGAGCGCATCGAGGTGATCTCGTCCCACCGCACGTCGTTGGTCGCCACGAGCTCCAGGTCGGCGTCGTCCAGCACGGCCGCCACCGCAGCGGTGCGCTCGCCGCTGGGCTCCCCCCTCCCGGCATCCGCCGCAAGCACCCTGCCGACCTGCTTCCACAGGTCGCCCGGCGCGCGCGGGGAGGCAGCCGCCGATCCAACCGCCATCGCCTCGGCCACCTCCGCGAACCGCCCGAACCCCCCGATGCGCCGCCAGAACACCTGCTGGTCGGCGGGGGCATCCACCGACACCGCCGAACCCGAGACCGTGCCGATCAGTCCGAAGCGGAGCAGCAGCCGGGCCACGTCGTCGGCCAGCCTGCGGGAGGGCAGCGACAGCCGCACCTGCCCGGCCGCGAGTCGAGCGCCGCTGGTCGCCCACAGGTGCCGCAGGAACACCGCCGCCTGCTCCTTGGGTGCGCTGAAGACGCAGTCCGGCACCCGGGCCTCCGACCCGTACAGCCCGAGCCCGGCGAACCACTCCACGATCGGGTGCCGCACCCCGTCGGTCAGCGCGCACGGCGAGTACAGCCGCAGCGCGCACGTGGTGTCGTCCCACATCGCCCGGATCCCGAACCGCCGCCACGCCGCCGCCTGCACCGCCTCCAGGTTGTCCATCGACAACGACTCCAGCCGCACCGGTTCGCGCGGCGCGACGCGTCCGTCGGCGAGCAGATGGGCGAGCAGCACGACCTCGTCGTCGTCCATCGCCGCGATCTCCAGCGGCGGCGGCACATGACGGGGGACCGCCACCCGCCGGCCGATTCCCAGCTCCCCGGCAGCAACCCACCCGTCGACGGTGAGCAGCGGGTGGTTGGCCGTCGCCTTCAGCACCCTGCCGGATGCCAGCCGCACCTCGAAGACCTCGCGATGCCCGGTGGGAAAGACACGGGTCAGCGTCCGCGCCCGGTACCGCAGCGACGCGTCCAGCGACCACACCGGGACATTGCGCGCACCGGCCTCGTGCAGCTCGCCGAGGGTCGCCTCGGCCCCGGTGTCCGCCCGGATCACCCGGGTGTCCGCGGTCAGGCATCCGGATTCGCGCAGGTCCGACAGCATCGGCTTCTTATCCGTGCGCTGCTCGGGGCCGCGATTGAGCTGGGAGATCGCGATCACCGGCACCTCGAGCTCCTTGGCCAGCAGTTTCAGCGCCCGCGAGAACTCCGAGACCTCCTGCTGCCGGCTCTCCACCTTCTTGCCCGATGTCATCAGCTGCATGTAGTCCACCACCACCAGCCGCAGGTCGTGCTGCTGCTTCAGCCGCCGGCACTTGGCGCGGATCTCGGTCATGGTCATGTTCGGCGAGTCGTCGATATACAGCGGCGCGTCGCGCAGGGCGTCCTGGCGGTGGGCGATCTTCTGCCAGTCGGCGGCCCCCATCCGGCCGGACCGGATGTTGTTCAGCTGGATCGAGCCCTCCGAGCTGAGCAGCCGCATCATGATCTCGGTGCGGCTCATCTCCAGGGAGAAGATGACGGAGGCGAGCCCGTGCTTGACGGAGGCGGCACGGGCGATGTCCAGGCCGAGCGTGGAGTTGTGGGTCGGGATCATCGAGCGTCCGGCCAGGAACATGCCGTCCTCGCGGTCGACCTCGATGCACCGGACGGGGACCGAGGCGACCGGTTCCGCGGCCACGATCACCCGGTCGCCGGCCATCCAGGCATCCAGCAGGCGGGCATCGGCGTCGGGCCCCGGCCAGACCGAGGGCACGACGTGGCCATCGGACAGCGTTCGGGCGATCTCGCCCGTCGTCCGGACCGCCCCGCCCGCGGCCCACGCGGCGCCGGCCATCTCCGGCACCCGGGCCGTCACGGTCACCCACAGGTGGTCCTCGTCGGCCACGATCGAGGTGTCGTCGCTGAACTGCACGCGGTAGCACGGGCGGCCGACCATCACCTCGGTGGCGGCCACCACCCGCGTCGACGACCCGTCGGGGGCGAACAACTCATCCCCGACGGCGATCCGGCCCATCGCGCTCCACCCGGACGGCGTCGCCAGCGGCGTATCGAGGGCAAGCGCCTTCCCGATCGCGGGCCTCGCCGCGATGATGACCAGCTGCCCGGGGTGCAGCCCCTGGGTCAGCGTGTCCAGATCCCGCAGACCGGTCGGCACCCCGATCATGTCGCCGTCGTGGTTGGCGATCGCCTCGATCTCCGCGATCGCCGACTCGAGGATGTCGGCCAGCGGCACGTAGTCCTCCGCGCGGCGGCCGGAGGAGATCTCGTACATCTCGGCCTGCGCCCGGTTGACGATGTCGTCGGCCTCCCCCGCACCGTCGTACGCCAGCTGCAGGATCCGGGTGCTGGCCTCGATGAGCTTCCGCAGCAGCGCCCGCTGCCGCACGATCTCGGCGTGGTAGGTGGCGTTGACGGCCGAGGGGAGGTCGCGGGTCAGCCCGGTGATGTACGCAGCGCCGCCGACCCGCTCCAGCGCCCCTGCCTTGGCCAACTCATCGGCAACGGTGATGAAGTCCGCCGGCTCGCCGCGGCCGTACAGCTCCAGGATCGCGTGATAGATCGCCTGGTGGGCGGGGCGGTAGAAGAACTCGGCTCGCATGCCTTCCACGACATCGGCGATCGCGTCCTTGGACAGCAGCATCGCCCCGAGCACGGATCGCTCCGCAGGAAGATCCTGGGGCGGCAGCGACGAGCCCCGGCTCGAACCCTCCTCCGGACCGTCATGGATGACAACGGGCCGATCATCGACGGAACTCATTGCGGCCTCCCACACGGTGCTCGCACTCGAGCGATCATCCTGCTGCCGGGGTCCGACGCGAAGTCGGTCCCCACCCCACGCCGAAGATTACGAATGGGAAACAGCCGCGTCTACCGCGCCTGTGGACGGCCCTGTGGGAAACCCTGGGAAACGGTCCGCGACACGCTTGAACGACCTGTGGATAGTGTGGGGAAGTTGATGTGTGCCACGTCACAAACGCACGTTTCACCCGCGTGAACGGCTCGTGCGGCCTGTGTAAACAAGAAAGTCTTCGGCGTTTCGCGGACTACTGCTGCAGCCGCCGGCGAACCTGTTCGACGACCCCGTCCGCAGCCGCCTCGATCATCTGCAGCACCTCGAAGAACCCCCGGTCGCCGCCGTAGTACGGGTCGGGGACCTCCGTGCCGGAGGCGCCGGGATCGAACGACCGCAGCAGGTGGATCCGGCGCTCGGCGCCCGGCGCCGGCCGGGCCAGCTGGAGCAGATCTGCGAGGTTCGATTCGTCCATGGCCAGCACCAGATCCGTGTGCCCGAACCACTCGCGCCGGAACTGCCGAGCGCGGTGCTGCAGCGGATATCCGGCCTGTTGCAGGGTCCGGCGCGCCCGCGGATCGGCGTCGTCCCCCTCGTGCCAGCCCGCAGTCCCGGCGGAGTCGACGGTGACGAGGGCGCTCAGCTCGGCGTCGAGGAATTTCGCCCGCAGCACCGCCTCGGCCATCGGGGAGCGGCAGATGTTGCCGAGGCACACGGCCGTGATGCGGTACGTCGTCACGCCTTCCAGGGTACGAAAGGCCTCAGCGCTACTCGGTGCGCCCGCGCTGCAGCCGGTGCGTCTCCAGGCTGATGATGTTCCCGTCCGGGTCCCGGAACCAGGCGCCCCGCTCCTCGCCGTAGTGCATGACGCCGTCCTCCCAGACGGCATCCCCGAACTCGAAGGTGTCCAGCGTGATCCCCTGCGCCTTCAGTTCGGCGACCTCGCCGTCGAACGCCTCGGCCGGGACCTGGAACGACATGTAGGTGGCCCGGTTCGTCCCGGCGAAGGCGGAGGGGAACACCAGGAACATGCTGTCGCCGCAGGTGTAGAGCACCCCTTCGTTCTCCACGGTGTGCGGGATGAAGCCGAGCGTGTCCTCATAGAACGTCCGAGCCCGCTTCAGGTCGGACGTGCCGAGGGTCGGTATCGGGTTGTAGTGACCGAGCATGGCGGCTCCCTTCCACCCCCGAGTCTGACAATCCGGACGCGCCCACGCCCGCCGCCGGACCGTCGAAGTCCTAGCCCATCGTCCCGACGTGGATGATGTTGCCGTCCGGGTCGTGGAACCAGACCGACTTCATGGACTCGTGAACCAGGACATCCCCGTCCCATGTCGGCCCCTCCCCCATGTCGAAGGTGTCGAAGGTGACGCCCTTGTCCCGCAGCGAGGCGACGATGCTGTCGAACTCGTCGGGTGGGACGTGGAACATCATCGCCGTCGCCTTGTTCGTCCCGGCGAAAGCCGAGGTGTAGATGATGAACCCGCCGGCACCGGAGGTGAAGCCGAGTGCGTCGGGGAAGGGCTGTTCTTCGGCCGTGAAGCCGAGGCCCTCGTAGAAGGCCCTGGCAGTCGCCAGATCGGACGTCGGCAACGACGGCGCCGGCGCGAATTCCGTCAACATGTGCTGCTCCTCGACTCGGGGGCAGGAAGCGCAGCCAGGGCGCCCCCGGGTCCGACACGCTTCGTTGCCCAGTTGACGGTTCCACGCTATGCCTGCCTCGATGAGGGCTCAATCGGCCATTCGGGCAACGACAAAGAGCCCGCCCCAACGCGGAGGCGGGCCCTTGTGCGGAACGGATCAGGCCGGCGTGACCTCGAACTCCACGGTCGCTGCCACATCGGCGTGGATCGACACGGTTGCAGAGTGCCGGCCCACCGACTTCACGGGGCTGGAGACCTCGATCCGGCGGCGATCCACCACCGGGCCGCCGCTGGCCTTGATCGCCTCGGCGATGTCCCGCTCGGTGATCCGGCCGAACAGCTGGCCGCTGGCGCCCGCCTTGGCGGTGATGCTGACCTTCAGCCCCTCGAGCTGGGCCTTGATGTCGCCGGCATGCCCGAGGTCCCGGACCTCCCGGACGTCGCGCGCCCGCTTGATCTGGCTGATCTGCTTCTCGCCGCCCTTGGTCCACGCGATCGCGAATCCGCGGGGGACGAGGTAGTTGCGGGCGTAGCCGTCCTTCACCTCGACGATGTCGCCGGGAATGCCGAGGTTGGAGACCTCCTGCGTCAGGATGAGCTTCATCTTCGGGCCTTCTCTAGCGTGCGGTCGAGGTGTAGGGCAGCAGCGCCATCTCGCGCGCGTTCTTCACGGCGCCGGCGATGTCGCGCTGATGCTGCATGCAGTTGCCCGTGACGCGGCAGGCGCGGATCTTGCCGCGGTCGGAGATGAACTTCCGCAGCAGCGGAACGTCCTTGTAGTCGATATATGTCACGCCGTCCTTGCAGAACTGGCATGCCTTCTTCTTGATGGGTTTCGGCGTCCGCGGTGCGGGTCGTGCCATCGTGGTGCTCCTTTTCGGAAGCCCGGCCGGTGCCGGGATGGTCGGGTGGTTAGAAGGGTGGTTCGTCGGAGGCGGAAGGGCCGCTGCTGCTCCAAGGATCGCTGTACTCGGGCTGCCGGCCGCTGGACTGGCCGGCGGGCTGGCCG
>CAZECO010000042.1:17014-18153 GCA_964510455.1 uncultured Actinomycetes bacterium
CTGGCCGGCGGGCTGGCCGCCCCAGCCGCCGCCGCCGTTGGCCCCGCCGCTGCGCTCCATGCGCGAGACCTTGGCGGTCGCGCTGCGCAGCGCCGGGCCGACCTCGTCGACCTCGACCTCCAGCACGGTGCGCCGCTCGCCCTCCTTGGTCTCCCAGGAGCGCTGCTTCAGCCTGCCGACGACGATGACGCGCATGCCCTTGGTCAGCGACTCCGAGACATTCTCGGCGTACTGCCGCCAGGCGTTGCAGGACAGGAAGAGCGCCTCCCCGTCCTTCCACTCATTGCTCTGCTTGTCGAAGTAGCGCGGGGTCGATGCCACACGGAAGTTCACGACTGCCTGGCCGGTGGAGGTGAACCGGAGTTCCGGGTCGGCCACCAGGTTGCCGATAACGGTGATCTGTGTGTCGCCTGCCATGTCGACTCCTTTGCGTCGGGCGTGAATGGGTGAAGGCTACGTCCTGACTCCGACAGGGGATCAGGCGGCGTCCCGGCGCAGGACCTTGGTCCGCAGCACGGACTCGTTCAGGGTCAGCTGCCGGTCGAGCTCCGCTACCGCCTCGGGGGTGCAGATCACGTCGATGACGGCGTAGATCCCCTCGGCGTTCTTGTTGATCTCGTAGGCGAGACGGCGGCGTCCCCAGATGTCGACCTTCTCCACGGAGCCGCCGGACTGGCGGATCACGTTCAGGAAGGTGTCGAGACTGGGGGAGACCGTGCGCTCTTCGGCGTCGGACGCCAGGATCACCATGATTTCGTAGTGACGCATGCAGGCACCAACCTCCTTCGGACTAGACGGCCGCGGACGATCCGCGGCAGGAGGGCCAGCTGTTCGTGGCGCGCGAGGCGCCTGGCACAGGGTACCTGTCGGGGGTCCGGTGGCCCAAATGCTGTCATGGTCGGCAAGGCTTCCACATGGGCGTCCTGCCCTGGATGTGGATCGATGGCCGGGTGGGGACGGCGGGCGGCGTGGCGACGGATGCCACCCAATAGGCTCGCCCCGTGCGGATCGCCACCTGGAACATCAACTCGATCATCCCCCGCCTGGAGCACCTGCAGGCCTGGCTGAGCAGCACCGGACCGGATGTGGTCTGCCTGCAGGAGACGAAGATTCCGGATCTCGCCTTCCCGACCCTGCCC
>CAZECO010000042.1:18253-20076 GCA_964510455.1 uncultured Actinomycetes bacterium
CTGAAGTACGACGTCGCCTTCACCTTCTGGGACTACCGCCAGTTGTGCTTCCCCAAGAACCGCGGGATGCGCATCGATCTGGCGTTCGCCGCGCCTGCACTGGCGCAACACGTGAAGGATGCCTACGTGGACCGTGAGGCGCGCAAGGGGAAGGGCACCTCCGATCACGCGCCGATCGTCATCGACCTGGACCTTGAGGAGACGCAATGACCTTGACCGTGCGGGTCATCACCGCGGAGGAGCACCTGGCGTACATCCACACCAGGCCGAGCGTCTCCTTCCTGCAGACGCCGGCCTGGGGCTCGGTCAAGGGCGGGTGGCACAGCGAATCGTTGGGCTGGTTCTCCGGCGAGGAGCTGCTCGGCGCCGGGCTGGTCCTGTACCGCTCGGTGCCGCGGCTGCCCCAGCGCTCCCTGGCGTATCTGCCGGAGGGGCCGGACCTGGATTGGACCGGCGAGCGCTTCGGCATCGACCTGCGGGACTGGATGGAGCCGATGCTGCGGCACCTCAAGGGCAGGGGCGCCTTCACCGTCAAGATGGGTCCGCCGATCGTGCTGCGCAAGTGGTCGGCCAGCACGGTGAAGACGGCGATCTCCTCCGGCAAGGCGACGCGGCTGCGCGACCTCACCCCCGATTGGCAGAACAACGACGCGATCCGCGTCACCGAGCGCCTGCGCAACGCCAGGTGGCTGCAGGAGGACTCCGACGACGCCGGGTTCGGCGACTACCAGCCGCGCTACGTCTTCCAGGTGCCGCTGGCGGGGAAGTCCGAGCAGGACCTGCTCAAGGGGTTCAACCAGTTGTGGCGCCGCAACATCAAGAAGGCCGACAAGGCGGGTGTCGAGGTCAGCCTGGGCAGCTACGACGACCTGCCGGCCTTCCACGAGGTGTACGTCGAGACCGCCGCCCGCGACGAGTTCACACCCCGTCCGCTGTCCTACTTCCAGGGGATGATGAAGGCGATGAATGCCGAGGACCCCGATCGGATGCGGGTCTACCTGGCGCGCCATGACGGCCGGCTGCTGGCGTCCACGACGATGGTCACCGTCGGCCTGCACACCTGGTACTCCTACGGCGCCTCCAGCAACGCCGGCCGCGAGGTGCGTCCCTCCAACGCCATCCAGTGGCGCATGATGCGCGACGCCCTCGCCGAAGGTGCGACCACCTACGACCTGCGCGGCATCTCCGACACCCTCGACCCGGACGATCACCTGTTCGGCCTGATCCAGTTCAAGGTCGGCACCGGCGGCGAGGCGGTCGAACTGGCCGGCGAATGGGACTTCCCGCTGCGGCCGATCTGGCACAAGGCGTTCGACGTCTATATGAAGAGGCGCTGATATGACCTTCGTGCTGCAGGTCGATGGGCAGCGGTGGGGCGCCAATGTGGAAGCGGTCCTCGCCGAGCGCGACGACAGCGGTTCGGGCGGCATGCTCGTGCCGGTCGCCAAGTCGAACGGATACGGGCTGGGACAGGCGCTGCTCGCGCGGCAGATGCGGGCGCGTCGGCGTGCAGTGCTGTCGGTGGGAACCATCTACGAGGCCCTCGAGGAGCACCTGGACTGGGACGCCGACCTGCTGGTGCTCACTCCGTGGAATGTGGCCGAGACTGCGGCGGACGGCCCCTGGCGGAAGGCGCGTCAGCGGTACGGGACGCGGCTCATCACGACGATCGCGGACTCGGCGTCGCTGCGGGCCCTCGCCCAGCGGGCCAACCGGGAACGGCCGACGCGGGTGCTGGTGGAGGGCCTGACCTCGGTGCGCCGGTTCGGCTTCATCCAGCCGGAGCTGCAGGCCGAGCTGCGCGACCCTGCCGTCACCGGCGC
>CAZECO010000043.1:0-13272 GCA_964510455.1 uncultured Actinomycetes bacterium
AGACCAGCGGCTGCAGCAGGCTGAAGATCAGCGTGAACGGGTCGCGGACGATGGGCCGCAGCTCGCGCACCAGCACGTTCCAGGTGTCGCGCACCACGTTCGGGCGCACGGCGGCGTCGGTGATCACGGTCATCGGGAGACTCCTGCCTGATCGGTTGCGGCTTCCTCTTCCCCGACCGCCGCGCCGTCCTCGGCCTCGCGCAGCGTGCGGCCGGTCAGGGCGAGGAAGACGTCGTCCAAGGTGGGCGGGACGCCGGTCGCGGTGCGCACCGTGAGGCCGGCCGCGTCCAGCGCCCGCACCGCGGCGGGCAGCAGGGCGTCGCCATCGGGGGCGGTGAGGGTGAGGGAGGACTCGCCCTTGCGGACGACCTCCCGGTCGGTCAGCCGCTGGACGACCGGCCGCGCGTCGTCGGCGTCCGCCGCGGATGCGAAACCGAACGTCAGCAGGTCCCCGGCCAAACCCGCCTTCAGCCGCGGCGCGGTGTCGTCGGCGATCACGCGGCCCAGGTCCATCACCATGACCCGCTCGGCATAGTGGTCGGCCTCCTCCAGGTAGTGCGTGGTCAGGAAGACCGTGGTCCCGTGCTGCCTGCGCAGATCGAGGATGTGCTGCCAGAGGTTCGCCCTGCTCTGCGGGTCCAGGCCCGTGGACGGCTCGTCGAGGAACAGCAGGGGAGGGGCGTGCACCAGCCCCAGCGCCACATCGAGGCGGCGCTTCTGCCCGCCGGACAACTGCTGCACCGTGCGCATCGCGTAGGAGGACAGGTCCAGGGATTCGATGAGCTCATCGGCGCGGGTCGTGGAAGCCGCGCGGGACATGCCGTAGAAGACGCCCTGGCTGATCAGCTCGTCGCGGGCCCGCTGGGCGAAGCTGCCGCTGGTGAGCTGGCCGACATACCCGATCCGGGCCCGCACGTGCGAGTGCTGCCGCAGGATGTCGAAGCCGACGACGCTGGCGGTGCCCGAGGTCGGCGGGATCAGGGTCGTGAGCATCCGCAGACTGGTGTACTTGCCGGCTCCGTTGGGGCCGAGGAAGGCGACGAGCTCCCCGCGCGAGACCTGGAAGGTGAGGTCCGTGACGGCCTCCACGGTCTTCTTCTTGACGGTGAACCGCTTGGTGAGCCCGTGCGCGTCGATGATCGGTTCGGTCATGAGCACAGCATAGGTCGCATTGCGGACAGAACAAGTCCGCGATGTGTGCGAATGTTGGGGCTATGGCTGGCACGACCACCCGGGCGCTGGCGCTGCTGAACCTCCTGCAGACGCACCGGCATTGGCCCGGCTCCCAACTCGCCGAGCGCCTCGGCGTCACCGAGCGGACCGTCCGCCGGGACGTCGAGCGGCTGCGCGGGCTCGGGTACCGCATCGAGTCGACGCCGGGCGCGTCCGGCGGGTACCGCCTGGAGGCCGGCGGCGCGCTGCCGCCGCTGCTGCTCACCGACGACGAGGCCACCGCGATCGCGGTCGGGCTGCGGCTGGCCGCGGAGCAGCGGCTGGTCGGCGGTCCGGAGACCACCCTCACGGCGCTGGCCAAGCTCGAACAGGTACTGCCGGCGGCACTGCGCCGGCGGGTCAACGCGCTGGCGAGCGCGATCCGGCCGGCTGGGGGCCGCCAGGGGACCCCGGTGTCCTCCGAGGTGCTCGGAGAGCTGGCGCTGTCCTGCCGCGACCACGAGCGGCTGCGCTTCACCTACACCTCGCACAGCGGCGCGGTCACCCGGCGCCGCGTCGAGCCGCATGTGCTGTCCCCGGGCGCCCGGAACTGGTACCTGCTGTGCTGGGACCTGGAGCGCGACGACTGGCGCACCTTCCGGGTCGACCGGATCGAGGCGGTCGAGCACCTGCGGGTGGCGTTCGAGCCCAGGCCGCTGACGGCCGAACAGGTCGAGCAGTTCGTCCAGGTGGCGACGTCCTGGTCGCCGCAGGCGGTCGAGGCGGAGGTCGTGATGGATCTGCCGATCGAATCGATGCGCGAGATCTTCGGCCCATGGGCGCAGGGCGCGCAGCCGGCGGGGGAGGGCAGGACGCGCTGGCCGATCGGCGGATCGGACTTCCGCGAGGTGATGTATGCGATGACCTGGGTGCCCGACGGGGTGGAATACACGGCGACCCTCGGCGAGCCCGCGCGGTCGCAGCTCGCGGAGGCGCTGCGACGGATGCAGCGGGTCCTCGAATGACCGCCGCGCGGTCTCACACCTCGTCGGCGATCCGGATGATCACGTTGCCCGTCTTCTGCCCGCTCTCCACGTACTCGTAGGCCTGCCGGATCTCCTGCAACGGGTACGACCGGTCGATCACGGGGCGGAACCGGCCCGACGCGAGTTCGGCCGCGATGAGGTCGATGAAGCGCCGATCGCGCTTGGGGGGCAGCGGCAGCATGGCGCGGCGCCCGGGGGAGGCGAGGGTGGCCAGCCCGAGCAGCGGGTTCTGGGCATAGGGCCCCAGATCCGTGCTGGCGTAGACCCCCTTCGGCTTCAGCAGCTTGCGGCACGCGCCGAACGTGCTCTTGCCGACCGCATCGAACACGATGTCGAAACGCTCGGAGTCGGCCGTGAAGTCGGTGGCCGTGTAGTCGATGACCCGGTCTGCTCCCAGCCCCTCCACCAGCGCGATGCGAGGTGTGTCGCAGACCGCCGTCACCCGCACGCCGCGGCCGTGCAGGAGCTGGACGGCGGCGGTGCCGATCGCACCGGTCGCGCCGTAGACCATCACCGAGTGCTCCCGCCGCACGCCCGCCGCCCGCAGGGACGCCAGCGCATAGTGCGAGGCCTCGGTGCTGGCCGCCGCGGCCTCGTCGCCGATCCCCTCGGGGATGGGGGCGACGGCCTCCGACTCGTTGATGGCCACGTACTCGGCATGGGTACCGAAGCGGTCCTCCGAACTGCCGAACACCCGGTCGCCGACCTCAAAGGCATCGGCGCCGGGCCCCAGCGCGGTCACGACACCGGCGAAGTCGCTGCCCAGGATCGGGTATCGCGGCGCACGCACCCCGCTGAAGAAGCGGATGAACCACGGATGGGCGGTGCGGAAGCCGCAGTCGGTGCGGGTCACCGTCGAGCAGACGACCCGTACCAGGACCTCGCCGGGCCCCGGTTCGGGGGCGGCGGTGTCGACGATGTCCACCACCCCCGCAGGCCCGTACCGCGTGTTCATCGCCGCCCGCATGGCAGCAGGCTAGCGGCTGCCCTGCGCCGAGTGATGCCACAGGGGTTCAACCGCTGTTGTCGGCCCATACGATCAACCCATGGTCCCCACCGTCGCACTGAACAACGGCACGCAGATCCCCCAGCTCGGCTTCGGCACCTTCCTGATCCCGCCGGACGACACCGAGCGGATCGTCGGTGATGCGCTGGAGGTCGGATACCGGCACATCGACACCGCGCAGGCATACCGCAACGAGGCCGCGGTTGGCCGGGCCGTCGCGGCGTCGGGCATTCCTCGCGACGAGCTGTACCTGACCAGCAAGGTGTGGAACAGCCGCCACCGGCGCGACGACGTGCTGCGCTCCTTCGATGTGACGCTGTCCAAGCTGGGCGTGGACCGGCTGGACCTGTTCCTGATCCACTGGCCGGTGCCGATGCTCTACGACGGCGACTTCGTCAGCACCTGGCACGCGATGCTGGAGCTGGTGGAGGGCGGTGCGCTCACCTCTGCGGGGGTGTCCAACTTCGAGCCCGACCACCTCGACCGCATCGTCGCAGCGACGGGACGGGCGCCGGTGGTCAACCAGATCGAGGTGCATCCCTACTTCCGCAACGAGGCCGCCCGCGCGGCGTCGCACCGGCACTCGGCCGTGGTCGAGGCTTGGGGGCCGCTGGGCCAGGGCAGCGTGCTGGACGATGCGGTGATCGCCCGGATCGCGAATGCGCTGGGCCGCTCGAAGGCCCAGGTCATCCTGCGCTGGCACATCCAGCGCGGCGATGTGATCTTCCCCAAGTCGATGCATCGCAGCCGGATGGCGGAGAACTTCGCGATCTTCGACTTCGAGCTGTCGGAGCAGGACATGGCCGCGATCGACGCCCTGGACCTGGGGCCGGACGGGCGGGTCGGTCCGGATCCGAACGTCTTCGACGCCGCCTGAGGGGCGTTCAGACTGCGACGATGCAGGCCTGGCGCGGGTCCGCCGTGCCCTCTACCAGCGCCTGCAGAGCGGCGGGAGCAGCATCCAAGCCGTCCAGCCGGGTGAAATCGAACCATTCCGCGGCCACCCCGGTGATGGCGCCCCAGGCGTCGATCAGCCGCTGCTGGTAGCCGGCCGCGCCCCAGTCGAGCAGCCGCTTGTCGATCTGGGCGGGGGCGAAGAAGAACTCCGGCTTCGGACCCGGGAGGGGTTCCGGGGGCCGCGGCGCGTCCCAGTGGGCCAGCCCGACGGCGCAGCTGTACCGCAGGGCTTCACCGTAGTGCCGATGGATCCGCAGCCGCAGCGCCATGTCGCCGGCGACATCCACGTACACCGTGGGCCGGTCGGGCAGCGACTCGAGCTCGTCGTAGGTGTGCACGTCGTCGTAGCAGCCCATCGACTCCGTGAACGCTCGGTTGCCCGCGGAGGTGAGGCCGACGATGCGCGGGCGGTCGCCGGGGCGCCGGGCGATGCACAGCGCCGTCCCGGCCGAGGTCTTGCTCGAGGCGCTGGACAGCACGACCTGCTCCGCGCCGAAGTCGCCGTGGTCGGCCAGGAAGTCGTCGAGCACGAACGAGGTCACGAACAGCGGGAAGAAGATCGTCATGATCGGTTCGGCGGCCGGATCGTAGAGCGGATCGGCGGCGCACCGTCGGTAGCCGTTGTAGACGCCGGGCAGCTCCGCCCGGTGCGGTGCGGCGTCGATGAAGCCGCCGCGGGCGATCCGGTCCGGCTGCACCACGAGGTGGGTGCCCATCGGGAGGTAGCCGAACACCCTCGTCCCCGGATCCAGGCCCGCGACCCGGCTGTCTGCGACCTCGGCGAAGCCCCAGGCGGGGATCCGGCCCCAGCCGTCGGAAGCCGGGAAGAAGCCCCAGTAGCCGATGGTGTCCCCGGTGGCCCCGTAGGTGACGTTGTTGGCGGTGAGGCCGAACTGGTCGACGGCCAGCAGCGCCTGCCCGGGCTGCAGCCGCGGCAGGGGCTGCGACACGATCCGGGTGGTGCGCAGGTCGTCGCGCCGGGCCTCGATGGTTCGGGCGGAGTCCATCCCCGAATCCTGTCACGCGACCCGCTCGGCGACGCAGAGCCCACCCGCTGTCCGGTTGCCGATCACGCTGGCTCGCCTAGGGTGAGGCGAAAGGAGGCACGAACATGGGATTGACGGACAAGGTCAAGAACGAGGCCGAGCACCTGATCGGCAAGGGCAAGGAACTGATCGGCAAAGGCACCGACGACCCGTCCCTGGAGGTCGAGGGCAAGGCCGACCAGGCCAAGGCCTCGGTGAAGAAGGCCGGCGAGCAGGTGAAGGACACCGCCCAGCAGGTGAAGGACACCGCCAAGGACGTGCTCGACTAGACCGGCAGCGGCTCTGTCCGCCCGGGACCGGCCGCCCGCAGGTCGTCCGGCCCGGGCGGGCAGCATGCTGGCGGGCAGCAGCCGAGCCGGTGAGTTTCGCCCGCTCGGGCACGAGTCATCGTCGTGTCTCGGCCGACGAGCGCAGCCCAGCACGCTGCCTGCCGTGCGGCGGGCAGCGGCCGCTGCGTTGGCGGGACGTCGCCCCTACCGCAGGTGGGTCTTGAGGATCTTCCCGGTGGGTCCGTGATCCATCTCGGCGCGGAACTCGATCAGCCGCGGGTACTTGTAGGACGCCATCCGTTCCTTCACGAAGTCGATGACGTCTGATTCGGTCAGGGTCGCTCCCGGCCGCGGAGTGATGAACGCCTTGACCTCCTCGCCGAGCCGTGCGTCCGGAACCCCGACGACCGCCGCCTCCAGGATCTCCGGGTGGGTGTACAGCACCTCTTCGATCTCACGCGGATAGACGTTGTAGCCGCCGCGGATGATCAGGTCCTTCTTGCGGTCCACGATGAACACGAAGCCGTCGGCGTCCACGTACCCCAGGTCGCCGGTGCGGAACCAGCCGCGCGCGAACGCCTCTGCCGTGGCCGCCGGATCGCCGTAGTAGCCGCGCATCACGTTGACGCCGCGGATCACGATCTCGCCGACGTTGTCCTCCCCGGCGGGCAGCGGCCGGTCCCCATCGCCCCAGATCTGCAGGTCGACACCCCAGATCGGCTTGCCAACGCTGTAGATCCGGCGCTCCTCGGCGCTGATGTTGAAGGTCGTGGTGGACGCGCTCTCGGTCAGACCGTAGCCCTCCAGGATCAGCAGCCCGAACCGCTTCTCGAACGCGTCGAGCACCTCCGCGGGGATCGCGGCCCCGCCGGAGACGCCCACCCGCAGCGAGGCGATCGCCTCCGGATCGACGTCGGGCTCGTGCAGCAGCGCCAGGAACATCGTCGGCACGCCTACGAACAGCGTCACCCGGTCGCGCTTGATGACCTCGAGCGCCTTCGCCGGTTCGAACCGCGTCACCAGCGACAGCGTGGCCCCGAACCGGATGGCCACATTGAGCTGGCTGGACAACCCGAAGACGTGGAACAGCGGCAGCACCACCATGCTGACGTCGTCGGAACGGATGCCGAACACCCTGCCGGGGGTGTCGGCATTCATCAACAGCTGGAAATGGGTGAGCTCCGCGCCCTTCGGCGTGCCCGTGGTGCCCGAGGTGTAGATGATCACCGCAGTGGACCCGGGGTCGCACGGCTCCAGCGGCGCGGGAAGGGTGGGGTCGCAGGTCATCAGCGATTCGAACTTCACACCGACGATCGCTTCGGGGGTGCCCGGGGTGTTCACCACGTACAGGTGCTCCACGTTGGCCGCGTCGGTTGCCTTGGCCGCCTCATCGGCCGTCCCGCTCCAGGTGATCATGCCGGAGGCCCGGCAATTGCCGAGCTGGAAGGCGATCTCGGGGGCCTTGAGCAGGACGTTCATCGGCACCACGACGCAGCCCGCCTTGAGGATGCCGAAGTAGCAGATGACGAACTGCGGGATGTTGGGAAGCTGCAGCGCGATCCGGTCGCCGGGGTGGAAGCCGGCGGCGAGCAGCCCGCGGGCGAACTGGTCGCTGAGGCCGTCCAGTTCGGCGTACGAGATGCGGCCGGAGTCGAACAGCAGGGCCGGCTTGTCCGGGAAGGCCTTGGCGGACTCGCGCAGGATGTAGGCGAGGTTGAGACTCATCGGATCTCCTCCAGATCGGTGGGTGTGTACTGCAGCAGTGCGGCGACGGTGCGGGCCATCGCGGAGCGGCTGCGCCGCAGGTTGAGCCCGAGCCGGTCGCGCAGCGTGGACCACGACCCCCACGTGGTCGCGGCGGCCAGGGCATCCACGACCTGCGACGCGTCCGATCGGCGGTCGAGCTCTGCTCGGAACAGCACCCGCACCTCGTCGCGCACCCGGTCGAGGTGGATGCGGTGGTAGTCGCGCAGTACGGGGGAGAGGGGTTCGCGGGCCGCCGAGGCGCGGGCGAACGGTGCGATCTGTTCTAGGGCGAGTGCGCGTTGGGTGGAGAACGCGTCGATGCGCTGCGCCAGCGCTAGCGACGGATCCACGGCTCGGAACTGCGCGTCCTGCTGCGCGAGCACCTCGGAAGCAACTGCGGCGAAGAGCTCCTCGAGTTCTGCGAAGTGCGTCCACAGCGTGCGGAGGGAGACGCCGGCGCGCGTAGCGATCTGCAGCCCGGTGGGTGCCAGGTTGCCGGAGCGGAGCAGCGCGACATGGGCGTCGACGATGGCGGATCGGGTGCGCTGGCCCCGCACCCTTCGGCCATCCGTCGCGAGCTGCATGGGGCCAGATTATTGCACTTCAACTGCAAGATGATCGCTGAACCGAGGATGCCAGGATGGACCGCATGAGCTTCCTCGAAGCCCCGACGCTGATGGGTCGATCCGTGACGCTGGTGCCGTTGGATCTCGGGCATGCAGCATCGCTGGCCCGCGCTGTGGCAGACGGAGGTCTGCACCGGCTCTGGTACACCCGGATCCCGGCCCCCGACCAGATGGCCGCCGACATCGAGCAGCGCCTGGCCGATCACCGGGCGGGTCGGTCGGTGCCGTGGACGATCGTCCGCAACGCCGATCGGCGCCCGGTCGGGATGACGACCTACCTGAACATCCGGGCCGATCACCGCCGGCTCGAGATCGGCTCCACCTGGCTGGCTGCGGACGCCCAGGGCACGTCAGCCAACCCGGAGACCAAGCTGCTGCTGCTCAGGCGCGCGTTCGAGGACCTCGATTGCATCGCCGTGGAGTTCCGGACGCACTGGCACAACCGGCGCTCCCGGCGCGCGATCGAGGCGCTGGGGGCCAAACAGGACGGGGTGCTGCGCAACCACGACCTTTGGCTGGACGGAACCCGGCGGGACACCGTGGTGTTCTCGATCATCGACGGCGAGTGGCCGACTGTCAGGCTGGGGTTGGAACACCGCTTGCGGCACGCGTAGGTTGCCCCTATGGAATCGGACAACCTCTCCCGGCTGGGCGACGAACTGCTGGACCAGGCGCGCGGGGCGCACAGCGGCCGAGCCGCGCACACCCTCCACGGCGGCCGCGAGCACGCGCTGCGCCAGACCCTGATCGCTCTGGCCGCGGGGCACGATCTGGCCGAGCACGACAGCCCCGGCGAGGCGACGCTGCAGGTGGTGTCCGGACGGATCGACTTCCACACCGCCGACGGGGCGACCTGGGAGGGCGCCGCCGGGGATCTGCTCACCATCCCGCTGCAGCGGCACAGCGTCGCCGCGCTCGCGGACTCGGTCCTTCTGCTGACCGCTGTGACGGGGACTCAGCCGGGCTGAGCGGGCAGCGGGCCGGGGTTCCACACCGACAGCATGAGCGCCGGCACGGGCGCACCGCGGGTCGGGCGCCAGCCGTCCCCGGGCGCTTTGCGCCGGGGCCAGCGGCAGGGCTCGCCGCGCTGGTCGTGCGCCCGTCCTTCGCGCACGCTCGGCAGCCATTCGGCCGGCTGTCCATCGCGTGCGACCAGGACATCGTGCGCCGCGGGGATCACGAACAGGGCGCCGTAGGGGCCCGGTGCCAGCAGCGCGTCGCCGGGATGGGCAACCTCGATGACGATGCCGCCGTCCATCCGAACCGTGAAGCCTGACTCGGCCGGGTCGACGCCGTCGACGGCGACGGCCAGGTCGCCGGGCTTGGTGCCGAGCCACCGGCCCAGCACCACGATGCCCGCCAGGGGCCTGCGGCGGGCCCCGTTGGACAGGCAGATCGCTGCGACGGCCTCAGCCGCGCGGTCGGAGGGAATCGGGAACCCGTTGGCGAGCTGCGCAGGCCCGGGGGTCCACAGGAACACCCCGCGGAAACCCTTCGGAGGTGCGTCCACCGTTCAATGGTCGCACCGACTCGTCGCAGGGCCCGCGGTGCGGCCACAATCGCAGGGTGGCCAGCTTGCTGCTCTTCGCCGATTCGCTGTCCTTCCACGGGCCGGCGCAGGCGGTGCCTCCCACCGACCCGCGGCTGTACGCCAACGTCGCCGCCGGGCGGCTGGGACCCGACTGGCAGGTGGACCTGGTGGCTCGGCCGGGATGGACGGCGCGCGACGGCTGGTGGGCGCTGACGAAGGACCCGGTGGTGTGGGGCGTCTACGTTCCGCGGTCCACCGCCGTCGTGATCGCGCTGGGCCAGATGGACCAGCTGCCGGCGGCGCTGCCCACCTGGCTGCGGGAATCGATGCCGTACCTCCGGCCGGGGGGAGTCCGCCGCCGGGTGCGCGAGACGTACCGCGCCGCCGCCCCGTATGTCATCCGGGCGACGGCCGGGCGGCTTCCGCAGCTGGGCATCCCGGCCACCTCCCACTACCTGGGTCGGATGGTGACGGCGATCCGGCACTACCGCCCCGAGGTGCCCATCGTGCGGCTGCTGCCCGCCCCCTACGACGCTTCGATCTACCCCGCGCAGCGACACCACCAGGAAGCTGTGCGCGCGGGCGAGCAGTGGTGCCGCGACCAGCAGGTCCCCGGGATCGACCTCGACCCGATCATCGGCCCCCACCTCGCCGCGGGGCGGAACAACCCCGACGGGATGCACTGGGGCTGGCAGGCGCACGCCGATGTGGGCGCGGCCCTCGCGGAAGCCCTGCAGGGGATCGCAGGCCCGAGCCGCGGCACCGGCTAGGCCCCGGGTCTGCCGAAGGCCACCCGCCATCGCTGCTGCCAGCTGGTGGAGGCGCGCAGGTCGCGACCGATCGCCATGAATTCGTGCCAGGCGACATAGACGGGGTTGTAGGAGCTGATGTTCCGGGTCAGTCCGTACTCCGGCCTGACCCCCTCTGCCTGGAACGTTCCGAACATCCTGTCGAAGATGATCAGCATGCCGCCGTAGTTCTTGTCCAGGTACTGGTTGTCCGATCCGTGGTGCACCCGGTGGTGGCTGGGGGTGTTCATCACGGCTTCGAACCAGCGCGGCAGCTTGTCGATGCGCTCGGTGTGGATCCAGAACTGGTAGATCAGGTTCCACCCGTAGACGAAGGCGTACTGCCACGGCTCGAATCCGAGGATGAACAGCGGGATGTAGAAGACGGTGCCGGTCACCGGGGTCCAGGACTGGCGCACCGCGGTCGTCAGGTTGAAGTACTGCGACGAGTGGTGGGTGACATGGGCCGCCCAGAAGAACCTGACCTCGTGATGGAGCCGATGGAACCAGTAGTAGAGGAAATCCACCGCGAAGAACAGCAGCACCCAGGAGGCCAGCCAGCCCGATGCGGAGGAATCGCTGGCGACTGCACCCAGGTCGAAGACCGCGAAGCGGTCGGCGATGAAGGCGAACAGCCCCAGCTGCACCATGCCGTAGAGGGCTCCGATGACCAGGCTGCCCAGTCCCACCGTGATGGATGTGGCAGAGTCCTTGCCGCCGAAGCCCTTGGTCGAACCCGGGCGCGGATCGCGCTTGGTGCCGGCGAACTCGATCGCCATGGTGATCAGGTAGAACGGAATGGCAACCACTTTGGGGTCCAGCCTGGGCGGAATCGTAGTACGGGCGCCGCGCACAGCAGTCGGCGACTACCGAGCGCGCCTCGGGGCGAACCAGATGGCCGCCAGAACCCCGGCCGCGAATCCCGACAGGTGTGCAAGCCACGACACGCCCGGGGCGACGCCGAACGGTGTCGTCCCCAGGAGCAGGGTGCCGTAGAGGCACAGCACGCCGAGGCTCAACAGGATGTCGATCAGCCGGCCGGTGATGATCCCGGCTGCCAGCAGGTAGCCCAGCAGGCCGAAGACTACGCCGCTGGCGCCGATGGTGATCACATTGGCTGGCGCGAGCAGCCAGACCCCGAGCCCGCCGACGACGGTGACCGTCGCCAGGACCGGCCAGATCACCGGGCCCGCGCGCCAGGCCACCAGCAGGCCGAGCACGAGGAACGGGATCGTGTTCGCCACCAGGTGGCCGAAACCGGCGTGCAGGAACGGCCAGAGGACAACGCCGGGCAGGCCCCCCAGCTCGCGCGGTTCGATACCCCAGTAGTCCATCTGGACGGGCAGCAGCAGATCTGCGATCTCCGCGACCCACATTGCGGCCGCGAGCAGCAAGACAACGGCGGAGGCGCTCGTCCCGGTCGTCTGGCGCAGATTGCTCACACGACTATCGTGGGCGACGCGCCCATCAGGCGGCCACCCGGGCCAGATAGGAGCGCTCCATCCGCGGCTTCACGAAGAACCGCACCGGCCGGGGGAGGTAGCCCCAGGCCTTCGCCGCATCGGCGGGATCGGCCCCGTCGGCGATCCAAGGCATCACGACCATGCGGCCCGGCCCGCTGCGCGCGTGCTTGGTGAAGGTCCGGAATTCCTCCGCCGTCACGTAGCGCTGGATCAGGGGCTCGCCGTCGGACTCCTCGTGGGCGGTGTGCCGCCGCAGGACCTCGGAGAGCTCCTCCAGGTGGCCCGCCACCGATTCCCGATCCTCGGCGGTTGCCGGTCGGGGACCGATGAAGTCTGCCTCGCATCTGCTCAGGGCGGTAGCGAGGTCGGCATGCTCGGCCTCCATCGCATCGACGACCGCGCGATCGCCCGGGTCGGTGATCTTCGCCAGCATGACCGGCCACAGGTAGTCGTCCTCATGCTGGTGATGCGCGTGGAGCAGCTCGGAGACCAGGGCCCAGCGCTTGCTCGCCGCGCCCCAGCGGCCTGTCCGCACGGCGTCGGCGATGCGCTGGAAATCGCGGAGGAAGGCGCGGTGCATCAGGCCGTTCATGCTCAGGTCGAACGGACCCGCCATCGCGCCCTCCTCGCAGCCAGCGGTCGATCAGGCCGAGACTCCGGCAGCCGTCTGCAGGATCTGCACCGACTCCAGGAAGTGGTCCAGGATCCGCTCCGGGTCCTGGGTGATCCCCACGTCGCTGTGGACCGAGAAGTTCAGCGAGCCGTTGAGGCTGAAGATGCCGAACGACAGGTTCATGTTGCCGGACAGACCGCCCATGCCCCACGCACCCACCACGTTGCCGCCCGCCAGCTGCAGCGGGCCGCGCGGCCCGGGGACGTTGGTGGTCACGCCGATCGACTGGTCCTGGGTGAGCTTGTGCAGCAGCCGCTCGACCTCGGGCGTCGCCAACGCCGAGACCGAGATCAAACCGAACGAGACCACCGGCATCTGCGACCGCTTGATCCCGTCGATCTGCGCCTTCAGCGACGCCACCTGCTCGACCGGGTCGGCGATGCCCACCGGCAGCTGGACGGGCACCAGGCCGAACTTGTTGCCCAGCGTGCGCGGCAGCGGGGCGTCCATCTTGCGCAGGCTGACGGGCACCGCGGTGGAGAGCTCCTGGACGGTCAGCGCATCCTTCTCCAGCAGGTACAGCCGCAGCGCGTTGGTCAAGGCTCCCAGGACGACATCGTTGATGGTGGCGTTGAACGCCCTGCCGGCCTCCTTCACCGGCGCCAGCGGGATCGGCTCGATCCAGGCCACCTTCTTCTGGCCGCTCACCTTCCCGTGCAGGATGGTCTTGCCCGGCCTCGGCGCGATCACGAAGTCCACCGCGTCCTGGGCTCCCTGGGCGACCACATCCGTCGTTCCGGTGACCCTGCCCCAGCGGCTGGCGACGGAGGCGGGGACCTTCGTGCCGAACTCCAGGAACCGCTGGGGGTCGATGGCGAGGCTCAGCGTCTCCTCCAGCGCATCGGTGCCGCTGGCCAGCGCGGCCGGCACCGACTTCGGCTCCTTGACCATCCCGACCACTGCGCCCGCGGCCCGGCCGGCCGTACCGGTCACGCCGCCGACGGTGCGCTTGACCGTGTCGGTCACCGT
>CAZECO010000043.1:13372-19926 GCA_964510455.1 uncultured Actinomycetes bacterium
GGCCGGCCGTACCGGTCACGCCGCCGACGGTGCGCTTGACCGTGTCGGTCACCGTATCGACGGCGTCGACGGCTGGCTGCGCCGCCTTCAGCGCCACCTCCCGCTTGCGCTTGGGGGCTTTGTCCACGACCTTGGGCAGTTCCCGCTCGGCCACCGCACCCTGGTCCGCGAGCGAGAGCACCAGGCGCGTCAGGGCCCAGCCGTCGGCGATGCTGTGCTGGATCCGCGCATGGACCGCGGATGTGCCCTGGTAGCCCTGGATCAGGAAGAACTTCCACAGCGGCCGGTCCAAGTCCAGCTGGGTGCTGCGCTGCTCGCTGACCACTCGTTCCAGCGTTGCCTTGTCGCCCGGCGCCGGAAGCTGGACCACCTCGATGTGGTTGTCGATCGAGAACTCCGGGTCGTCCTCCCAGTGGGGCATCAACAGCGGATTGCGCGACTTGCGGATGCGCTGGTGGAAGGTCGGATACTTGTCGACCAGGCGCGTCTTGATGATGTCGCGGTACACATCAGGATCAATCTCGCGGTCCATCCACATCAGGGACGAGACTGTCTGCGGGTTCTTGTCCCACTCGCTGTAGAGCCACACGGCATCGGATGGGCTCATGCGTCGTTCACTCATCGGATCCTCCCTTGGCGCATTCGGCAGTCTAAGGTTGCCGATGGGGGCGATGTCGGCCATACCGCGAGTTCGGTGCGGTTCATCGGTCCGCGGGCCTATCGGTACGCGGATTCACCGGTACAGGGAGCTGCACCGGTGGTACCAGGCCGCGCGCACACCGAGCACTGCCGCCCAGGTGACCGCCGCGGCGACTGCGCCGGCGCGGACTGCCGCATTTGCGTCCATGCAGCCTTGCTATCACCGACATGTGGCACCCGGCGGAACTGATTGTGAAGGTTGCGTTACGGGCTCTGCCCGCACAGTGCTCTGCACGGGCGGGCCGGCGGCGCGCCGCTTGGCGGAAACCGCGCGCACCCTGCGGTGTTGCGGCCTAGATTCGAGGGATGGCCAACGATCTCACAGCACAAGCAGGCGCGACTGCCGCGCCGGGCAGAAGCGGGGAGGGTGCCGTACCGACGGAGGAGATCCGGCTGGCGGTGGTGCTCAACGGCGGGGTAAGCCTGGCCGTGTGGATGGGAGGCGCATCGCTGGAGCTGCATCGGCTGGCGCAGGGCGCCGGGGTGTACGGGCCGTTGTTGAAGCTCGCTGGATGCAGCGCCCGGATCGATGTCATCGCGGGCACCTCGGCGGGCGGGATCAACGGCGCTGCCCTGGCCCTGGCGCAGGCCAACCGCAAGGCCCGGTTGTCCGAGCTGCGGGACATCTGGACCGATCAGGGCCAGATCGAAACGCTGCTGCGCCGCCCGTTCCGAGGGTCGCCGACCTCGCTGCTGCAGGGCGATGAGTACTTCCTGCCCCGGTTGAACGAAGCCATGCAGCGCCTGGCGACCCCGTTCGAGGCAACCGATGCGGCGCAGGTCCCGATCGACCTGACGATCACCACCACGCTGCTGAACGGGGTGCAGAAGGTCACGGTGGATTCCACCGGGCAGCGTCTGCCCCAATGGGTGCATGACGGGCGCTTCCATTTCCGTCGCGGCACCAGCCACGGTTCGCAGGCCGGCGACCCGTTCGGCTCCGCCCGGATCAACGCCACCGCCGACGAACTCGCGCTTGCCGCCCGCTGCACCGCCAGCTTCCCTGTCGCGTTCGAACCGTCATTCGTGCCGGTGGACCGCGGACTGCCGTCGGCGTCCGCGGACGACGCCCATCGGCTGCGGCCCGACATGGGCGCCGTCGCCTCCTGGGCCAGCACCAATCGCGATGAGCCCGGCTGGGTGGCGGTCGACCCCGAGGCCTCGTTCGACCTCAGCCGGTTCGCTGTCGACGGCGGGCTGCTGGCGAACATGCCGACCAGGTCGGCGCTGCGGGCGGTCGATTCGATGCCCGCCGCCGGACCGGTGCGGCGGGTGATGGTGCTGGTGCATCCCCACGCCCCCGCCGAACAGGTCGAGCGGGCGGACGACCCCGACAAGCCGCCCAGCGTCACCGGGTCGCTCGCAGCGATGCTGGGGGCGCTGTCCGCCCAGGGCAGCCGGACCTTCGTCGAACAGATCGAGCAGCACAACATCATCGCGTCCGGACGGCGCGGCACCAGGTCGGATGTTCTGCGTACCGTCGACACCCCGGTCCGTCTGCAATCGCTGGCCAACGCTGTCTTCGAGCAGTACCGGCAGCTGCGGATGTGGCGGGCCGGCCGGGATGTGGCCTCGTTCGTAGCGCCTCAGCAGGGATGGGATGCTGAGCGGATCCGCCGCAATTCCCGGCGCGCACAGGAGCAGTGGTACGCCGACCGCAAGGCCGCCTCCGACGGCCGTGCTCCGTTGCCCTACGTTCCCGCGGGCGTGAAGTCGACCTCGAGCGCAGGCTGGGCGTGGGGCGTCAGCGCAGCGGTCGGCGTCGCGGATGCGGCTGCCGATGTGCTGCGGCGGATGGTCTGGGTGCTGCCCGCCGGGGAGGATTACGACGCCGTGATCTTCGCCCGGCAGCGGGTCTCGCTGCTGCGTGGACAGATCCAGGAGTCCCGCGACCTCACCGACCTGCGGTGGCGGCAGCATCCGGTGCTGCGCGGCCTGGAGCCGACCCAGACGCTGTTCACCCTGCGGCTGGCCTGGCACGAGTGGGCGATGCTCGGCGACAGCGACCAGGGCGGCCTGCACAACCTGCGGGCGCAGATCACCTCGCTGATCTCGCAGGTCGCCGAGCATGAGGCCGGCAGGGCGCCTGCCGGGATCGACCCTGTGGCACATGCGCATCGGGTGCGCAACGCCCTGCATCAGCAGCTGCTCGGAGAGGGGCTCGGGGCCGGCGAAGCCGCGCCGGAGGCGGGGGCGGCCGGCAGGCAGGTGCGAGACCTCGTCGACCGCGTCATCGCCGCGCTACAGGCGAGCATCCCGGTGCTGGCCAAGCTGTGCGCCGGGGCACAGCGCCCGGGCCCGCATGACGACCTGCGCGCGTGGGGGCGGATCTTCGCCAAGCCGGGCAGCGACTCCGACCTGCTGCAGAAGCTGCTTGCCCTGGAGGTGGCCACAACGGCCCTCGGCGACGAGAACACCGGCGAGAACAGCCTGCCGCTGGAGCTCGTGCAGCTGAGCGCCCAGACCAGCAACGGGTTCGCGGTTGCCACCCGGACCGCCGACGACAAGCTCGGCGGGATGTCCATCAGCCGCTTCGGCGGCTTCCTGAAGCGCGCCTGGCGGCTCAACGACTGGGCCTGGGGCCGGATGGATGCCGCGACGGTGCTATGCCGGCTGGTGCTGGATCCTGCCAGGGTGCGGCGGGCGGCGGAGCTGGCCGGACGGCTGGATGGCACTACCGACCCGCAGTCCCTGGCGAGCACCGTGCTTGATGACCTCATCGACGACCTCTTCGGTCCGCAGGCCGCAGGTGGCCGCCCCCCATCGGTCCCCAACTGGCAGGGCTTGCGCGCCGATGCCCTGGCCGAGCTCACGGACGTCTATTCCGACCGCCTGGTCGGCGACCTCCCCCCGACGATGCCCCGGCTGGCGGAACTGGCTGCGTGGGCGATCCATATGGGGGCGATCGTGGAGGAACTGCCGGCCCTGGGCCGCGCGGCACAGGCCGATATCCTGGCCGGGGCGAACCCCCGGAGCAACAGTGCGCTGCTGGTGGCGGAGCAGGCCGACCTGATCAGGAGGCTCGACGATCTGGCGCGCGACTCCGACGCGGCGCAGGCCGAGCAGCTGAGCCAGGCCGCGGCCCACGACGCGGTGGCCGCCCTGCGGGCGTTCGATCGGGCGGGAGTGGGTCGGGAGTCCTTGCGCGAGGAGGGGACCAGCGACCAGATGCTGCGCACGGCCACCTCCGCCGCCGCGGTTGCGGCAACCGTCGTCGACAGCGACGATTCCGGTCTTGCCGCCGTCAAGCCGGTGACCCGATCCCTACGGGGCGGGATGCTGCTGCCGTACTGGCTGGTGACCGCACTCACCTCCGGCGGGGCGTTGAGCCGGGCGCTGGCGCTGCTGGGGCTGTCGATCGGTGCCGTGCTGCTGGCACTGGCGCTGTTCGGCGTGCTGCCGGCCTGGGCGTCGGGGGCTGGCGCCGCATTCGGCACCTCCGCGCTGCTGGTGGGTTTCGCCTACGGCGCCCTGCGGACGGGGACCATGCTCCACGGGCTGGTGCTGCTGTCCCCCGTGATCCCCCTGCTCGCCTTCGCAGTCCAGCGAACCAATGAGGGCACTGGGGACCCCTCGGCCACCCAGGGCGCGGCGACGCTGCTGGTGGTCGTTGCGCTGGCACTGGGCCTGATGGTTCTGGGGAGCCTGCCCGCGCCGATGCTCAGCGTGTACGGAGAGCTGGACCGGGCGGCGGACCGCGCCGGGATTGCGGCGGTTGCGATCGATCTGCACGGCGCCCAGCTCGGCCGGGCGCAGGCGGTCAGACGGCTGCGCGCGCTGCTGGTGCTGTTGTCCCGGCCAGTCGGGACGGTGGTCGCGGTGGCCGTGGGCGGCGCCGCCATCCTGCTGGCCGTCAACACCGGCGCATGGGTCGACCTCGCCGACTGGGTCGGGGATCACCGGGCCGCGGCCGGGCTCGCCCTGGCGGCGATCGCTGTCGGCGGGCTGTCTCTGTCGTGGTGGCAGGGCAAGGGCCTGCGGGTCGCCTACGACGCCTCGGATGCATTGGATCGCAGCGCGCCGGCCTGGCGGTTCCATCCGGTCCGCCATCCGGCGGGCGTGGTGGTCGGCTGGTCGGCGCTGTACGGCACCGGCTACCTGCTGATGGCGGGGTTCCTGCTCTGGGATCCGTGGGACTGGCTGGCGTCCTGGTGGGGCAAGGCGATGCTGGGGACCGCCCTGATCTTCGCCGTGGTGCTGCTGCTGGTTCTGCCGCTGCTGCTGCCGTGGCGCGCCAAGCGGCGGATCGAGCAGGCTGAGAGCGACTATGTCTACGAGCAGCTGCGGCTGGGACGTGCGGCGGGGACTGTCGACACCCGTGGGCTGGTTCTGACCATGCGCGGCAAGCGGCTCGCGCGGCGGATCGGCGACTCCATCGCACCGGGTCATCGGCCGGCGGGCTCGGTCGCGCACGCCAATCGGGCGCGGCTGCTGCGGGATCTCGTCGAGCGCGGCCAGAGCTACCACTTCCTGGTCAAGACGTCGGTGTCGACCTCACAGGACTGGACCCCCAGCGCCTGGGGAGCCGACGGCGTCACGATGGTCTTCGGCAGCCAGCCGAGCCGGAGCGAAGGCGTCGAGGCCGTTCGCCCGGATGGTTCCGGCCGCGGCGGACCATGACGCCAGGGCGATGGCACCGCGCCGGCCCAGGGCCATCGGGTTGACGCCGATGACGCGCCGCAGGGCGCGGTCGGGCTGGAACACGACCACCCGCTTGCCCGCGGCCTTCAGCCGTTCCACCTCGCGCAAC
This sequence comes from uncultured Actinomycetes bacterium, assembly GCA_964510455.1. Lineage (GTDB taxonomy): Bacteria > Actinomycetota > Actinomycetes > S36-B12 > CAVXYG01. Next base: position 18,822 of record CAZECO010000043.1, read on the forward strand.
AGCTGCAGCCGCACCGGCGCACGCACCCAGTTGGCGGCGTCGCAGGCCCAGGTCTCGGTCGAGGACGACGGCGCCGACACCAGCACGACATCGAGATCTTCGGCCAGCAGCAGGTCGGCGTTGTTCGTCGACCAGGCGCCGCCGTCCACGTAGGGCACATCGTCGATCACCACGGGGGCGAAGTACCCCGGGATCGCCACGGACGCGGACACCGCCTGCGCCACGGTGGCCACGTGGGTGCGGCCGAAGACCACCCGCTGCCCGGACCGCAGATCGACCGCCGTGATCCACACCGGCTTCTGCGGCCAGTCGGCGAAGCGGGGCCCGTAGCTCGGGCTGACGGTTGCGACATCGACGGTGCCGGCGGGCGCGGCAGCGGCCAGCAGGACGCCGCGGGGAAGTGTCCCGGGCCTGCGCAGGCCTGCGGCGAGCAAGCGGGGAGCTGCAGGGCGCAGCCGCGGGCGGGGGAGCCGGGGCGCCTGCCGCAGCCGTCCGGTACCGGTGAGCACATCCTCAGCCTCGGCCGACAGCTGCTGCTCCAGGATCAGGGAGACATACTCCCGGGGAGGGAACCCCGCGCCCAGCAGGGCGGCCGACACTGCGCCAGCGGAGGTGCCGACCATGACCGCCGCATCGCGGGCATCCCAGCCGGCCCGTGCCAGGGCGGTCACGACCCCCGCGTGGAATGCGGTGCCGGCATACCCGCCGCCGCCCAGCACAAGTCCGAACCGGATCATCCGCACATCCTCGCGCATCGTCGGCAGGCGCGACGTACGCCCCCCTGGCTGTGTGCGGGTCGGGTCTGTTGGGAGTTGGACACCCCGGGGGGCCGGGCGGTGAACGCTCCCGGCGGGGCTGAACGCTCCCGGCGGGGTCGCTGCTATCGGCGTGTCGCGCCCAATTCGCTACCCCTACGGGAGCGTTCAGCCCCAGCGGGAGCGGATCCGGGCAGACACCTCGTCAGATCGGCCTGTTCCACCGGTTCTCGTGGACTCGATGGCCGGCAGCTGCGATCGCCCCACGAGGCCACCCGCCCACGGATGCGATGCAAGAGCGCGAATAATGGCCCAGTGGCCGAACCAGGGATTCGCTATCTGCGCGATGC
>CAZECO010000044.1:0-15006 GCA_964510455.1 uncultured Actinomycetes bacterium
GAGCGGATGGGCGCGCGGGTCACGCGGTTCACCCTGGACAACGGCAAGGAGCGCTCCGGGGTCAGCGTGGGCGCCTCGGAGCATTTCGGACTGCCGCCGCTGCACCCCACGCTGAAGGACGTCAACGTGGTCCTCGGGCAGGCGCTGCCGATGATGCAGGCGGTTCCGGTCGCGACCGGGGCGCTCAGCGCGGCGTTGAAGGTGCCGGGGGTTCGCTCGGGAGTCAGCGGGCTGGTGGCGCGCCAGGTGAAGGGCTCGACCGGTGGGCCCGATGCGCAGTCCCGGGCCCAGGGCGGCTGCTCGGTGGTCGCCGAGGCGCGCTCGGCCTCCGGCGACCTGCTGCACCGCGTGCAGCTCGACGGGCCGAACGGGTACGACTTCACCTTCCGCATCCTGGCCTGGGGTGCGGTGACGGCAGCCGAGGACGGTTTGCAGGGCACCGGGGCGCTCGGTCCGGTGCAGGCGTTCGGGCTGGCGGGCCTGACGGCCGGATGCGCGTCGGCCGGGCTGGCTGCCGTCTAGCGGCGGATGAGTGGATAGGGAGTCGGCCATGGCGCAGTTGATCGACTATTTCGTCGCACCGGACGACGCGGCGGCAGTGAAGGCCGTGCAGGGTCTGCCTTCGGACCTTCCGGCGACGGATGGAACGGGGATCGAGCCGACGGTGGTCCTGGCGGTGTTCGAAGAGATGCTGACCGGGCGGGCCTTCGAGCAGATCCTCGATGATCCGGGGGCCTATGAGGTGGTGGCCTCAGCCGACGAGGGCGAGCTGCTCATCATCCGTCTGCCACAGGAGCTCACGCAGGCCCTCGTGGCGGCACCCGATGAGCGGCTCGGTGAGCTGGCCGGTCCCTGGTCGGAAATCGAGGAGTTCTGGGGGCAGGGCGACCCGGCAGCCCTCACCGACTTCCTGGCCCGCCTGAAGCAGTTGGCCCGGCAGCCGGGGGCCGTGTACAGCCGCGTCTCGCTGTGACATCGGCGCGGGCCATGGCGCCGAAAAGATCCCGCACTATCCGACGCCCAGCGGCAGGCAGGCCAGCACCCGGCCGCCGGCCGGCGTGCCGCCTGCGTTGAGGGTGCCGCCCAGTTCCGCGGCGCGCTCGTGCATCGAGGACACCGGGCGGACGACCAGGCGGCCGGGCAGGGCGAGCCCTCGGCGGCACCGCGGCGGGCAGGCGGTCACCGCACTGCCTTCCCAGGTCCGGCTCGCCCGGGAGTGTGGCCGGCCCCCGCGACGGTTCCCGCGCGATGAGCGGGGGCGGGTCGGCTGGCCGCAGTCCAGCCTTGATCCATCAGAACCGTGATCAACACGCCATCCTTGCCGTGTTGATCACGGTTCGGTTGGATCTTGGCCCAGGAACGCCGCCAGCATCCGATCCGCCGCAGCCCCCGCCGGCAGGTCGCCCGCGACGACCGCCGCACTGACCGCAGCCAGCTGCTCCGTCACTGCGGGCGAGGCGCGGAACTCGTCCAGCAGCCGGTCGGAGATCATCGACCACATCCAGCCCAGCTGCTGCTGCTGGCGGCGCTCGGCGCGCTCTCCGGTGGCGGTGAGCTTCTCCCGGTGCGCGACGATCTGCGACCAGATCTCCGCCAGCCCGATGCCCTCGACCGCCGAGCAGGTCAGCACCGGCGGCGTCCAGCTCGGGGACGCGGGGGCCATCAGATGGACCGCGCGGCGCAGGTCGGCCGCCGCCAGCCGCGCCCGCTTGACGTTGTCCCCGTCGGCCTTGTTCACCGCGATCAGATCGGCCAGCTCCAGCACCCCGCGCTTGATGCCCTGCAGCTCGTCGCCGGCGCCGGACAGCATGAGCACCACGAACATGTCGACCATCTGCGAGACCGTGGTCTCCGACTGCCCCACCCCGACGGTCTCCACCACGACGATGTCGAAACCGGCGGCCTCGCACAGCAGGATCGTCTCCCGGGTGCGGCGCGCGACGCCGCCCAGCGAGCCGCCGGCGGGGGAGGGGCGCACGAACGCGTTCGGGTCGTTGGCCAGGCGGGCCATGCGGGTCTTGTCCCCGAGGATCGCCCCGCCGGTCCGCGACGAGGTGGGATCGACGGCCAGCACCGCCACCCGATGCCCGTCGGCGGTCAGGTTGATGCCGAACTGGTCGATGAACGTGGACTTGCCGACGCCGGGCACACCAGTCAGCCCGATCCGATCCGATCCGCCGGTGTCCGGCATGAGCTCGGTGAGCAGTCCGGCGGCCAGCGCCTGATGCTCCGGCCTGCTGCTCTCCACCAGCGTGATCGCCCGCGCCAGCCACATCCGGTCGCCCCCGCGGACATGCTCGGCGTACTCCGGAACCGTCGGCAGCGGCAGGCTCACGGGCGCTTCGCCAGCAGCTGGCCCATCAGGTCGGCCGCAGCCTCGGCGATGACCGTCCCGGGCGGGAAGATCGCCGCCGCACCCGCCGCCCGCAGCTCGTCGAAGTCCTGCGGAGGGATGACGCCGCCGACGACGACGAGGATGTCCGGCCGTCCCATCGCGGTCAATGCCGCCTTCAGCTGCGGCACCAGGGTCAGGTGACCGGCCGCCAGCGACGAGGCGCCGACGATGTCGACGTCGTTCTCCACCGCCTGCCGGGCGACCTCCTGCGGGGTGGAGAACAGCGGGCCGATGTCGACGACGAATCCGAGGTCGGCGAACGAGCTCGCGATCACCTTCTGCCCGCGGTCGTGGCCGTCCTGGCCCATCTTCGCCACCAGGATGCGCGGACGGCGCCCCTCGGCGGCCTCGAAGGCCTCGACCTGCTCGTGCACGCCCGCAACCGTGCTGTTCAGCTCGCCCATCTCCTGCCGGTACACCCCCGAAATCGAGCGGATCTCTGCCCGGTGCCGGCCGTAGACGCGCTCCAGCGCCTCGCTGATCTCGCCGACGGTCGCCTTGGCCCGGCCAGCCCGCACGGAGAGGTCCAGCAGGTTGCCGGTGCCCTCGCGGGCGGCCGCCTCCAGCGCGTCGAGCGCCGCCCCCACCGCCGCGGGGTCGCGCTCGGCCCGCAGCTGCGCGAGCTTCGCCAACTGCCCGGTGCGCACCGCCGCGTTGTCGATCTTCAGCACGTCGATCTGCTCGGCGGATTCCGGGCGGCAGCGGTTCACGCCGATGACGGCCTGCCGGCCGGAGTCGATGCGCGCCTGCGTGCGGGCCGCCGCCTCCTCGATGCGCAGCTTCGGGATGCCGGCCTCGATGGCCTTGGCCATCCCGCCGAGCTCCTCGACCTCGGTGATGTGCGCCCAGGCCCGTTCCGCGAGCTCCCGGGTGAGCCGCTCGATGTAGTACGAGCCGCCCCACGGGTCGATGACGCGGGTGGTGCCGGACTCCTGCTGCAGGAACAGCTGCGTGTTGCGGGCGATCCGGGCGGAGAAGTCGGTGGGCAGCGCGAGCGCCTCGTCCAGCGCGTTGGTGTGCAGCGACTGCGTGTGGCCGGCCGTCGCGGCCATCGCTTCGATGCAGGTGCGGATGACGTTGTTGTACACGTCCTGCGCGGTCAGCGACCAGCCCGAGGTCTGGGAGTGGGTGCGCAGCGACATGGACTTGTCGTTCGTCGGCTCGAACTGCTTGACGAGCTTCGCCCACAGCAGCCGCGCGGCCCGCAGCTTGGCGATCTCCATCGCGTAGTTCATCCCGATCGCCCAGAAGAACGACAGCCGGGGGGCGAACGCATCGACCGGCAGGCCCGCGGCGATCCCGGCCCGGATGTACTCCACGCCGTCGGCCAGCGTGTAGGCCAGCTCCAGGTCGGCGGTCGCCCCGGCCTCCTGCATGTGGTAGCCGGAGATGGAGATGGAGTTGAACCGCGGCATGTGCTCCGACGTGAAGGCGAAGATGTCGGAGATGATCCGCATCGACGGGCCCGGCGGATAGATGTAGGTGTTGCGGACCATGAACTCTTTGAGGATGTCGTTCTGGATGGTCCCGGTGAGCTTCTCCTGCGCGACGCCCTGCTCCTCCGCCGCGACGATGTACAGCGCCATCACCGGCAGCACGGCGCCGTTCATCGTCATCGACACGCTCATCTTGTCCAGCGGGATGCCGTCGAACAGCACCCGCATGTCCAGGATCGAGTCGATCGCCACCCCGGCCATCCCGACGTCGCCCAGGACGCGCGGGTGGTCGGAGTCGTAGCCGCGGTGCGTGGCCAGGTCGAACGCGATGGACAGGCCCTTCTGGCCCTGGGCCAGGTTGCGGCGGTAGAAGGCGTTGGAGTCCTCGGCGGTGGAGAAGCCCGCGTACTGCCGGATCGTCCACGGCTGGTTGACGTACATCGTCGGGTACGGCCCGCGCAGGAACGGCGGCAGCCCGGGGTAGGTCGCCAGATGATCGAGGCCGTCGAGGTCCTGCGCGGAGTACAGGGGGGCCACGTCGATGCCCTCGGGGGTCTCCCACACCAGCTTGTCCGGGGTGGACCCGGTGGCCACCGCGACCGCCCGCTCCCAGGCGGCGCGGTCGGCGTGCGGGGTGCGCGGGGGAAGCGGGATCGCGGTGAAGTCGGGGATGCTCATCGGATCTCCAGGGCTTCGTGCAGACGGGTCAGCACGTCGAGGGCGTCCGCGCCGAGGGCGATGTTCTCGTCCACGCCGTCGACGGCGGCCTTGCCGGCCAGGTAGATGCGGCGCGCACCAGCTGCACGGAGCGCGGCAGCGACGTCGGCGGCCTGCTCGGCGTAGATGGCGTCAGAGGAGCAGATGCAGGCCACGGCCGCTCCGGACGCTGCGAACGCCCCGGCCGCGGTGGCGGCGTCCACGGCCGCGCTGATCGCACGCACCCCGCCTGCCGCGAACAGGTTGGCGACGAACGTCGCCCGGGCGGTGTGGACGGCGATCGGGCCGAGGTTGGCCAGGAACACGGTCGCGCCCGCGGACTCGGCGGCTGCGCGCAGGTCCTCGAACGGTTCGGAGAGGCGGCGGCGGGGCAGCGGGGCCGGGGGAGCCGCCACGGGCGTGCGCTCCGGCCGGGTCTCGCCCAGTTGTGGGAACTCGGTGACGCCGGTGATCGGCCGCTTGCGCCGCGCGATCGCGCGGTCGCGCTCGGCGGCCACGGCGGCCACATCGTCGGCGATCATCGGCAGCGCCTGCAGCACGCCTTCCGCGGCCTCGATCTGCTGGAAGTACGCCCAGGACTTGGCCGCGAGCTGATCGGTCAGCGCCTCGACGTACCAGCTCCCGCCGGCCGGGTCCAGCACCCGCCCGATGCCGGACTCGTCGGCGAGGATGAGCTGCGTGTTGCGGGCCAGGCGGCGGCCGGGGTCGCCGGGCAGGCTGTCGGCCGAGTCGTAGGGGGCGATGGTCACGGTGTCCGCACCCCCGAGGACCGCGCCCAGGCAGGCCGCGGTGCCGCGCAGCAGGTTCACCCAGGGATCGACGACGGTGAGCGTGCGGTAGGAGGACACCGCGGTGACGTGCATGATGCCGTCCCGCTCACCGTCGAACGCCGCCCCGGACTCGCGCAGGACCGCCGCCCACGTGTAGCGCAGGGCACGGAGCTTGGCGATGGTGGCGAAGATGTCGACGTCGGCGGTGACTTCGAAGTCGATCTGCCGAGCTGCCTCATCGACCGCCAGACCGGCCGCGACCAGGGCGCGCAGGTAGGTGGTCGCCGTCGCCAGCAGGTAGCCCACCTCCTGCGCCTCGCTGGCGCCGGCGTCGGCGACGCTGGCACCGGATGCCAGCAGCGCCCGGAGGTTCGGGGTCCGGCCTGCAGCCTGCAGCGCGACCGCCACCGCATCGGGGAGCGGGCTGCTCGAGCCGACGGGGTCGAGCCCGAGGGTGCCGCGGGCGGCGTCGCCGGGCTCGATGATCTCCAGGTAGCGCCGGGCGACCTCGACGGCGGCGGGCCGCAGGGCGACGGGTGCGGCGTCCAGCACGATCCCCGCCAGCAGCAGCGGCAGGTCATCGGGGGCGGCGACGACGAACTCGACGCTCGTGGCTCCGTTGGCCAGGTCGTGCAGCGCCCACGCGTTGGCGGTCCTCGGTTCGGGGTGGTTGATGCTGGTGCGGATGTCCCACGCGCCGTCGGGGCGGGGCGATGCGCCGGCACCGCGCAGCAGCGGAGCGAAGGCGGGGAATCCGGCTTCGTCGGCGGATGCCGCGGTGTCCTGCGCCGTGTAGAGCGGCTCGATGCGGATGCCGTCGGCGGTGATGGCCACCAGCTTGGTGTCGAAATCGGCGCCCTTGAGCGCCTTGTCGACGGCGGCGAGCCATTGGTCGCGCGTAGGGGCGCTGAAATCGGACGCCAGGGTCAGTCGGTCGGCCACGCCTCAAGGATAGGCGGGCGGCGCGCGGCGGTTGCGTGCCGCCGTACCGTCATCCCGCCAGGAAGACCGTGTCCCGATGCCATTCCAGCAACTCCTGCGACGGCCGATCCGCCGCCCGCTGCGGCAGCTCGATAACCCGGCGTTCGGCGGCGTAGAACTCCTCGCCGTTGCCGAACTCCTCGCGCAACCGCGGGCTGACCCGCAGCCGATACCGGCCGTCCACCGTCAGATAGCCGCGGTCGAACATCGTATGCACATCCGAGCGCAGCAGCAGCCCGTTGTCCACCGCGTGCTCGCCCCCGGACGTGACGGGACGGATATGCGCGGCTTCCAGCGTCGGCCGGATCTTGTGCCCTGTGATGGCGCAGCGGCCGGCATAGGCGTCGAGCACGACCGCTCGGAAGCCGCCCTGGCCCAGGCGCTGGTGGGCGAGGACGGTCCGGAAGATGACCGGCGCCGGTGCGACGGCGCTGCCGGCGAGCAGCATCCCGAACAGGGACTCGACCTCGGAGTCCTGCGACGGCAGCGTGTACCCCTTCCCGCGGACGATGTTCTTGGCGAACGATGCGGGGCCGGGCGGCGCCGAGCCCAGGTCGAAGAACACCAGGTCGTTGAGGATGACGCAGCCGATGACCGGATCGCGCTCCGGTGGGCCATTGCGGTAGCGGTTGACCGCCTCGACCAGATCCGGCAGGGACCGCACGCCGTTGCCTTGTCCGAGGAAGTCCCAGGCCTGCGAGCAGGTCAGCTCCGTGTAGTGCTCGAAGAAGCCGCCTCCGACGACCCGGTTGGCCGGGTAGTGGGTCTTGAACAGGAACGGCTCGCCGAGCCGAAGGGCGCGGAAGCCGAGCCTGGGGGACGGCAGCCAGAAGTTTGCCTCCGTCGCCTTGGCGTCGGCCAGGTGAGCGGCCCAGCGGGCATCGGTGACGCCGATATAGCCTTTCATGCCGCACAGGTTGCCACGGCCGGCCTGCCCGGCGCAGGAAACGACCGACCTCGCGTGTGTGCTTCGGCTTCAGCGCTTGACATGACGCGGTCGTGTCAGAGTGCGGAACGGCTCATCGAGCGTCAGGCGTGCGCTCGGTCGCCGTGATCCGAGGACCTGAACGCCGGATTGCCGTGGCGGTTCAGTAGCGCCGCCAGCTGTGGGATGACCTGCGGCTCGCGATCGAGCACCGCCTCCAGTTGAAGGAGGTCCTGTGGGCTGAGGCGCAGGATCCGCTCCTCCGCGAGCACCGCCCGAGCCCGATCCAGGGCCGCGCCCAGCACGAACGACGTCAAGTCCTGCTGCTGGACCGCGGCGGCTTCTTTGATCGTCTCCAGTGCCTCGGTGGTCAGGCGCATGTTGAGGCGCGCATCCTTGGCGGAGGTGTCGTTCGTCGGCATGGCGGCTCCTTTTCCTGCCTCCACTGTACGTACTGAGTACGTACACCGTCACACAACCCATCTCGAACGTCCGACGCAGGTCGTGCACAGGCAGGTAGAGATGCATCGGCTGGTCCCGGACGGGATGGAACCCGGCCCGGCGGTAGACGACCGAGACATCATGGTTGAGCGCGTGGACCACGACGACCTCGAATCCGATCTCTGTGGACAGCCGCGCGATCCGGTGCAGGGCGTCGATCAGCAACCGGGTGCCCACCCCGGCGCCCTGGTACCCCGAATCGACTGCCAGCCGAGCGATCAGGACAGCTGGCATCGGATATCTGCGGTGGCCGACGCCCACCATCCGCGCCGCGTCGTCCGGCTCCACCTGGAAGGTGCGCTGCGAGGAGTACCCCACGATCCTCTTCGCATCGACGGCGAGGAACGTGCGGGTGTTCCCCGACTTCTCCGACTGTGACGAGTACCGTCCCAGCCACTCGTCCAGATCCTGGACACCGCACGAGAAACTCTTGCGGTCGTACTTCCTCGCGTACGGCACGATCACCCAGTCGCCCATATGGCATCCACCCCCGACTGCTGCTGCCGCGGCGGCACGTCCAGCCGCACCGTCCGCCCGTAGCACCTCGGTAGCCCTCGACGAGCGGCACGTTCCCACCCGACCAAGGGCTGATCCTCCGACACACAGCGGCCTGCGGAGACCCCATGCAGTCGGCGCGGCTGGCTGATCACAGCCACCTATCGGGTCGGCTTCGGGATCAGGTCCACGACCACGTGTCCACGTCGAGCGTGAGCACCCGACGGGAACCTGCTCCCAACCGTCACCCCCGCCGCCTCTACGACAGGGCTGGCGGGTAGTAGTCCGCCTCCGTCGCCCTGGCGTAGGCCAGGTGGGCGGCCCAGCGTGCATCGGTGACGCCGATGGGCCCTTCATGCCGCACAGGTTGCCACGGCGGGCCTGCCCGGGCGCACGTGCCCTTCGACGTCCGCTCACCAGCGGGAACGCCTTTGGGAGACGTGCTGCAGCAGGAGCTCAAGCGTCCACAGGTCCACGTCCACCTCGTCCGCCAGCTGCACAAGTGTCGCGTTGATCATCGCGTAGCGGGTGCCGCGGCCGGGTTCGGGCTGCCGGTCGGGCAATAGCGCCAGGCACGATAGCCCCCACGTGGTGCCGCTGTTCCACACCCCGTACCGGTCGGGGTGCGCCACATGCAGGATCGGCGAGATCAGCGCCGGACCCATGCCCGGCATGGGCAGCGGGGCCCGGAACGGCCACAGCCAGTTCAGGCGATCGGTCAACGTCCGCTCCTCGTCCAGCAGCAGCCGCAAGGCCGCCCGCAACAAGGCGGGATCGCCGGTGACGCGGCTGCGGTTGCGCTCGATCCCGCGCCAGCGCATGTTGTTCTCGTACTTGAGGAAGTCCTCGAAGTCGCCCACCGAGAGGTGATCGAGGTTCTCCCACGCGAAGAGCGGCCCGAACCTCCGATAGACGTCGTGCTGTGCTTCCAGGTTGGGGTCGTCTGCGAGCTCGTCGGCCAGTTCCCGGAGCCGCGCCACCGGATCGACCTGCTGCGGGGGGACGGGTGGGAAGGCCGGGGTTGGCGGGTCTTCGAAGACCTGGTAGTGCCAGTTGTCGTCCGGTACGGTGCAGCTCACGGTCGGCTCCTTCCATCAGGCCACGGCTATCCGATAGTGGCCCCGCTGTCTCAGCCGCGCTGTCGCTGAGCCGTCCGGTTGTGGATGGCGAAGGCGTGTGGGTAGCGGGGGTGCGTCGGGCGTCGCATAGTGGAGCTATGGATGCACCGGCGCAGGAGTACTGGACCGGGTCGCAGCAGACGTGCCCCCGCTGCGGCGGCACCGGCGTGCCCGTCGTCCTCGAGATCAACGACGAGGACACCATGCAGGCGGTGCGCAGCGGACTCGCCTGTCTCGGCGAGTGCTGCTTCGACGGGACGCTGGGCATCGACCGCGAGTGCCTGCGGTGCGGGGCCCAGTGGGACAGCGCGCGGCCGGGGGTAGTTGTTGCCGCTCAGTAGCGGCGCAAAGCCTCACGCCCCGGCGTAGTTCGCCGCCAGCTGTTCCCAGGCCACCCAGCCGCAGCCGAGCACCAGAGCGAACATCGCCACCCACCACACGCCCGCCGGAAGCGGGCCGGACCGGCCCAGCGACGCCACATCGCTGCCCGACGCGCCCCTGCGCCGGGTGCGCAGCTCGGCCAGGAGGGATCTGCCTGCGCCGGCGATGAGGAAGGCGCCCAGGAAGGCGATCCCGAGGGCGAGGACGTCGCCGGGCACATACCAGGCGGCCGCCGCGAACCCCGCGAGCCACAGGCCGACGACGACCCAACCGTGGATGTTGCGGGTGCGGGTCAGGAGCACCACCAGGGCCAGGGCCGCAAGGGCCGACCAGAGCCGGGCGCTGCCGGACGCGACCGCGATCAGCAGGCCGCCCCCCACGATCGCGGGGAACGGGTAGCCCGCGAAGGTCACCAGGGCGCCCCCGAATCCGCCGGGCCTGCCCCAGGTATGCGTCTCCCCTGAGCCGTCGGCGCGGATGCGCACCCGCAGGACCCTCCGCCCGGTGACCAGTGCGGCGATGGCGTGGCCGCCCTCATGCGAGACCGTGATGAGCTTGTGCAGCACCTGCCAGGTGCGCCTCCAGGCTGCGGCGACGATTCCGGCGGCCAGCGCGATCACCAGCGGCCACTCGCCCGGCACGGGGGTCGCCGAAGTCAGCTGGGACCACACCCCGGCCCACGCATCCACCAGCGAATCCATCGAGCACCCCCCGGGTCGAGTATCGCTTTCGACGGTCTCATGGCCCTGCGACACTGGCCCATGCCCGAACCAACGATGCGCGCGATCGTCCAAGACGCCTACGGCGATACCCAGACCCTCCGCCTGGCGGGGATCGAGCGCCCGCAGCCCGCCGAAGGCGAGGTCCTGATCCGCGTGCGCGCTGCCGGTGTGGATCCCGGCGTGCGGCACCTCATGACCGGCGAGCCCTACCTCGTGCGCATCGCCAGCGGGCTGAGTGTGCCCAAGCAGAGGGTCCCGGGCCTCGACGTCGCCGGCGTCGTGGAATCGGTCGGCCGGTCGGTCACGGGATTGGCAGAGGGCGATGAGGTGTTCGGCACCGCCGACGGGTCGTTCGCGGAGTTCGCGATCACCACTCCCGCGCGCTTGTCCCGCAAGCCGGCATCGACCACGTTCGAGCAGGCAGCGGCGGTCCCTGTCTCCGGGTGCGCGGCTCTGCACGCGATGCGCGACCGCGGACTGGTCAGGCCGGGTCAGCGGGTCCTGATCACCGGCGCGGGCGGAGGCGTGGGATCGTTCGCCGTGCAGCTGGGTCGGGCGATCGGCGCCGAGGTGACCGGTGTCTGCAGCGGCCGGAAGGCCGACGTCGTACGAGCGCTGGGGGCATCAGCCGTCATCGACTATCAGCTCCAGGAGATCGCGGGGGTCTACGACGTGATCATCGACATCGCCGGCAACCGGCCGCTGTCGGCGCTCCAGCCGCACCTGGCCGAGCGCGGCAGGCTCGTCATCGTCGGCGGCGAGGGCGGCGGGCGGTGGCTGGGTGGGCTGCAGCGCCCGCTGTGGGCATCCGTCCGGTCGGTCGCCGGAGTCCAGCGCATGGGGACGTTCTACTCAACCGAACGCGCTGAGGACCTCGACGTGCTGCGCGCATTCATCGATGCCGGACAGGTCGCACCCGTGGTGGACCGCGTCTATCCGCTGCAGGAGGCGGCCCGGGCCATCGACTACCTCACCCAGCAGCGGCCGCCCGGGAAGGTGGTGCTGAGCATCGCCTGAGCCCTTCCGGGAGCCGGCGGACGACGACCCGCGAGCCTCCGGCGCCCAGCTGGGTGACAGGCGGGATGCCCGCGCCTGCGTTCTCCTGCCGGCTGCAGCGCGGCGCGTGGTTAGGTTAGGCTAACCGCACAAGCAGGTGCCTAGTGATCGGAGCGCTGTGAGCAGCGTTGAGAGCACGCGCATCCGATTGGAGGCCGATGCCTCAGCGCTGACGGTGTCCGCCCATCCTGCTCGACGGATCGGGGTCGTGGTCGCGGGTGCCGGCCTTCTGGCAGGGCTGGTCGTGCTGAGCCTGTTCGTCGGTTCCGGGGACATGACCTGGTCGGAAACCTGGCAGTCCCTGGTGAACCCCGGCGACAGCACCAACGACATCATCGTCCATACCCTGCGGATCCCGAGGACCATCCTGGCCGTCCTGGTCGGCGTGGCGCTCGGGCTGGCCGGCGTCGTCATCCAGGCGATGACGCGCAACCCCCTGGCCGACCCCGGCATCCTCGGGGTCAACGCAGGCGCCTACCTCGCCGTCGTGCTGGGAACCACCTACTTCGGCAGCACGGCGACATCCGGCCAGGTCGCGTGGGCGATCATCGGCGCGATGGTCGCGGCGGTGGTCGTGTACACCGTGGGCACCGCGGGCGCGGGCGGCGCCACACCAGCCCAGCTCGTGCTGGCGGGAGTCGCACTGGGAGCCGTGCTGACCGGCATCAGCACGGGGATCACGCTGAGCCATCCCGAGGTCTTCGACCGGTTGCGGTTCTGGTCGGCAGGATCGCTGCAGGGCCGCCAGATGAACACGGTGGTCGCCATCCTTCCCTTCGTGGTGTTCGGCCTCGTCGTGGCGGTCCTGATCGCCAGGTCGCTGAACGTCTTCGCCCTCGGGGAGGATCTGGCCCGTGCCCTCGGTGCGAAGGTCACGCTCATCCGCACGCTCAGCTTCGTCGCTATCACCGTCCTGTGCGGGGCGGCCACCGCGGCCGCCGGGCCGATCGCCTTCTTCGGACTGATGGTCCCCTTCGTCGTGCGGCTCATCGTCGGTCAGGATCAGCGCTGGATCGTCGGGGCGAGCCTGATCTTCGCGCCGGCGATGTTCCTGGCAGCGGACATGCTCGGCCGGGTGCTGGTGCCCAGCGAACTCCCGGTCGGCGTGGTCACCGCGTTCCTGGGCGCCCCGCTACTGATCTTCATGATCCGGCGCAAGGGCGGCAGGTCGTGAGCGCACCCACCGAGCGGATCGAGGAGACCGAACCCCTGCTGCCGCAGCGCTTCGCGGTCGTGCGCGGCCCGACCTGGAGCTTCGTCTTCGACGGGCACGTGGCCCGGGTCACGGCCGTCCTGGCAGGGCTGTGCCTCGTCACGGTCCTGCTGTCCATGCTGGTCGGCGACACGGACCTGTCCCTGCGCCAGGTGATCGGGGCGATCTTCGGTTACGGATCGGAGGCCGACCAGCGGACCGTCGTGCAGTGGCGGCTGCCGAGGGTGCTGCTGGGGCTGCTGGGGGGGATTGCGCTGGCCGTCAGCGGCGCGATCTTCCAGTCGTTGACCCGCAACCCGCTGGGCAGCCCCGACATCATGGGCTTCAGCACCGGCGCCTACACCGGAGCCCTCATCGCCATGATCGTGGTGAATGCCAGCGCTGCGGTCACCACGGCAGGAGCGCTGCTGGGCGGATTCGCAACGGCGCTGGTCGTGTACCTGTTGGCCTACCGCCGCGGGGTCCACGGCATGCGCCTGATCATCGTCGGGATCTCGGTATCGGCCATGCTCAACGCCGTCAACTCCTACCTGCTGATCACCGCCGGCCGGGAGGAGGCCGTCAGCGCGGCGTCGTGGGGCGCGGGATCGCTGAACGGAGCGGACTGGGCGGATGTCTGGCTGATGCTGATCAGCATCGCGGTCCTGATCCCGTTCACCGTGGTGTACTCCCGGCCCCTTCGCCTGCTGGAGATGGGCGACGACTCGGCCAGCGCGCTCGGTGTGCGGGTCGAGCGTTCCCGGCTGATCCTGCTGACCCTCGGCGTCGGCTACGTGTCCTTCATCACCGCGCTGGCCGGCCCGATCTCGTTCGTGGCTCTGGCCGCGCCCCAACTGGCGCGGCGCATCACCTCGTCGGCGGGGGTGAGCCTGCTGGCGGCAGCGGCGGTAGGGGCGCTGCTGCTGCTGGTCAGCGATGTCATCGCGCGGGTGGTCATCGCGCCCGGCGAGCTGGCGGTCGGCGTGGTGACCTCCTGCCTGGGCGGCGCCTACCTGTTGTGGCTCCTGGTCAACCAAGCGAGGGCGAGATGAGCATCCCCAGCGACGGTCAGCCGCGCCTGTCCGCAGAGAAGATCACGGCCGGATACGACGAACGCAAGGTGCTGGTGGACCTCGACGTCGTCATTCCGGCTGATTCCTTCACCGTGATCATCGGGCCCAACGCCTGTGGGAAGTCGACACTGCTGCGGACGCTGGCCAGGCTGCTGCCTCCGGTCAAGGGGACCGTGGTGCTCGACGGGCGCGACATCCATTCCTATCCGGCCAAGGAAGTGGCCCGCCGGGTCGGACTGCTCCCGCAGACCTCGATCGCCCCGGAGGGCATCACGGTCGTGGACCTCGTCTCCCGCGGCCGCTTCCCGCACCAGGCGATGATGCGGCAGTGGTCCACGGAGGACGAGCGCGCGGTGCGGTCCGCGCTGCAGCAGACCCGGACGTTGGAGATCGCCGGCCGACCGGTGGATGAGCTGTCGGGCGGTCAGCGCCAACGCGTGTGGATCGCTCTGGTGCTGGCGCAGGAGAGCCCGATCGTCCTGCTGGACGAGCCGACCACCTACCTGGACATCTCCCACCAGCTCGATCTGCTGGAGCTGTGCACGAAGCTCAACGCCGAAGGCCGGACCCTCGTGGCGATCCTGCACGACCTCAACCAGGCGGCACGCTACGCGACGCACCTTATCGTGATGAAGGACGGCGCGATCGTGTCGCAGGGGCATCCGTCGGCCGTGGTCACCTCCGCCCTGGTGGAAGAGGTGTTCGGGGTGCGGGCGCGGATCATCCCCGACCCGGAGACCGGCTCCCCGATGATCGTCCCCCTGGCTACCGGCGCACTCTAGGAATAGCAGCAACCAATGGAAAGGAATGGACAGATGCGTGTTGGAAGACTGGTCGGCGCGGTCATGGTGACCGCCGGGCTGATCCTGTCATCGGCCTGCTCCTCCGATGATGCGGAGGAGCAGGAGGAGGAACTGCTCGGCTCGGTGGAGACGATGTTCGGCACCGTGAACGTCCCTGTTCCAGACGACGGCGAACTGACCGTTGTCGCGCTCGGATGGTCGGACGCCGAAATGGCGCTTGCGCTCGGCGTGAAACCGGTCGCGGTGTTCGACTGGCAGGGGTTCGGCGAGGAGAGCAAGGGCGTCGGACCGTGGGCCACGGACCTGTTTGGCGACATCACGCCGATGGTCATCCCGAACACCGGCTCGGAGTTGCAGCTCGAGCCGATCTCCAACCTGAATCCGGACCTGATCCTCAACGTGAGCGCGGCGGCCGACGAGGAGCTGTACAACGATCTGGCC
>CAZECO010000044.1:15106-19590 GCA_964510455.1 uncultured Actinomycetes bacterium
CAGCGGTGGCGGCGCTGGGATAGGCCGCAGCGTCACAGGAGGCCGGCAGCCACCTCTGCGGCGATCTCGTCGAGCACCCGGCAGGCGTTCGCCGTCAACACCGGATTTCGCCCGTCGAAGTGCTCGATCTGGGCCACGGCCTGCAGGAGCGCCCAACCTCGACCGCGCGACCACTGCGCGTCGTCGAGTGCGAGCCGCTCCTGCAGGCCTTTCCTGCTTCCGGGCGGCAGCAGGTTCCAGGCCGGACGCAGGTCGCTGGCGGGGTCGCCGATGCCCATGGCACCGAAGTCGATGACCCCGTGCAGGCGGTCGTCGACCACGAGCAGGTTCCCCGGTGCCAGGTCGCCATGGATCCACGTCGTGCGCTCGCCGCACGGCGGGGCCGCTCTGGCAACCTCCCAGGCATGCTCGACCGCGGCGATGTCGATCGGTGCCGGGAGGTCCGGCAGCGCTGCCCGAACACGCGCATCCTCCTCGTGCAGCGGCCGGCTCCACACCGTCGGCGGGGCCCCGGCCGGATCGATCGCATGGAGCGCGGCGATGAAGGCGGCGAGGTCGGCGGCGAGCCCGTCGGGGTCGCCGAGCCAACCCGCGACCGGATTGGCGCCGTCCACCCAGCGGAAGACCGTCCAGGTCCAGGGGTACGACTCCCCGGGGCGCCCCAGTGCCAGGGGAGTGGGGACCTCGGCCGGCAGGGACCCCGCCAGGACCGGCAGCCAGGCGTACTCGCGCTCCAGCGTCCCCACCGCCCATGCCACCCGCGGCATCCGGATCCCCAGCGCCGGCCCCAGCCGGAAGATGGCATGGTCGGTCCCGGAAGACCGCAGGCGGGCGATCGGCAATCCGGACCACCGGGGGAACTGGGCTTCGATCAGCCGGCCAACCTGTGCCGGGGGGAGGGCGACCTCGTCGTCGTGCATCTGGTGGGGCACCGCGCCATTCTCACACCACCGGTTGTGGCGGGGGCTCGGCCGGCGGCTTCCCGCCTTGCGGCGGCGGCCGGGCGCCGACAGCATGGGGCTGTGGATGAGGCCGGCCTTGCCTGGTGGACAGCGGCGGCGCAGACATGCCGGGTCTGTGGCGGCACCGGTGTCCCGATCCTGCTCGATGTGCAGGACGAGGAGAGCCGGGAGGCCGTCCGCACCGGTCTGGCGGTTCTCGGCGGGTGCGGCCAGGGCGGTGCCCGGTACGACCACGAATGCCTGACGTGCGGGGCGCGCTGGTCGTCGTAGCCAGGCGCTACCCCAGCAGCGACTCCACGATGCGCTTGTTGAACCACTCCTGCGCGGCATCGAACCCGCCGGCCTCGGCCAGGATGCCCGCCGCCCCGCCCTGCCGGGCCGCGAACCGCCGTCCGACCGCTCCCCACTCGTCGCCGATCCAGCGGCCGAAGTAGTACTCCTGCCGTTCGGCGTCGGTGCGGCGCACCGGCCCGTCGACCACGGCCAGGACGGCGGAGCACAGCTCATCGATGCCTTGGCCGGTGCGGGCGCTGGTGAGGTGGATCGGCGGCAGCTCATCCTCGAACGGCCGGGCCAGCGACAGCACCGAGCGCAGCTGGTAGTACGACGCGTTGGCCGCCGGATCGTCGCACTTGTTGAGCACGAAACTGTCCGGGATCTCGATGATGCCCGCCTTGAGGAACTGGATCTCGTCGCCGCCCAGCGGCTGCAGCACCAGATAGACGTGATCGGCCAGGAACCGGATGTCCAGCTCGCTCTGCCCGATGCCGACCGTCTCCACGATCAGCACGTCGAACAGCTCCCGCAGCAGGCGCGACACCTGGTACGAGCTGGGCGCGAGCCCGCCGAGCTCGGTCGCCGTCGACTGGCTGCGGAAGAACGCGCGCTCATCATTGCCGAACCGGGTCCGGGTCCGGTCGCCGAGCAGCGCCCCGCGCGAGATATGCGATGAGGGGTCGACGGCGAGCACGGCGACGGTCAGTCCCGGGTCCCGCTGCAGCAGTTGCGGCACGACGCGCGCCAGCAGACTGGACTTCCCGGCACCCGGCGTGCCCGTCAGCCCGATGATCGCGCGCCGGCCTGCGGCGGGGGCGGACTCGGCCAGCAGCGCCAGCACCTCCGCCCGCCGGGCGGGTGCCGAGGGCCGGGTGTCCTCGAACACGCCGACGAGCTGCGAGATCGCGTGCTTGTTCCGGTTGCGCGCCTTCTCGACGGTTTCGGACAGGTTCATCCGACGCGCTCTTCGAGCACCCCGACGATGGACTCCATCACGTCCATCAGCTCGAAGTCCGCCGGGGTGAACACGCCTTTGATGCCCATCGACGCCAGTTCGCGGGCGTCCGAAGGCGGGATGATGCCGCCGATCACCACGTCGATGTCCTCGCCCGCGCCCGCAGCGGCCAGACCGTCCAGGATCTGCTTGGCCAGGTCGAGGTGCGAGCCGGAGAGCACGGACGCCCCGATGACGTCGGCGCCCTCTTCGACCGCCGACTGGACGATCTCATCCGGCGAGAGCCGGATGCCGGAGTAGATCACGTCGAATCCCACGTGCCGGGCCGAGACCGCGATCACCTCGGCGCCGTTGGAATGGCCGTCGAGTCCGGGCTTGCCGACGACGATGCGCGGGCGATGCCCCATCCGGACGGCCAGCGCGTCGATCCGGGCGCGCACGGCCTCGACCCGATCGCCGGTCAGCCCGAGCTGCTGGCCCTCGATCCCGGTGGCCGGCCGGTACTCGCCGAACACCTCGCGCAGCGCGCCGGCCCACTCGCCGGTGGTCACCCGCGCCAATGCGCATTCGATCGACGGCTCCATCAGGTTGCTGCCGTCCTTGGCCGCAGCCTTCAGCGCCACCAGCGCCGCGTCGACCCGCGCCGGATCACGCCGCGCCCTGGTCGCCTCCAGCGACGCCAGGATCTGGGCGGTCGCTCCCGGATCGACCTTG
This sequence comes from uncultured Actinomycetes bacterium, assembly GCA_964510455.1. GTDB lineage: Bacteria > Actinomycetota > Actinomycetes > S36-B12 > CAVXYG01. The sequence continues at coordinate 18,014 of CAZECO010000044.1, forward strand.
AACATCCCGCCGTCCGCCCCGGCGGTCAGCGGCGACGGCTCGCCCTCGGCCCACCTGTTCAGGCCCACCACGATCTGCTCGCCGGCGTTGATCCGGCTCATCCGCTGTGACATCGAGCGGACCAGGGCGGTCTTCATGTAGCCGCTCTCGATGGCCGGGATGACGCCGCCCATGCCGAGGATGGTCTCGATCTCGGCGCTCGCCTCCTCCATCAGCGCGGCGACCTTCGACTCGATGACCGGGGAGCCGTCGAAGATGTCCGGGTATTCCAGCAGATCCGTCTCATAGGCCAGGATCTGCTGCAGCCGCAGCGACCACTGCTGGTCCCACGGGCGCGGCAGCGACATGGCCTCGTTCCAGGCCGGCAGCTGCAGCGCCCGGCAGCGGGCGTTGCGGGACAGCGTCACCCCGAGCGCCTCGATGAGGATGCGCCAGGCGTTGTTCTCCGGCTGCGCCTCGGTCAGGCCCAGCGAGTTGACCTGCACGCCGTAGCGGAAGATCCGGTACTTGGGATTGGCCACCGCGAACCGGGTCGCCGTGTACTCGTCCCACAGCTGCCCGAAGGCGCGCATCTTGGACATCTCCTCGACGAACCGGATGCCGGCGTTGACGAAGAACGAGATGCGTCCGACGGCTCTCTCGAACTGCTCGGGGGTGAACTTGCCGCGCGCCTTGAGCAGGTCCAGCAGGCTGATGGCGTTGGCCAGGGCGAACGCCAGCTCCTGCGCCGGGGTCGCGCCCGCCTCCTGCAGGTGATAGCAGCAGATGTTGGAGGCGTTCCACTTCGGGATGGCCTCCAGGCAGTACTCGTACATCTCGGCGATCAGCCGCATCGACGCCTCGGGCGGGAAGATGTAGGTCCCGCGGGCGAGGTACTCCTTGATCAGGTCGTTCTGGGTCGTGCCCTGCAGCTTCGAGACGTCCTCGCCACGCTCCCGCGCCAGCGCGACGTACAGCGCCAACAGCCACATGGCCGTGCCGTTGATGGTCATCGAGGTGTTCATCTTCTCCAGCGGGATGCCGTCGAAGAGGACATGGAAGTCGTCCAGCGAGCTGATCGGCACCCCCACCTTGCCGACCTCGGGCAGCGCGATCGGGTCGTCGGCGTCGTAGCCGCACTGCGTGGGCAGGTCGAACGCGATCGACAGCCCGGTCTGGCCCTTGTCCAGGTTGCTGCGGTACAGCTCGTTGGATGCCTTCGCCGACGAGTGCCCCGCATAGGTGCGGATGATCCAGGGGCGGTCCCGCGTCGGGCTGCCGTCGGCGTCGTGCAGCTGGTGGGCTGGCCGTTCGGTCGTCATCGCAGCGCCTTCCTCGAAGTGATGCCTCCATTATCGGGCCGGATCGGGACGCGGGAGGCAGCGGCTGCGGCGCAGGGGCCGTGGGGCGGCAGCGGGCATGGCGGGACTGCGCCGGAGGCGGTTTCGACGCGGGCGACAGGGTCGCTGGTCGGCGGCACCCGCGTCGCAGCACGGTCGGTGTCACGACGGCCAACGCGTCGAAATCTGGGGCAAGCCCGCCGAGCTGAGCGCGGATCCCCGGGGCACCCCGAGATTCCGACGCGTTCGCCGTCACCA
>CAZECO010000045.1:0-19563 GCA_964510455.1 uncultured Actinomycetes bacterium
TGGGCAGGTCGCGCAGCACCGGGATGCTGGTGATGCCGGGCACCCAGCGCAGCCCCGGCAGCGACTCGGCGGTGTTCCGCAGTCGGACACTGATCTTCGTCTCGCTGCTGCCGGCCTCCCGGTAAATCCGGTACTCGGTCCCCGGCAGGCGGTAGCTGGCGAGGAGTCCCTCCGTCGGGTTGTCGCTGACCTGGACCAGGGGGCGGGTGCCGCCGGGGCGAGACGAGTTGGCGATCACCTCGCCGGTCTCGAGGTCCGTGATCATGCAGAAAGCGGTACCGGACACCCCGCCGTCGACGATCGCCAGAGCGACGAACAGCCGGTCCGTGCAGGCTGTCGCGTACACCCAGCGCCGATGACGCAGGAAGGACACCAGGGGATTGCGCCGGTAGTCCTTGTGCAGGGCGCTCCAATCGACGGTCTCCACCGACCCGTGGCGGGCGCCGAACACCGGGACGCCGACGCCGTCGAGCACGGTCTTGCCAGCTTTGGGGAGCCTGGGCTTCTCCGGCAGGACACGAAGGGGCATCGCCTTCTGTGCGCTCGCCCGGGGCTTGGACCGTGACCCGTTCGGAGTGGCCGCTGTGGTGGAGGGCGACTTCGGGGTGGATGAGCCGGCTCGAGCCGCGCGGGGTCTCCGGGCAGGGGCGGTTTGCACGAGCGTGGACTCTACGGTCGCTGCTTCGGACGTGCCGACCTTGGATGAGGTGGCGGTCTCGGCTGCCTTAGACCTGGCTGCCTTCGACGCAGCAGTCCTGGCGGTGGCCGCGTGGGGTGTGGCTGCTGGGGACGCGTCCACTTTCGAGGTGGCTGCTTGGGAGGTGCCCGCCTTCGACGTGGCTTCTTCGGACACGGCTGCTCGGGACGTGGCCGCCTTGGACGTGGCGGCCTTGGACGTGGCCGTCTTGGACGTGGCCGTCTTGGACGTGGCGGCCTTGGACGTGGCCGTCTTGGGCGTGGCCGTCTTGGGCGTGGCGGCCTTGGGCGTGGCGGCCTTGGACGTGGCGGCCTTGGACGTGGTCGCCCGCACCTGGGCTGTCTGCGCGGGGGTGGCCTGTTCGGCCGCCAGCGCCGCAGGACTACCCGCTTCGGCGGCAGGCTCCGGAGTCGAGTCGAGGACCGGCGGCTCGGAATCGGTCGCGGAGGGTTCAGCACCCCGATCCTGGTCAGGTTGCGCGATGTCTGCCGGAGCGATCACCTCAGGCTTCGCAACGGCGCCCGCATCGGCGGGGCCCTGCAGGTCGTCGGTTGTTTCGCTCGTGATGGGGGCGTCTGCCATGGGGTGAGGGTACGCGATGGGGCTTTCGGCGGTGCGCGTGGGGTTGCCCGCGAAGTGTCACACAGGTTCGGCGTGCCCGGGGTCGAATCCGAGAAATCGGCACGGCACCCCGCCGCAGTCGACCGCTGGTCGAGCGATACCCCGCCCAGCGATCACGAACCGTCGGCTGCACGGGCGCGCAGCGATCGCGCGACCGTGTCCCGGCCCTCTGCCACCAGCCGCGCCGCACCGGGGTGCTGTTGGACGGCCAGGAAGTCGTCGGCCGCCTGCAGCGTCTGTGGCTCGACGAGGTGATAGGGGAACAGCATCATGGTCAGCGACGAGGCGGTGTCGAAGGTCCGCGACTCCCACAGCCCCGGGAGCGACTCGAAGAACCGGTCGCGATAGGGGCGCAGCAGGTCTGCCTGCTCGGGCTGGATGAGCCCCGTCATGGTCGCGTCGAGCATCGCATTGGGCAGTTCGTCGCGCTCGACGCAGGCCTGCCAGGCGGCCTCCTTGGCGTCGCCGGTCGGCAGCGCCGCCAGGGCCATCGCGTGCTGCCGGTGTCCGGCGGCTGTCGGGTCGCGCTGCAATTCGGCGTCGATCATCCCCGGGGGAGCGTGACCGACCGCAGCCAGCCTGGACAGCAGCGACCAGCGCAGATCGGTGTCCACGGCGAGCCCTTGCACCTGCACGGATCCGTCCAGCAGTCCGGTTAGGAACGCCACGTGATCGGGCAGCGTCGCAACGGACGCCAGCGCGCGCACCATCGCCAGCTGCCGATCGCTGCCGGGTTCGGCGTCGTCGACCCATCCCCGCGCGGCCGCTGCCAGGGTCTCCCGGTAGCGCTCGCTGCTGCCGCGCGCGGCGAATGAGTTGATCGCGGTCAGCGCCTGCCGCAGCACGTTCTGCACGACGCTGATCTCCGTCTCCCCGGGGATGCCGCTGATCACCAGATCGATGAACGCCCCCGTCCGGAGCTCGGCGTCTCGGGTCATGTCCCACGCCGCGCCCCAGATCAGGGAGCGCGCCAGGGAATCGTCGACCTTGGCCAGTCCTTGGATGGCGCTGTCGATGCTGCGCGGGTCCAGCCGGATCTTGGCGTAGGTCAGGTCGCCGTCGTTCAACAGCAGCAGATCGGGCTGCGGCCGCCCGGCCAGTTCGGGAACGGGCGTGCGTGCGCCCGTGATGTCCAACTCGACGGCATCCACCCGGGACAGCGCTCCATCGACGGCTTCGAACAGGCCGATCCGCATGCGGTGGTCCCGCAGCACGGGCGGCAGTCCGGGGGGAGCGGCTGGCGGCTCCTGGAGCACGGCGACCTCGGTCATGATCCCCGCGGCATCGGTGCTGATCTCGGCGCGCAGCAGATTCACGCCCGAGGTCTGCAGCCACTGCTCGGCCCACCCCGACAAGTCGCGGCCGCTGGAGCGCTCGAGGTGCCGCAGCAGGTCGTCCAGCTCGGTGTTGCCCCAGGCGAACTCCGCGAAGTACGTCCGCAGGCCGGCCAGGAACTCGTCCTGCCCGACCCACGCCACGAGCTGCTTCAGGGCGGAGGCGCCCTTGGCGTAGGTGATGCCGTCGAAGTTCGTCTGCACCGCATCGAGGTCCACCATGTCGGCGGCGATCGGATGGGTCGAGGGAAGCTGATCCTGCCGGTAGGCCCACGCCTTGCGGCCGCCGGCGAACGAGGTCCACGCGTCGGTGAATTCGGTGGCGCTGACCGATGCGTGGTGCGACGCCCACTCGGCGAACGATTCGTTGAGCCACAGGTCGTCCCACCAGCGCATCGTCACCAGATCGCCGAACCACATGTGGGCCATCTCGTGCAGGATCGTGTTCGCCCGCGCCTCGTACGCTGCCCGGGTGACGCGCGAGCGGAACACGTAGTCCTCGCGGAACGTGACGCACCCGGCGTTCTCCATCGCCCCGGCGTTGAACTCCGGCACGAACAGCTGGTCGTACTTGCCGAACGGGTAGCCGATGCCGAAGGCGTCCTCGAAGAACGCGAAGCCCTGTTTGGTGAGGGTGAAGATCGCGTCGGCGTCCAGGTGCTGCGCCATCGACTCGCGGCAGAAGATACCCAGCGGAATCGTGCCGAACGCGCCGGTGTAGGAGTCGGTGACGCGGTGGTAGGGCCCCGCGATCAGGGCCGTGATGTAGGTGGACATCACGGCCGTGGTGGGAAACTCCCAGCGCACCGCCCCCTCTGCGACCCGCACCGGCCGTCCGGGCTCGGTGTTGGAGACGACCTGCCAGTGGTCCGGCGCCGTGATCGAGAGGGTGAACCGTGCCTTCAGGTCCGGCTGCTCGAAGCAGGCGTACATGCGTCGCGCGTCGGCGGTCTCGAACTGCGAGTACAGGTAGACCTCGTCGTCCACCGGGTCGACGAAGCGGTGCAGACCCTCCCCGGTGTTCATGTAGGCGCATTCGGCGGTGATCCGCACGACGTTCAGCTCGGCGGTCGTCGGCAGGGCGATGCGCTCCCCGTCGAACACCTGCCCGGGGTCCAGCGCGACATCGTTGAAGGTCACGCCGAGCACCCGGGGCGCGATCAGGTCGACCCAGGTTGGACTGCCGGGGCGGCGGCTGCTGAACTCGATCGTGGTCGTGCTGCGGAACGTCTCCGGACCCGTCGTGAGGTCCAATTCGATCGCATACGACGCGACCCTCACGACGCTGCTGCGCTGCTGGGCCTCCGCGCGAGTGATGTTGCCCGACATGCGGCCTCCTCCTGCCGAGTGCATCTTCGCAGATGCATCCCAGCGCGCCGCGGTCGCCCGAAACGGCTAGGTTGCCAACCAGACGACACGGGTGAAGGAGGACGGCGGCATGGGGCAAGCAGTGATGGCAGTCGATCAGGGGACCACCTCGACGAGGGCGATCATCTTCAACCACTCGGGGCTGCCGATCGCATCCGACCAGATCGAGCATCGCCAGATCTTCCCAGCGCCGGGCTGGGTGGAGCACGACCCCGCCGAGATCTGGAACAACACCCGCAACGTGATGGGCGCGGCGCTGGCGAAGGCCGACCTGAGCGTCACCGACATCACGGCGGTGGGCATCACCCAGCAGCGCGAGACCACCGTCATCTGGGACAAGGTGTCCGGCAACCCCGTGTACAACGCGGTCGTCTGGCAGGACACCCGCACCAAGGAGGTCTGCGACACGCTCGCCGACGGCGACCCGCGCCGGTTCGCCGCCCAAACCGGACTGCCGCTGGCCACCTACTTCTCGGGGCCCAAGATCCGCTGGGTGCTGGACAACGTGCCCGGTGCCCGGCACCGCGCGGAGGCCGGCGACCTGATGTTCGGCACCATCGACACCTGGCTGCTGTGGTGCATGACCGGCGGGCCCAACGGGGGCGTCCACGTCACCGATCCGACGAACGCATCGCGCACCATGATGATGGACCTCGACACCCAGCAGTGGGACCCGGGGCTGTGCGAGGCGCTCGGGGTGCCGATGAGCCTGTTGCCCGAGATCCGCAGTTCGTCGGAGGTCTACGGCGAGATCAAGTCGCCGCGCTCCATGGCCGGGGTGCCGATCGCCGGGATCCTGGGCGATCAGCAGGCAGCGACCTTCGGACAGGCCTGCCTCGACCCGGGGATGGTCAAGAACACCTACGGCACCGGGAACTTCGTGCTGCTGAACACCGGCACCAAGAAGGTGCTGTCCGAGAACGGGCTGCTCACCACGGTGCTGTACAAGCTCGGAACGCAGGACACGGTCTTCGCCCTGGAGGGATCCGTGGCGGTCACCGGGAGCCTGGTGCAGTGGCTGCGGGACAACCTGCAGCTGCTGGAGGATGCCGCGGAGGTGGAGGCGCTGGCGAAGACCGTGCCGGACAACGGGGACTGCTACTTCGTGCCGGCGTTCTCCGGCCTTTTCGCCCCGTACTGGCGCTCGGATGCCCGGGGCGTGATCGTCGGCCTGTCGCGCTTCATCAACCGCGGCCACATCGCCCGGGCGGCGATCGAGGCGGCCGCCTACCAGAGCCGGGAGGTCATCGAGGCGATGGAGGCCGACTCGGGGGTGGCGCTGACGACGTTGAAGGTCGACGGCGGCATGGTGCGCAACGAGACGCTGATGCAGTTCCAGGCCGACATCCTCGGCGTCCCCGTGATCCGGCCCCAGGTCCCGGAGACCACCGCGCTCGGCGCGGCGTACGCGGCCGGCCTGTCCACCGGCTTCTGGGCCGGGACCGACGACATCCGAAGCAACTGGGCCGAGGACAAGCGGTGGGAGCCCGCGATGGACGACGCCCGCAAGGAGGCGCTGTTCGCCCGCTGGAAGCAGGCCGTGCGACGCACCCTGGACTGGGTGGACAGCGACGTCTGAGGTCCGTGGAAGGATGCGCCCATGCGGATCCATCTCGGCTGCGACCACGCAGGGTTTGAACTCAAGGAGCATCTGCTCGCGCACCTGACGGCGGCGGGCCATGACGTGGTGGACCACGGGGCCCACGAGTTCGACCCGGAGGACGACTACCCGGCGTTCTGCCTCGCGGCGGCGCAGGCCGTGGTCGCCGATGCCGGGAGCCTGGGCATCGTCATCGGCGGGTCGGGCAACGGCGAGCAGATCGTGGCGAACAAGGTCCCCGGGGTGCGCGCGGCACTGGTGTGGAGCGAGGAGATCGCGGGCCTGGCCCGGGAGCACAACGATGCCAACGTGATGGGGGTCGGTGCTCGGATGCACGACTCCGGCACAGCGTTGCGGATCGTGCAGACGTTCCTGGACACCCCGTTCAGCGGTGCGCAGCGGCATCAGCGCCGCATCGACCAGGTGGCACAGTACGAGGCTGGTCAGGCGTGATGGCCACGCGGGTGCGTCACCCCGGGATGGTCGGGCGGCAGTGACCGCCGGATCACCCACCAGGACGCAGCGATCACGACCAGCACCATCGGCCAGCCCAGCAGCACGCGGGCGATGCCCAGCCCGACGAGGTTGTCCGACAGGTACAACGGGGTGTTGACGCCTGCCCGGACCAGGAACGATGCGGCCCAGATCCACGAGGCCAGGCCGTAGGCGCGCACCAGATCCGCGTCGGCCCGCCAACGAGACTTCTGTCCGAGCGCGAACCCCATGATGACGCCGAGCAGCGGCCAACCCACCAGGATGCTGAACGCCCAGATCAGGGCGGAGGCGATGTTGGCCAGCAGGCTGGGCAGGAAGTAGTCGGCGGCGTTGCCGGTGCGGGCCGCGACCAGGGCCGCGATCGCCACCGCAATAAGGCCGCCGAGCACCCGCACGGGCTTCTCGCGGCGGGCCACCCGCAGCGCGGCCAGCACCAGCGCGGTTGCCAGGGCGATGACGAGGGCGACGTTGAGGCTGCTGCCGGAGATCAGATAGGCGCCGACGAACACCACGCTGGGCAGCGCCGATTCGATCGCGCCGCGCGGACCGCCGAGCAGGCTGTGCAGCGGATTGGCCTGCGGGGCAGGAAGGGCGAGCGCCTCATCCGGCTCACCGTTGCTGATGGTCACCGAACCATCGTGACGGCGGGCGCCGAGCGGCGGCACCCCGGGTCCGGGCGCCGCTCAGGCCGCCGACCACCCGCCGTCGCTGGTCACGATCGCCCCGTTGACGTTCGACGCCTCCTGGCTGGCCAGCCAGGAGATCACCGACGCGATCTGATCGGGCTTCGCGGGCGGCGGCATGGCGGCCAGGGCGACGCCGGCCCGTTCGATGGCCCACGGCACTTGAGGTGCGGCGGTGGCCCCGATCGCGGTCTCCACCGGCCCGGGCAGCACGGCGTTCGAACGGATCCCCTGCGGCCCGTAGTAGAACGCGATGCTGCGCACCAGACCGATGACACCGTGCTTCGAGGCGGTGTACGCGGTGCCGGACGCCCCGGCGGCCAGCGATGCCTCGGATGCGACGGTGACGATAGCCCCGCCGCCCTGCGCCTGCATGATCGGCAGAACCGCGCGGGACAGCCGCATCGGTCCGGTCAGATTGACGGCGATGACCCGGTCCCACAGGGCGTCGTCCAACTCGCCCAGGGGCAGGAAGTGGTCCATGATCCCCGCCACGTTCGCTAGGATGTCGATTCGTCCACCGGCGGCTTCGACCAACTGGTCGACGTCCGCCTGCTGGGTGACGTCAGCGCGGACGACGTGGACGTCGGCGCCGACCTGGCTGAAGGACGCGCTGGCGGATGCGACAGCGCCCTCATCGACATCGCACCCGATGACCGTGGCGCCCTCCTGCGCGAGCCGCAACGCCGTTGCCTGACCGATGCCGTTGGCGGCCCCGGTCACGATGGCCGTCATACCGGTGTGTCGAGTGCTGTCCATGGCGCTGCCTCCGCATTCGGTGTGTGTGCCCTGATACGGCGGAGTCTGCCAAAACGGTGCCTCGTCGGGGCACCCGGTCCGGCGACCGCGCGTCATAACAGCTGGCGCACGTACTCCGACCCGACGACGTCCTCGACGAACTCGCGGAACCCGTCCGTAGGGGGCGGCGGCTGAAGTCCGGGGGTCCAGCGATCGGACGACGGCGCCCGGCCGGGCAGTCCGACCACCCTGCTCATCAGATCGAACACCCCGAACGCCACGGAGAGCTGGTCGCTCAGGCTGGTCGATGCTCCCGACACATTCCGCCCCCAGCACGTTGCCGGCAACCCGCACGGCGAAGACCTCGTTGGAGGACTGGCTGAACACGACCTCGGGCGGCACGCGGGCGTCCGAGCAACCCAGCAGGGCGGTGAACGGCAGCTGCTTGGGTGCCCTGCCGGTCGACTCGCCCAACCCCAGGTCCTCGGCTGCGATCGGTATCACCTGGTGCGCCTCCTGGGCCGGACTGCCCTTGCTGAGGCCGGATCCCAGGGAGGCAACGCGGCATTGCCCTGATCGAGCAGTGCGGTGGCCGCAGCAGCATCGGCGGGTGCCTGGTGGACGGTGGGATGGTCGGGGTCGAAGACCCATCTGACCTCGATCACAGCCACTCCTGGTCTCGCTGGCGCCGGCTGCCCGACAGTAGTCGACCCGACGGCACCCAGGCGCGGGAAGCGCGGACGGCCCCGTTGCGCAGGGCCGGCGTAGCGGACCGGGGAGGCGCGCGTCCGCAGCACCGAACCCTGGCTCGAGGACGGGCTTGCCCGATCGCCGGCAAGATTCTTCCCGCGACCCGCACGAAGGTGCTTGACCGATCGTGGACCCAGCACCTACTATCGAACACATGTACGAGACGATCCACTCTTGGGGGTCCGCCGGGCTGGTGCGGGTCGGGCCGCCGCCTGCCCGGGGCCCGGAATCGGCGGTGGAGGAGTTGCTGTCGGGGTGCCTGCGGTCGCTGGTGCTGGCGGTGTGGGCCGATCCGGGGTGGTCGGGCGGAATGTTCCGCCGCGGTGTCGCGAGCATGCTGGCGCTGCCTGCCGGCCCTCGGCTGATGGCGGCGCTGGCGGCGCTTCCGGAGGGTCCCTGCCCGGGCGATCACCGGGGCGCCGGGCTGGAGCTGGACGGGATGCCCCCGGCGGGTTCGCCGGGCAACCCCTGCCTGTGTCTGCTGGCGGTGGCTGCCGCCTGGCAGGCCTGCCAGGGGTACGCCGCAGCGCGGGCCCGCTCAGCGGTGGTGGATGCGGCCGGTCCGGAGCCGGTGGTGCTGCCCCGCGACGGCGCCCGCCCGCAGCTGGCCGACCCGGCGAAGGAGCAGCTGGCCGCCGCACTGCGGCTGTCGCCGGGGTCGGCGGGCACCCGGATCGATCAGTCGCGGGCCCTGGTGGCGGTGCCCGAGGTCGCTGGAATGGTCGCCGAAGGGCTGCTGCCGGAGGGTGCCGCCGTCCGGATCGGGGCTGGCCTGGCCGCCCTGTCGGAGCAGGACGCCGCCGACTGTTCCCAGGAGCTGTCCCGCCGGGTCCGTCGGCGGGTGGACCGCGGGCAGCGGCCGTGGACCGGGACCGACGCCGCCGACTGCGCCCGCCGGTTGGCGGTGCGGTGCCCGTCTCACGTCGCGGCTCGACGCCGCGCGGAGGCCGGCCGCCGGGTGCGCCGCTGGTCCAACGAGGACGGCACCGCCACCCTGTCCGCGGTGCTGCCTGAACTGGTCGCCGAGCGCATGTACCTGCGGCTGACCGCGATGGCCGCCGGGCTAGGCGAGGATCCCCGCCCGATGGACGCCCGCCGCGCGGACATGCTCGCAGACCTCGTCCTGGGCGCCGAATCGACCGTGCCGTCGGGGGCGGAGGTGAGCGTGATCATCGACGCCGCAGCCCTGCTCGGCCTGGCCGAGGGAGTCGCGGAAGTCCCCGGCATGGGGCCCCTGCCCGTCGACGCGGTCAGGGCGCTGGCCGCGGACTCCAGGTGGCGGGCGTGGATCCGCGACGCCGCAGGCACGATCACAGCGACCGGCACCCGCACTTACCAGCCCAGCGAGGCCCTCGCCCGGCTGGTGCGCGCCCGGGAACCGCACTGCCGGATGCCCGGTTGCCGAAGACCCGCTGCGGCGTGCGACCTCGACCACGCCATCCCATGGCCCGCGGGCCCAACGACCGCCTGGAATCTCGGACCTCTGTGTAGACGGCACCACATCCAGAAGACGCACGCCGGATGGGACCTGCGAGCCGAAGACCCGGCACGCCAAACCTGGACCACCCCCGCCGGCGCCACCATCACCGACACACCAGAGCCCGCTTGCCCTGGATGATTGCGGGGCACACTCCGCGCAGCCCCTGCCAGGGGCAGGCTGGACGGCATCGACGTGTTGGGAGGCTGCCGTGGCGTACACGCGCGAGTCGATCCCGGACCTGACCGGGAGGGCTGCCGTGGTCACGGGGGCCAACAGCGGGCTGGGGCTGGAGACGGCCAAGGCATTCGCGGCCAGCGGTGCGCATGTGGTGATGGCGGCGCGAAACCCTGCGCGGGCGGACGCCGCGTTCGATGAGATCCGGACGCGATACCCGGACGCGTCGCTCGCGATCGTTGACTTGGATCTCGGATCGCTCGCCTCCGTTCGTGCAGCCGCCGAACAGCTCCTCGCGGACCACCCGGCCATCGACATCCTCGTCAACAACGCCGGTGTGATGGCGACCCCGCAGCAACGCACCGAAGACGGGTTCGAGCTGCAGCTGGGCGTGAACCATCTCGGGCATTGGGCGTTGACCTCCCTGCTGATGCCGGCGCTGCTGGCCGCTCCGGCGGCGCGGGTGGTGTCGGTGACGAGTACTGCCCACCACTTCGGCCTGCCCGTGAACCCGGCCAATCCGCACTTGCACGGCAGGTACCAGCCGTGGCTGGCTTACGGCCAGTCCAAGCTGGCGAACTACCACTTCGCGATCGGTCTGCAGCGCGAGTTCGAGCGGAAGGGGGTGGCGGCGCAGAGCCTGCTGGCGCACCCCGGCCTGTCGCACACCGGGCTCCAGGTGAGAACCGAGCAAGAAGGCGGCTCCCGAGTGCTGGGCCGGTTCTTCCGGATCGCTGCTGCACGCACCGGGATGAGCCCCGCGCAGGGCGCCCTGCCGCAGATCCGCGCCGCAACCGACCCGCAGGCAAAGGGCGGCGAGTTCTACGGGCCGCGCTTCGTCAACTTCGGCCCGCCGGTGCGGCTGCCGCTGCTGCGCCCGGGCGCCGATGCCGCGATCGAGCGGCTGTGGCTGGTGTCGCAGCGGGAAACCGGCATCCCGCTGGTGGTGTGATCGCGGTCTGTTCCAGGGCCTATTCGGTCGCCCGAACCGTCAACGCCTCATGCACCTGCGAGATCACGACGGAACCCTCTCCGACTGCCGAGGCGACGCGCTTGATGGAGCGGCTGCGCACATCGCCGACCGCGAACACCCCCGGCAGGCTCGTCTCCAGCATCAGCCGCGGACGCTGCAGCGGCCACCCGCTGGAATCGTCGGCGGCGTCCGGCCCGGTGAGGACGTAGCCCCAGGCGTCCCGCGCGATCTCTACCGGCAGCCAATCGGTGCGGGGCATCGCGCCGATCAGCACGAACAGGCCGGCAGCCGGCACCGACTCCACCTGCCCGGTGCGCCTGTCGCGCAGCGCCAGAGTCTCCAGGCGGCCCTTGCCGCCCGCCCCCGCGACCTCGGTGTGGTAGCGCACCGTGACGTTCGAGGTGCCGGCGATCTCGTCCATCAGATAGGTCGACATGCTGGCGGCGAGGTTGTCCTCGCGCACCAGGATCGTCACCGACCGGGCATAACGCGACAGGTACATCGTCGCCTGCCCGGCGGAGTTCCCGCCCCCGACGATGTACGCGTCCTGACCGGCCAGCAGGCGGGCCTCCGACACCGAGGCGCCGTAGAAGACGCCGGCCCCGGTCAGCTCCTCCAGTTCCGGCAGCCCGATCCTGCGATAGGAGACCCCGGTCGCGAGGATGATCGCCCGGGCGCGGACCTCGTGCCCTCCCGACAGCGACACCACGTACCCGCCGTCGACCGGGCGCAGGCCCTGCACGTCCTGCGTGAGCAGGAAGTCCGCCCCGAACACCCACGCCTGCTGGTAGGCGCGCTGCGCGAGCTCCGCACCGCTGATGCCGCGGGAGAAGCCCAGGTAGTTGCGGATCAGCGAGCTGGAAGCCGCCTGACCCCCGATCGATTCCCGCTCCACCACGAGCGTCCGCAGGCCTTCGGAGGACGCGTACACCGCAGCCGCCAGTCCGGCGGGTCCGGCGCCCACGATCAGGACGTCCACCTCGCTGGGCCCGGCCAATTCGGTGTGCACGCCGTATGCCGCCACCAGTTCGGCGTTGGTCGGATCCACCAGCACGCGGCCGCCGCGCACGACGACGACCGGCCGGTCCGCCGGCGCGCCCACCTCGGCGAGCACCGCGCCCCCCTGCTGCGAGTCGGGTGCGTGGGAGTTGTACGGGACCCCGTTGCGGACCAGGAGGCTCTCCAACTCGTGCACCCTCGGCGAGTGCGGGTCTCCGATGATCGTCACCTCGCGCGGGACCCGCGACGCGGCCCGCTCCCATTCCAGCAGGAATTCGGTGATCGTCCGGTGGAAGTACTCGTCGCGCGGCCGCCACGGCTTGAGCACGTAGTAGTGGATGCGGCCGAGGCCGATCAGCTGGTGGATCTCGTGCGCCACGTCGGGATCGGCCCACGCCCCCCAATCCACCAGCAGGCCCCGCTTGGTGTCCGGGAACTGGCGGGCGGTCTGGAGGAAGAAGTCTGGGGCGTCGAGGTCCGGCAGGGCCTGATCGGCCAGCACGATGGCCACCGGCTCATCGGCGGACTTCTTGCGCTCCAGGCAGCCCAGCGCGTCCGACGCGGTCTGGCAGCGGACGATCTCGTAGTCCTGGCCGTACCGTCGCAGCAGTTCGCGCTCGACATGCTTGTCCCGGTCGGTGTCCGCGATTGCGACGATGATCGCGGGCAGCGCCGCGGTGTCCTCTGCGTCGGCGATCATCGCGCACCCGTGACGTGGCAGCCCGGTACACCGGGGGAGAAGTCGACGTCGCAGGGGTGGTGGCGCTGGGGCATGGCGCCACTATCGCACGCCGCTTGCGCCGCTTGCGATGGCCTCAGGGCCGCACCAGGGGGACGGCATAGACCTGTACCGGTCCGATGTGGTCGTAGGTCTCGACCAGGCGGGTGGCCGACTCCGTGGGCACCTGGAGCCAGTCGACTGCGCGCTGCGTCATCAACAGGTAGGCGCCGGTGCCCAGGGCCTGCGAGGCGCCGTTCTTCATCAACCGGTGCGCGACGACGACATCGGTGCCCGCGATCTCCTGCTGTCCGGCGATCTGCTGGATCGCGAACGACCCGAAGTGCAGGATGAACTTCAGCTCCAGGGGGTGCAGATCACAGGCCGAGCAGGTGCAGGTCCAGATCTCGCGGGCCGCGATGAGCCGGTTGTGGAAGTCCGCATAGCACTCGGCCACGCACGCCAACAGGTATTCGCCCTGCGGCATCGCGGTGGGATCGGTGCCGTAGGCGAACACCGCGTCGCCCTCCAGCTTGGCCAACGTGAACGGCGGGACGAGCCGCCCGACGATGCCGTCGACCAGGCTGGACAGCATGCCGAAGGCCGGCGGGATGACGCCACCGACGAACGCGTCGGGGTGCGCGTCGGTGACCCCTTGCAGGAGTGCGGTGTAGCCGCTGATGTCGGCGAGCACCAGCGGTCCCGACGCAACCGTGGTGGTGAGGTTCATCCGCTCCATCGCTCCCAGTCTCGGCCGCTGTAGCAGCCTCATCGTCCCACAGGTCGGTAGCGCTGAACTGCGAGAGAGTTTCTCGGCTTCCCGCCAGGTCCGACGTGCACAGTGGAACGGTGCACGTCGAGGACCTGATCGCGTACTGCCAGACCAAGCCCGGCGCCCGGCTCGACCAGCCCTGGCCCGATCACCTCGTCGCGAAGGTCGGCGACAAGATGTTCGTGATATTCGACGCCGACGTCGAGGCCGAAGCCGGTGCGGCGGTGGGGCTGAAATGCGGCCGCAGCCGCGAGGAGGCCGACGACCTCGTGAGCCGGTACCCCGGCGATGTGGCCCCGATGGCCTACCTCGGCCGGTACGGCTGGAACACGGTGCGGCTCGGCGGCGCCCTCGGCGAGGAGGACCTGCTCGAACTGGTCGATGCCTCGTACGACGACGTGGTGTCGCGCCTGCCGCGCTTGCGCCGTCCCGGGCCCGCCGGCGACCCGGTCGACGACCCTGCGGGCGGGCCCTAGCATGGCGGGCGTGGAGCCCCGACGCGGGCAGCCGGTCACACGGTATGTCGACACCGAGCTCGGGTACCTGGCCTACCAGGTCTTCGGGCAGGGCGAACGGGACATCATGTTCGTCACCGGCGGGGTGTCGAACATCGACGCGCTGTGGGACGAGCCTTCTGCGGTGCGCTTCTTCGACCGGCTGGCCCGGCTCGGCCGCGTCATCCAGTACGACATGCGGGGCTCGGGGGTCTCCGATCCTGTGCCGGGGGACACCGCGTGGTTGCCGCTGGAGGACAACATGCACGACATCTTGTCCGTGCTGGCCGCGGCAGGATCCCGGCGGGCGGTCGTGTACGGCGACACCGAGGGCGGGATGTCGGCCATGATGCTGGCCGCCTCGCGCCCGGACCGGGTCTCGGCGCTCGTGCTGGTCAACTCCGAGGCGCGCGTGCTGCGATCCGACGACTACCCGATCGGCATCCCGCGGCACGTGGCCGACGCCCTGTCGGAGCAGTACGTCGCCCAGCACGGCACCACCGGGGCGATGCTGCAGCTGACGGCGCCCAGCGTGGCCCACGACCCGCGCTTCCTCGCCTGGTGGACCCGCTACCAGCGGTTGTCGGTGCCGCTGGGCCTGGCACGGCGCACCTTCGACTGGTTCGCGGAGGTCGATGTCCGCGCCGCGCTCCCGCAGATCTCCGTTCCGACGCTGGTGGTCGCCCGCCGGGACGCTAGGTTCCACCGGCTGGCAGCCGGCAAGTACCTGGCTGAGCGCATCCCGGGGGCGGAGTTGCGGGTGCTCGAGGGCGCCGACACGCTGCCGTTCCACGTCGGCGGCAGCGACGCGGTGCTGGATGCCGTGGAGGAGTTCCTGACCGGCCGGCGCGAGAGCCGGCGGGTGGACCGGGTGCTCGCCACCGTCATGTTCACCGACATCGTCCGCTCCACGGCGCTTGCCTCCGCTATGGGCGACCAGCAGTGGCTGGACCTGCTCCAGGCGCACGACCGGCTCGCCCGCGCGCAGCTCGAGCTCTTCAGCGGCCGGGAGATCAAGATGACCGGCGACGGCTGCCTGGCGACGTTCGACGGGCCCGGCCGCGCGGGGGCCTGCGCCGAAGCCATCGTCGCAGAGACGGCCGCGATCGGGCTCACGGTACGCGCGGGCATCCACACCGGGGAGGTTGAGCTGCGGGACGGCGACATCGGCGGGTTGGCCGTGCACATCGCCGCGCGGGTCATGGCGCAGGCGCCCGACGGCGGGGTCGTGGTGTCGGGGACCGTGAAGGACCTGGTCGCGGGCTCCACGATGACGTTCCGATCCTGCGGGGCGGTCACCCTGCGCGGCGTGCCGGGGCCGGTGGCAGGCCCACCAGCTGGAGCGCATCGGCTGACGGGGCTCAGACCTCCGAAGCGCGCTGGAGCTCGACGGCGGCAACGGCCAGGTCGAGGTACTCCAGCTCCCTGTCGAACGTGTCGTAGACCGCCCGCAGGAGCGCGGCGGCCTCGCTCCGCTGCTGGGCCGTGCCCGCGGTCCGCAACAGCCGGGTCGCCGCGCGCAGCTCGATCCCGGCCACCCCGTGCCCGTGGCTGGAATCCACCGCGCTGCGGTACAGGGTGCGTGCCTCCTCGGCGCGGGACGGGTCGGCGGCCAGGAGGATGTCGGCGCACTGCAGCGCTGATTCGCCGTACAGCGGGGACCTGTCGGACGTCAGCCGCAGCGCCTCGTCGGCCAGCGGCAGCGCTTCGGCTGCGCGCCCGACCGCGGTGAGCGCCATCGCGCGCATCTGCAGCACCAGCGGCCAGAACACCGGGGGCGCGCTGGTCGAGCGGTACAGCGTCAATGCCCGCTCCATCCGATCGATGCCGCCCTCGCCATCGCCGTCCAAGACCTGGGCGAGGCTTTGCAGCAGCATCGCCAGCGCGCGCCAGATCGTGTAGTCGTTGGCGTTGGCGAGTCGGAGCAGTTCGTCGGCGCGCCGCACCATCTCATCGACGTCGCCCAGCAGCAGGTTCAGGAATGCGGTGTGGAACTGCTCGTACGCGCGCGTGAACGGGTGACCCAGGATGCTGCTGGCCTCGTCCGCGCGCGCCGCGCGCTGCACGGCCTGTTCGGGATGGCCCAGCGCCCAGTGCAGCAGTGCGGAGGTGGTCAGCGAGATCACCCCGGGGTGCGCCCCGAGGCTGAGGACGGAGGATGACGTCCGGGAGGGCTCGAACAGCGCGATCGCGGCGTCGAGGTGTTCCAGACCCGCTTCCAGCTCTCCGAGGAAGGCCAAGGACGATCCGAGGACCAGATGGGCGTCCATCACCAGCTCGGGGTCCTCGCCGACGCGGGCGAGGTCCAGCAATTCCCACCCGATATCCGCCGAAGCTGCGAACTCCGAGCGCATCTGGTGCAGCCGGGCGAGGCTGCGCAGCACGGCCACCCGCTGCACCGGCGACGCTTGGCCTGCGTCGGCGGACAGCCGCAGCGCGCGGTCGAATGCGGCCTCGACCTCGTCGGTGTAGCCGTGGATCGCCATCAGCGCGCGGGCGAGGCTGGTCTGCAGGCCCACCTGC
The DNA here is from genome assembly GCA_964510455.1 of uncultured Actinomycetes bacterium. Classification (GTDB taxonomy): domain Bacteria; phylum Actinomycetota; class Actinomycetes; order S36-B12; genus CAVXYG01. The sequence goes on from CAZECO010000045.1 coordinate 16,420, forward strand.
TGGCGGACCCGCTCCGGTGTCGCGGGCAGCTGCGCCAGCAGGCCGAGCAGATCGTCGGCGAGGGCGACCGCGCCGTGGTACCAGCCGCGGTTCTGGTGCAGGGCCCACAGCCCCTCCAGCATGACGTTCAGCCGGTCGACGTCACCGAGGTCGCGGAAGAACCGCCAGGCTTCCTGAGCATTGCCCAGTTCGACGTCGAGCCGGTCCAGCTCCGCCTCGCGCGAAGGGCCGGACAGGCGCGACTGCACCTGCGCCACCAGATCGGCGAAGTGCTCGGCGTGCGCCAGGCGGATCGCCCGCGCGTCCTCGCCGTCGCCGAGCCGTTCCGCTGCATACTCGCGGATCGTTTGCAGCATCCCGAACCGCGAGCGGTTGGGCAGACCGGGCAGCGAACGCAGCAGGCTCTTCGACAGCAGCGAGTCCAGCCCGTCGATGATGTCCATCCGCGGGTCCAGCCCGCACTTCTGCGCGACCGCCTCCACCGAGGCGACATCGGCGTCGGCGAACACGCTGAGCAGTACGAACAGCTCCTGCTCGCCGGCGTCGAGCAGCGCGTAGCTCCAGTCGATCGTGGCCCGCAGGGTCTGCTGGCGGTCGGGCAGGTCCGCCGGTCCTCCGCGCAGCAGGGACAGCCCCAGCCGGGAATGCAGCTCGGCCGGTGCGAACAACCGCAACCGGGCGGCCGCCAGCTCCAGCGCCAGCGGCAGGCCGTCGAGCCTGCGGCAGATCGCCACCACGTCCGCAACCGTGCCCTCATCGAGGACGAAGCCGGGCTGGCTGGACTCCGCGCGATCCACGAACAGCCGCACCGCCTCGGAATCGAGCGCCTCGTTCAGCGTCGCAGTCGGCTCCGGCAGACTCAACGGGGGCACCGGGAAGGGACGCTCGCCGCGCACCCGCAGCGCCTCCCGGCTGGTCACCAGGATCGTGAGGTGGGCGCAGGCGGCCAGCAGTTGCGCGACGGCGGGGCCGAGGCCACGCACCTGCTCGCAGTTGTCGAGCACCAGCAACACATGACGCTGGGCCAGGTCCTTCTTCAACGCCTCCAGCGGCGGGTCGTCCAGCGCACGGGTCACCGAGACGGTTCGAACGATGCGCGCGAAGACGGCGTCGGTCTCCGATTCGTGCGACAGGTCGATGAAGTAGATCCCGTCGAGGTAGCGGTCGATCTGATCGGCGGCCGCCTGCAGCGCCAGGCGGGTCTTGCCGGTCCCGCCGGGCCCGATCAACGAGACCAGCCGGACCGCCGGGTCGTCCAGCAGCGCCCGCAGCTGCGAGACCTGCGTGCCGCGCCCGAGGAAGGGGGTCGTCTGGGTCGGCAGGTTGTTGACGACCCGGTCGAGGGTCACCAGGGGCGGGAAGCGGTCCGGCAGCCCGGCGGCGATGAGCTGGAACATCCGCTCGGGCGCGGACAGATCCTTGAGCCGGTGCTCGCCGAGATCGCGCAGCTCAGCGCCGACGGGCAGATGCTGGGCGACCCGGGCGCTGGCGGTGTCGGACACCAAAACCTGGCCGCCGTGCCCCGCCGCCATGATCCGGGCGGTCCGATTCACGGTGGGGCCGAAGAAGTCCTGGTCCCGCACCTGCGCGGCGCCCCAGTGGATGCCCATCCGGACCTTCAGCGCGGCGCTGGTCTCCCAGGCGGCCTCGGCCAGGCCCTGCTGCGCGTCCGCGGCGGCCTGCAGCGCGGCCGGCGCATCGTCGAACACAGCCATGAGGCCGTCTCCGGTGGTCTTGACGACCGCTCCACCGGCCCGTTCGACCGCGAGTCTGAGGATCGCGTCATGGCGTGCCAGGGCTGCGGCCATCTCGTCCGGGTGGCGCTCCCACATTTGGGTGCTCGACTCGAGGTCGGTGAACAGGAACGCGCGGGTCGTCGTCGCGTCTCCAGCCACGTCACGGATGCTACGCCAGAGCGACCCGACTGGCCGCGCGTGACGCCGTGGGGCCGCAGACTCGGGGGTGTTGCGTCCGCCCACGTTGCAGGAGTGCCCCGTGATCCCCGTCACCTACCACCCGATCGGCACCCAGCGGCAGGTCGTCCGAAACCGCGCCCTGATCGCGGGCATGCCCTACGCGCACTTCTTCCGCGAGCAGCTGTGGCTGCATGACGACGTGCTGCCCGCGCTGCAAGCGCCGATGGACCCGCGGCACGCGCTGCGCGCCGGCGACGGGTTGAACCGGCTGCTGGAGCCGGGCCACCTCGCGGTCGAGAACGGCTACTGCGCGCTGCCCGACGGCACCGGGTACACGACCAGCCTGACCCGGTTCCCCGGCGCGACGGGGCAGATGTTCCGCTGGTGGTTCTGGTGGCATTCGGTGGAGGCCGCGCGCTACACCCTGTGGTTCCCGTGGAACCACATCTCCGCCATCGCCCAGGACCGGGACGTGCTCACTGCCCCGAGCCTGACCGACGCACAGCGCTACATCGGCAACACCCACCATGTCGATGAGTACATCGGGCCGGAGCTGATGAAGATCGCGATCCGGTTCGTCGACCCGGGGGAGCTGGGGATCGACACCAACGCGATGGCCGGGGCTGGCGTGTCCGGCAGCGCATGCGGGCACGTCTACCTGCGCAGGCCGTGGCTGCATTCGGCGACGATGGTGCACCTGATCCGCGATACCGACGACGGGTTCGAGCTGCGCTCGCGCTACTGGCTCGGCGATAAACTGGCCCTGGGCAGGGGGCGGGCTCGGCTCAGCATCGACCGCCTGGCCAGCAGCGCCGGCCTGAAGGCGCGCGTCGCGGGCGAACGGCTCGCCTACGAGCAGCTACTGCACGATCAGATCGAGTTCACCCACCTCGCCGGCATCCTGCCCGACCTGTACGCGGAGTTCGGCCCGGGCCGCAACAGCGGCTGATCGTCGGGCCCTCGGCACGTGCCCGACGGTGCTTGGGCGGGATTCGGCGTGACGCGGCGTGGATCGCCACCGCCGGCCGGTCGACCGATCCGCCGTGCGGCGCGGCCTGAGGCTGAACCCGTTGCGCCGCCTTTGCGCGGACTGTGCACCCCACCTGGTCGGCTTGCCCCTCGCAACGGGTGCAAAGCCCCTGAGCCCCTCTTTGTCAACGGGTGCAGGTCCTTAGCGGCGAACATCCTCGCGCCGGCGGGGACAGCGGGACGGCGACGCGATCCCCGC
>CAZECO010000046.1:0-19532 GCA_964510455.1 uncultured Actinomycetes bacterium
CGCCACCGCGCACCGCTACTTTGCGGCTGATGACACCGACCCTAGAACTGGGCCTCACCCGGTGTCGCGACTTCCGTTTCGGGATGAACAGGGGTGGTGGGATGCAGTCGCATGCCCGCGGGTCCAGCCCGGCTGCCTTGCCCTCAACGTGGCGCCTCAACCTCGGTCAGCGCGCAACGCAGCTGCTCGCGAGCCGCCGAATATCGGCTGCGGGCCGTCGACGCGTTCAGCCCCAGGACTCCCGCCGCTTCAACGATGCTCAGCCCGTCCCAATGAACGAGCATCACGAGTTCGCGCAGCGTCCCGGGCAGGCGCGCTACTGCATCCCTGACTTCGCTGGCCTCGGACGGATCCGGGACCCCCGCCTGGCGCAATTCGAAGCGGAGCCGCTCGGCCAGCGCCATGCGCCGCCGGTTCGACCGGCGCTGGTTTGCCAGCACGTTCGCCGCAATGGTGAACAGCCACATCCGCTGCCGCTCGGCCTCCACCGGCAGGGCATCCGACCGGCGCCAGGCCTGCAGCATCGTCTCAGCCAGCAGGTCCGCCGCATCCTCGCGGTGGCGGACCCGCCGCTCGAAGTAGCCGAGCAGGTCGTCCGCGCTGCGGCCCAGTGCGACGCGCAGGTCCGCCGCGCGCTCGGGCCTCATTCGCACTCCCAGGCCACGCCGACGCTCACGGCTCCGCCCCCGGTTGGCAGCAGGCCCACGGATGCAAGGTGGGCGTGCAGCGCCTGGTCGACCTTCGCCACCTTCGCAACCAGGGCCAGCTCGTCACCCGTGACTTGCGCTTGTTGCTCGGCCAGCGGCATGGACGCGATCACTGCGTCCTCCACCTGCTGGAATTCCTGGATCGCCCTCGCCTCATCGATCGAGTCGAGGTCGAAGGTCGCGACGAAGCGATTGGCCTCGTCGACGACAGGGGCCATCTCTTTGGCAAAGCGCTCGTAGTCGAGCGTTTCCTTCTCGGAATGCGCTTTGACCCGAAGCTGCATCGTGCAGCTGGTGCCCTCGCCGGTCGTCCACGGCACCCAGTCGGGCATGAATCCGGCCGCTGTCGCCCCGGTCGCGCCCAACACTACGAGCGCGGACGTCGTTCCGACGAGTAGGGTCCGGCGGGTCCGCCTCGGCGGCCGCGCCTGCGACTCCGCGTCCGCGGCCAGCAGGCGCAGGGCCTCCTTGAGCTCGGGCGTTCGCTCGACCCCAGCGGGTGCCGAGCGCGCCAGCAGTTCGTCGATGTCCATGTCCTCCGCCTTCACCGAATGATGCCTTCACCCCCTACATGTCCGGATCACCGGCGATCGTCCAAACGGCTTAGGTGCATCGCGGTTGTGAGGTACGGGCGCCAGCTCCGGCGCCCGCGTGATCGACATCCGGCCATCGCCCGTCTCAGCGGAACGGCCCGCGACCCGGGGTTCGTCGGTTCGTTGCGTTCGGGTGCTCCGCCCCTTTATCCTTGGAGTGCGAGGGGCATGAGTCCTGAGAAGTGAGCCCGGTAGCCTTCCGGACGGTCGGCGTACCGGGCTTCGCGCTGTCCCGGCCGGGTCACGACTCGGTGACCGATGCGATCAGGGGCGCGATCCGGCGGCGCCAGTCGGGCTCGGGGTTGGTCCAGCACCAGGCCATCGCGTCGGCGCTCCACAGCAGCGGGTCGTCCTTGGCGCGCAGGATCTCCCAGCGCACCGGGTGCGCCTGCTCGGTCAGCCGCCGGGTCAGGGCGCGCCGGTCGGACTCGTAGCGGCTGTCGTCGCGCTCGATGACGACGAGGTTGGCCCCGGTCCTGCGCGCAAGGTCCGAGAGCATGGCGATGCACTCCTCGCGGGCCTCGGACTGGTAGCGGTTCCCGCTGGTCAGGATGTGGACGGCCGGCGGCGGGCTCCAGCCGGCGATCCCGGCGATCAGCTGCTGCCGGCGGGTGCGGCGCTCGTCGGTGAAGTGGATCCGCTCCTGCCCCGGCAGCAGCTGCCCGCGCAGCCACCTGCGGCGGTCCTTGACGCGGTGCGCGTCCACTGCCACGACGGCGAACGCGAAGCCGCCGCGCTTGGACTCGTCCACGAACAGCTGGACCGTCATGCGCCCACCGGCGCGTCCGCGCAGGCCCGGGCCGCGGTGGACTTGGAGACGCCGAGGACTGCGGCGATGGCGGCCAGCGAGCTGCCGCCGGCCCGCAGCCCCCGGGCGTGCTCGATCTGGACGGGGGTCAGCGCGGACGGCCGCCCGCCGCGCCTTCCCCTGGCGGCGGCGGCCTGCAGCCCCGCCACCGTGCGCTCCCTGATCAGCTGCCGCTCGAACTCGGCCAGCGCCGCCATGATCCCGAACAGCAGCCGACCCCCGGAGGTCGTGGTGTCGATGGCCTCCGTCAGGCTGCGGAACCCCACGTCGCGCTTCTCCAGGTCGGCGATCGTGTTGATCAGGTGCGGCAGGCTGCGGCCGAGGCGGTCCAGCCGCCACACGACCAGGGTGTCGCCGGGCCGCAGGTAGTCCAGCGCGGCACGCAGCTGGGCGCGGTCGTCCTTGGAGCCCGACGCGGTGTCGGTGAACACCCGCACGCACCCGGCGGACGCCAGCGCGTCGTGCTGCAGCGCCGGATCCTGGTCCGTCGTGGAAACCCTCGCGTACCCGACCGCTCCCATCCCGGCAGCGTCCCACAAACCCCGCCCTGGCCTGTTGCGGCACGCCGGGCATTCGGCTGTGAATGTGCGCGATAGATGGCGGCTTTCTGATCGAGTTGTATGGCGGCACGCGGAGCTCGAGGTTTGCCGAATGACGCGAAAGCACCACGGTCACACCGCCCGGTGTGGGGCAGGTGCATAGGTCCTCTGTGTCCTTAAATGTGGGGCGGCCCCGCTGCTCCCTCGTTTGGCGTGGGGGGCGTCGGTTTGACCAGCGCGCTCGAGGCTATTGGATCGCGCCCGCCCAGCCTCGGCGAGTGCCAGCACTGCCAGTGGTTGTCGGCTCCGCCACCCCTGGCGCGGTTGCCCTGGTCGCACGGAACGGCTGATCCGCCGGCACCCGCGCCCAGCCCGCCGACCGGAGGGCCGCGAACGCTGGGGGGTCGGTTCGGCAAGTAGGGGGTAGAGGCCATGCTGGCGGGGTGCTGGGGGAGGGGACCGGATGAGTGACGCAACACGCGAGGGGGGCGTGGTCGATCCGGTGGCGTTCACCGCGTTGGTGGACCGTGAGGGCCCGGACGTGTACTCGTACTTGGTGCGCCGCGCTCCGGCCGAGGCCGAGGATCTGCTGGGTCGGGTGTGGGTGGAGGCCTACGCGTCGCGGTACTCCTTCGATCCGGTGCAGGGTTCTGCCCGGTCGTGGCTGTTTGGAGTCGCCCGACATGTGCTGCTTCGGCACTGGCGTGACCGGCGACCCGATCCTGGCGACCTGATGGCCACGCCCTTGCCGGTGAATCCGTGGGACGAGGTGGATGCCCGTTTGGATAGCGCCGCGCTGGCTGGGCCGTTGCGGGCCGCATTGGGTGGTCTGCCCGAGGTCGACCGGGAGATGCTGCTGCTGATCGCCTGGGAACACCTGACCCCGACTGAGGCCGCCGCGATCGTCGGGATCCCTGCCGCCACGGCCCGGACCCGGCTGCATCGAGCCAGGTCGCGGATGCGGAGCGCCCTGGACGCAGACCACCCACCCGACGCTGCAGGCGAGCCCGATCCGGCTCGTCCTGAATCGTCCTTGTTCGCCCGCCCCACGTCTGGAGGCCCCCGATGACCCGCAATAACCTGTTCGACATCTCCTCGATTCCCGGGATCGAGGAACTCACCCGAGCCGGCCGGGTGCCAGTCGACCCCGACGCGATGCGCTCGGCCCGGGCCAGCCTGGACGCCGCGATCGCCGCGGAACGCGCCGACGTGACTCCGCTGAAGCGCCCCGAGTCGGGCGGATGGGCTGGGCGCGGCCGGTGGGTGCGCCGGGCCCTGGCGGTGGCGGCCGTCGCGGCGCTGCTGCCGGTGGGCAGCATCGCTCTGGACGCCGTGCACCCCGAGGGCGCCTCGGTGGCGATCGCCGCCGACGGGTCGCTGCAGTGCTCCGGCGAGGGCTACGCAGCCCGGATCGACCCGCGTGATGCCGACCTTCGCCTGCTGCCGGCCGACCTGCCCGAGGGGTGGCAGGTGGCCACGATCGCGGCCCGGTGGCAGACCAGCAGCGACCTGGCCGCCTGCTGGGTGCCGGCCCTGAGCCTGGTCCGCGTCGACGACGACCAGGTCGTCACCGGCAACGTGACGGTGTTCGGGCCGTTCGACGCGGTGGACGTCGAGGGATTCACGGGCTCACGCTCCGCCGTCCAGGTTGCCGGCGAACCCGGCTTGCTCCTGGACAGCACGGACTACGGGTTCCAGCGCTGGGTGTGGACCGCGCAGGACAGCACCTGGGTGATGGAGGCCCGGGAACTCACCCGCGAGGATGGCCAGGGTGTCGCCGACGGCATCACCACAACCGGGACCGACGTCGACTGGCAGCCCACCAGCGACGATGCGGACCTGCAGGTGGTCGCCCATCGGTACGGCCCGCCGCCGACCTACCGGCCCGCCAAGCTGGCGTGGTACGTCGACCTGACCGGACCCGACGGGCAGGCCGCGCACTACGAAGTGGACTACCAGCCCGAGCACCCGACCCCCGCCCTCGAGGCCGCCTACCCGGGTGCTGTGGTCTCCGCGGATGGCACCGAGGCGCGGATGGAACGACCCAGCCCGTCCGAAGGGGAGGACCTGATCACCGTCTGGCGCGATGGCATGAGGATCTCCGCCGGCCCCGGACCGATTTTCGGCAGCGACGACAACCCGCCCGCGCCGGTCCCGGTCAACGTCCTGGCCGCGATCGTCGGCTCCCTGGCCCCAGCGCCCGCCGACGACCCCCGCCTCACCGAGCACGCCCTCGCCGAGGAAACCGTCGCGCACCCGTAGACAGCTGAGCCCTGCCCAGCCCCGGGGACCCCACGGCGTACCAGCCGGCTTCCTGCACGGTGCGGTTCGGCGAGGGCGGGCTGACCGGCCGGCTGCCCACCGGGACCGGTGCCGGCGGCCTGCCGAGGGGCGCAGCAGCCGCCGAGCAGCCCTCAACGCTGCCGCCCATGCAGAGCAGGGATTCCTCGCCTCGGTCTGAGACCGGCAGGGACACGAGAACAGTGGCCGGTGGCGGTCGAGCGCTTCGGACGGCCATCGGCTGGTCGTCCATCATGTCTGGCGGCGCCCCGCCCCGCCAAGGGGCTGGCGCCGATCGGTGGGGCGCTGGTCGCCGATGCGTCGCCTCGAACCGGGGATCGGAGCCGGCCCACATCGAGCGGCTGCTCGTGGCGTTCCGCCCCCCGGGTGACCGTCCCCTCTGAACCCTGGTGAACCTGCCCCACATCGCCGCCTGCGGACGCACCTAGGAGCAGGGGCGCAGGGCCCCCCAGACCTGGGCTGAGTCGCAGGACCATGATGGAGTTACGACGGTGCGCGGCGGGTCTTCTGCTATCTGGATCGACCGGTCCAGGAGAGGGAGTGCTGCTGAACCAACCTGCCGCGACGTACGTCCCGAGTCTCAACGAGATCACCGGAGGAGGTCAGCATGCGTGCGGGCTCGATCATGCTGATGGCGGCGGTGGTGGCTGCCTTGGCCGCGTGTGCTGAGCCCGGAGACACGGCGGCGACCTCGCCCGCGTCGGCGACGCTGGCCGGCGACTGGGTTCTGGCCGAGGGCATCGACGTCGTCGACGGCTACCCCGTGACGTTGTCGATCGACGGGACGACCGCTGGCGGACGATCGGCCTGCAACAGCTACGGCGCGAGGGTTCTGCTCGATGGCTCAGCAGTTCGCTTCGACCAGGTGTCGTCCACCGACATGGGGTGCGATCCGGCAGTCATGGACGTGGAGGCGGCCTACGTCGATGCGCTCGTCCAAGTGCGGTCCTGGTCAATCGCGAGTGGACAGCTGCAACTCGACGGGCCCACGCCATTGGTGTTCGACCCACGGCCGGCGGTGCCGACCGAGGCGCTCGTCGACACCTCGTGGACGCTCGAGTCACTGGTGAGCGGCGACACCGTCCAGTCGGTACATGGACAGCCGGCCACGCTGGTGCTGCTGTCCGACGGGACTCTGACCGCCGGCACCGGGTGCCGCACGCTGTCGGGCAGGTGGGTGCAGTCGGGGGCCGAGGTGCTCCTGCCGGAACTGGCCGCCGACGGTGACTGCCCGGCCGATCTGGCCGGCCAGGACAACCATGTGGTGTCCGTGCTCGGTGACGGGTTCACCGCGCAGGTCGACGGCAACGTGCTCACGGTGACGTCCATGGGAGACAAGGGCTTGGTCTACCGTGCTTGGCCAGCCGACGACTCAGATGGCAGCTGACGGCTCGACAACTACCCCGGAGCTCCGGCCCGGGACCACCTCGAGGGGAGGCGGAGGCCTCAACGGCGGCCGTGACCGACCGACCGAACGGAAGCCAGTAGGCTCGAGTCGTCGCCTCAGCAAGGCGCGCAGAGTTGGACTCTCCGAGTGAGCAAGCCGTGCCGCAAACTCCAGCGACCTGACCCCTACCGCCGCGTCAGGGGCGACGGCGCGGAACGCGTTCCTCCATTTGAACGGACTGATCGAGGGTGCGCAGTCGGCTTAGAGCAATCCGAGCTTAACCATTGCTGCCGTAACTCCCGGCAGCTTGAAGTGCAGTGTCCAAGGGACCGTTGAAAACCACCTCATGTTGGACGCCTGGAGTCCTGGCGAGCTTCAACACGATGAGCGCTGCGGCGGCGCCATGGGAGGTCTGACGCACCGCGACACCACTGGCTCCATAGGTCGCCTTTATCTCGACTTGGCGACCGTTCCCAGCGATCGCGTCGTGTCCCGTCGACGATGCCCGAACCAATTCAATGTCGAACATCGCCTCGGCCGCGACCTCGCCAATCGAGCCAACAAGGTGGCCATCCAGCGGGAACTTTCGTCCGGGGTGCATTGCCTCAAGCTCCTCAATGACTGCGTACAACTCTTCCACCAACTACGCCGTCCGCGCAGTCCGGCCCGAGTGATCGACTGACCGACGCTGCCCAGCACCGAGTTCCTCCGGCATGGACCGATGATGCCACGCGACTGCCAGGGGGCAGAGTGCGTCAATATGCTCGTCGCGGTCACAGCCGACCTGCCCCATTCCGCCGCGAGTCGCGCGCGGCTGGCGCGTCGTCACCGCCCAGATCGAGGTCGCGAGAGCCCCTCTTGATGGAGTCCTCTGGGCCGGCCGTCAGAGGGGATTTCAACCCGTGGAGGGTACTTAGTCCTCGAACTCCCAATAGCCGAGCCGACCCAAGCGCTCGGCGATCTGGCCCCAGTCACCTCCCTCTAGCCGTCGCACCCTGGCGGCGAACCACTCCTTCAAGGCTCGTTGATCGAATCTGCCCACGTCGACGACGACGTGGTGCCGCGCGTCGTAGATGCCGCCCGACACCCGACAAGCTTGGCCAAGCCACTGCGGCGAACATACTGTGACGTCGAACGACTCCTCCCCAGGACCATCCGCAGGGCCAACGATCAAACGAGCGTTCATCCTGAACTCCGCGACATCAGCAGGAAGGCTGATCGGCTCCGGGTCCAGGGCGAAGCTCCGTAACACTGCTTGCATGGGGAGATCCTCCCACACGAGGCTGGATCAAGTGGCGGTGTTGACGCCGGTACTCGCGGTCGGTGACGGGTACTGAACGCACCAACGCGCCGAACTCCACCGTCCCGGTCAGCGGCCGCCCCACTCCGCCGCGTAGGACCGACCGGCGCGTGCTATTCGCGGGTCTCTGCGCCGACCGGTGCCGGTTCGGCGTGAGTGAGGGTCTTGTGGACGACGCCGATGGAGACGCCGACTGCGGTCGCGATGGTTCGGATGGACTCTCCCTGCTCCCGGAGGGCAAAGATCCTGGCGCGCTTGTCGTCGTCGACCACGGGTCGGCGTCCGACGAACTGCCCACGCTGACGGACGGCTTCCAATCCGTTCCGGGTCTTGCGGCCGATGTTGCGGCGGCGGTCCTCGGCCAGGGCATGGGCCAGGTCGAGGATGAGGGAGGGCTCGGTGTGCTCGCCGGCGGCGATGCCCTCGAGCACTTTGACGCCGATGCCGCGCCGGAACAGGTCGTTGAGAACGATCAGCCCTTCCGGGAGGTTGCGGCCAAGGCACTTGACCTCTTGGACGCACAGCAGGTCGTGGGGGCGGATCTGGGACAGTGCCCTAAGGAGGTCTGGCCGGTCGTCTAGGGCGAGCTTGCCCCCGGACCTCTCCTCGAAGACCTTCCAGCAGATGGGGACCAGTGCGTCGTATTGCCGCTGGGTGATCTGGTTGTCGGTACTGACCCTGACCAATCCGAGGAGCATGGCCCGGTTGGTGTTCGTCGATGATCGCGGTTTCGTGACCACGGCATTTGCTAGTTGCCGATGACGAGGACGCTCGCCGCGGCTTCGATGACGTCATCGGTGATCGTTTCGAGCTGGTTGATCCTGAGGATGCGGCTGATCTGGGGGAAGAGCCGTTCGAGGAGCCTGAAGTTGCCGCGGGTGATCCGTTCGATCGCGGCGATGGCTTGGGCGTCGGTGAAGTCGTCGGGGTCCAGGGTGCGGCCGAGCCGTTTCCAGTGGCGGTCGAGGACGAACAGCAGTTCGTCTCGGCCCAGTGCGCGGTAGCGGTGGGAGAAGCCGAGGCGGCTGTAGAGCTGTGGGTAGTGGCGGAAGCGCTGGTCGATGCCGGGCATGCCGATGAGGATTATCGGCAGGTGGGTGCGGTCGTGCTTGTCGCGGAGCATCTCCAGCGCTGCCGGGGTGAGCCGTTCCGCCTCGTCGATGATCAGGAGCTCCACGAGTCTGGTGACGTCGCGCTGTTTCACGGTCGCGGCCGCGGGGTCCATCGAGCGGAGGTGCTCGTCGGCGCAGATTCCGACCTTGATCTGCCAGTGGTTGACGTCGTGCATGAGCTCCTTGGGCCGGCAGAGGACCTCTGGCGTATAAAACACGGTGCGTGATCGGTAGGCGAGGGCGTAGTGCTTGGCGTCCTGGTCGCCGCGCGGCCCCCACCCGTTGATGTAGGGCTCGAGGGCGTCCCAGTTCGCGTAGCGGCGGGCGGAGATCGTCTTCCCGACGCCGGCTTCGCCGTGGCATATGCCGATGGTGCGTTCGTGGCGCACTGCGTTGGCGAACTCGGTGAACCGCCGGTGTTCCTTGGTGGCAATGAAGGCCTGGTTCATCACTCGTCCTCCTCATAGGTCCGCAGGCGGCGCCTGCGCGGGGCCGGCTGCGCGGCGCGGGGTTCCTCGCGGCCGGCGACGGTGGGGATGTGGTCGTTGATGGCGCGGCGCAGCTCGCGCCGGCGGGCCCGACGTGCGGATTCGATGTCGCGCAGGCTGTACCGGACGTTCGGGTGCGCCTCGTCGACGGCGACGCAGATGAAGGTGTCCCGGTCGTAGACCCGGATCTCGGAGATGTCGCGCGGGTCGTAGCGGATCGTGACGGTGTGCCCGACGAACGGGGCGAGGGTGGGGGCGAGGTAGCGCTGGCCCTGGAAGTGGATCCCGTCGCGCTGCACGGTGCGGTGCTTGGCGACGGTGAGCAGGAGCCCGTCGAGCTGTTCGAGGCTGTCCGGCATCCGCGGCAGCCAGCCGTCGGCGACCCACGCGTCGCGCGGGGTGGCCCCGATCTCCTGGTGGATGCGGTGGTTGTAGGTGGCGATGAAGCCGCCGATCGCCCGGTCGAGCCCGGCGAGGTCGAGCACGGGTCGCGGGTTCCGGTTTCCGGGGCCCAGGTGCCCGGGGAGCGTGGCGAGCAGTTCGGTGTTGACGGTCCCAAAGAAGCGCTCGATCTTCCCCCGGCCCTGGGGCCGGGCGACGATCGAGTAGATGAGGCGGATGTGCAGGTCTAGGCATGTGCGCTCGAGGTGGCGGCTGGTGAAGTCGGAGCCGTGGTCCACGTGGAGGACGTCGGGGATCCCGCACATCGCCCACGCCGGATCGGTCTTGCGCCAGATCGCCTGCCGCAGCGCGAGCGCGGTGTTCAGTGCCGAGGGCGCCCCGGTGAAGACCATGTACCCGCAGGCCGCGCGGGAGTGGTCGTCCATAACGGCTGTCAGCCACGGTCGGTCGGGCTTCCCGTCCGCGCCGGTGATGAGGATGTCCAGCTCGGTGTGGTCGGCCTGCCAGATCTCGTTCGGCCGATCGGCGCGGCGGCGGAACACGATCTCGTGGTGGTCGCGGTAGGACGCGGGGCCTTCCAGCGCCAGGGTGACCAGCGCAGGGTCCAGCGCGAGCACGATCTTGCGGACGGTCGAGTAGCTCGGCCCGGGCCGGCAGCATCGCTCGGCCTCCACGACGGTGAGCCGATGCAGCGCAGCAAGGCTGGGGCGCGGCCTGGTCAGCGCGAGCCGTTCGATGAACGCCACCGTCTCGGCAGCGGTGCGCCGCGTGCCGGCGTCCTTGCGGCGACCCGGGTCCAGGGCGGCGCCGCCGCCGTCGCGGTAGAGCTGGTGCCAGCGCTGCAGGGTGCGTGCGCTGATCCCTGTGTCTCGGGCCAGCGAGGCGAGGGGGACCTCGTCCTCGACGTGGAGCCGAAGGATCCGCCAGCGCTCCAACCCGTCCATGGCACGTGCTACATCGACGCGTTCTCGCGGGCGGCGAGGGCCTGTTGGTGGCGATAGAGGGTGGCGCGGCTCCAGCCGACCAGCCGGGCGGCGTCCTCGGCGGTGCGCCCCTTCGCGCGGGCGTCGGCGGCGATCGCGAGCTTGTCGGCGACCACCGCCGGATCCGACAGCGGCCGGCCGAAGCGGGTGCCGTTCTGCCGCGCGGCAGCGATGCCAGCGTTGACCCGCTCCACGATCAGCTCGCGCTCGTACTCGGCCAGCGTCGCGAGCATGTTCAGCATCAGCCGGCCCGTCGACGTGGCCGGGTCGATGCCGTCCGAGATGGACCGCACATGCACCCCCCGCTCGCGCAGCAGGTTCACCGTGTTCAGAACGTCGATCAGGGAACGGCCCAGCCGGTCGACCCGCCACACCACGACCGTGTCGCCCTCCACCGCGTAGTCGAGCAGTTTCTTCATCCCCGGCCGCTCGACCGCGTTCCTGCTGCCGGAGGTGACGTCGGAGAACACGTCGCGCTTCTGCACGCCCGCCGAGACGAGCGCGTCCAACTGAAGCTTCGCGTCCTGGCCCGCAGTGCTCACCCGCGTATACCCCAGATGCCTCATCCGGCCATCCTGACTCACAAACCCCGTCCCCGTGGCGAACTGAGACGAATTGCGTTGCGACAACTTTCCAAGACACCCACCACCCCCGTCGCCACGCGGGCGATGCGTTTCAGCGGTTGCGAACCGACCGTGCAACGGGTGTCTTGAAAACCTTTTGATTTCTGAGATGGCGGATTCCATTGGCCCAGGCCACTGTTGCCGGTCCGGCGACGGGGGAGCCCGGAAACCGGACGGCAAGAACTGTTGCACGGGTCGGGCGTCTGGTGATGCAACGATGCCCGAATGGACGTGGAATGGCCGGACCGACGAGCGGATGTACTGGCTGCCCTCGAATTGCTCGCCAATGAGGCGCCGGCTTTCGATGAAGCTGGCGGTGACCCGCGCTGGCCGGATCTGACCAACGCGGTCCACTGGCTGGTCGACGACACCTGGTGGGATTACCACGACCCGGCGGGATCGGTCGGGACGATCCTCCGAGACCAGCGTGAGGCCGACGCGGTCGCTCAGGTCGTTGCCCTCGTCGTCCGAGTCGGAGAACTGCACGGTGCATCGGCTCCCGACGCCGAGTGGTTCGCGGACCCATCCTGGAGTCATGTCCAGGCCCGGGCCGCCGTCGCGCTGCAACTGCTGGGGGGACCCGGGTGAATCGATCGCACCGCCCGCAACCTTGAAGCGCTTAGGAGGAAGACTGGTTCCGTCGCAGGAAGCATCGATTAGGTGTTGCATCTGCGGACTCTCAAGGAGCGATGCGCTGGACTACCCCTGGCGATTGCCCCTGACCCTTGATGCACCGAATTCAAGATCGAGATCTTGGACCCGTAGTCCCCGTTCCTGACTGCTCGAGTCTGGTAACCCGCATCGCCCCTCGCCCTTCTTGCGCGATACGGCGCCTCCAAACCACCCCTGGCGACATGGAGCGATCACAGAACGCCGCCAAAGAGCGATGAACTCCACAGACCGGGCACGCTCAGGCGCGATCCGTCGGAAGGCTGTTGCACCGCCGTGCCGGAAACGTTCGTTTCCGGTACGCGCGGCATCAGTGTCGATGCTCAAAGCCGAGCCGAATGTGGCTGCAGCGGACCCTTTGCGGGGGCGGCGGCCCCATCCCGACCGCAGCGCAACGATCTAGGGTGATGGTTCGATAACTTCGGCGGCAAAAGTCCTGATGTCCGGATTCCGACGACCGTCTCCAACGACGAGCGCCGCACACGCAGTTTCGACGTGAGTACCTCGGAAGTCCGCCGGGCACGGAGATCGCACTTACAGGCGAGAAGCGCGACCTGCTGAGCGCCTTCGAAAGATCGTGCATGGTGGTTGATGTGGGATCGCGCAGGCCGGGAGAGCTGGTTGAGGGTGTGGTCGTGTCGCATGAGGCCTACGGCGTCTTCGTCGATGTCGATGAGTGTGAGAGCGGTTTGGTGGTCATCACGTTGATCGACGATGAGCCGAGGCCGCCCTTGCTGCAGTTTCCCGCAGTCGGCAGCACCGTCCGAGCTGTATTTCTCGGGTACGCGGTGCCGGGTAATCAGCCCCGGCTGAGCTTGCGGCCGAGATGTCGAGTTGGCCGAGAAGGGTCTATTGCCGGACTATCTCGAAGACTGATGGCAGCGGCAGGTACATGAAGGTCAATTGGTTGCACGACCTCGCGGAAGAGCCTGTCGTGCTCTACAGCGAGGTGATCGACGGCGGGGAAACCCGCAAGGTCATGCAGCCAATCGACCTTCATGTAGCGAATCATCGATTGGCCCCCCGATAAAACGATTCGCCCGGCCAGATCGAGCGGCGTCCCGTAGCGCCACCCTGATCAGCTGCCGCTAGCCAGCACCCAGAGCTTGGTGGGTGACGAGGGCGTCGATGAAGCTGGTGACGGGGTGAGGTCTTCGGCGTTGAGTTCGCCGATCGCGGTGAGTCGGGCGCCGTGTGCAGCTTCGTCGAGATCCTGTGCTGGCGTCGGGGGGCAGGCGGCACCTATGGTAACCACAACAGCTGGGCGAACAGCGACCCTTCTGCAGGCCCCCGGAAGCGAGCCAGTGACAGACACCAACTTCGCCGCTCGCCTTGCCGCAGCGCGCAGGAACGTCTCGCTCACTCCTACTCCAGCCGACCGGTCTCAATAAGGTGGTCGACAAATAGTTCATGCAGGCCCTCTGCGAGTTCGTGGCCTTCGGTATCGGTGAGATGGACTCGTCCTATCTCGGCGCTCGCGGTACCGCCATCCACGATCACGAGAGCGCTTAGCAGCAGGCCGCGCATCCCTTCTTCCAGGGCAAGTCGTAGTTCGACCGTTCGGCCCCCAAGCGCCTCACTGAGCCGCTGGTACGGCGCCATATCCTCCATCCACCGGCTGCTGTCCTGGGGGGACTCGACGGTCGTGGCTACCGCGTCGACCCAATAATCGAGTGCTCGGGCAAGGTCCTCGAAGAACGCGGCAACAACTTGGTCAGGCATCGGGATCTCCACACAGGTGATGATCCCCCGCGCGGCGGGCATGCCGCCCAAGGCCTCGGCGCCCGTGCCCGTCCAGAGTCTGCTCCCGCGTCGATACCCTGGCATGGCCGATCCTGATCATCATCGGACCGTAACAGAAACAGGGGCGACACTTGGGCGCAGACACTGGGTAGGGTCGACTCCCGCGGCGCGCCTGTTAAGCGCGGGAGGCCGAGGCGATCAACGATCTCGAGGAGTTCGGCATAGAGATGTACTTCGTGCCCTACGACAAGTAGGGCTGCTGAAGGGGAGGGATGATCGCGGCATGGCCACCATGCAGCTGCAGTTCCACGCTGACCCGGACGAGCTGGTTGACGAGCTCCTGCCGAGCTGGTTGGCGGGGATCGAATGCTATTTGGCGGCGGAGTCGTTCTGGGGTTTACGGCCATCAGGTACGCCGCCCCCGTCGAGGTATTGCGAGGTGCGGGGGCTGGACCTGCGGGCCGCGCAGCAGGAGCTGGGCGCCCTGAACAGGGTGTGGGTTCGGCCGCAGCAGTTCCGCGGTTTGGGCGAGCAGCTGCCGCACCGCTTCATGGAGCTGAACCGCGGACCGGGAATGAACCTGACGATCGGGCATTTCGTGGGGGCCGATCTGGTCGTTTCATACCTCGGGGCGGGGTGGGAGCTGCCGGAGGAGGGCCGGCCGTGGCGACGGGCGATGAGCCGGGCCAAGAAGTCGATGCTGCGCCTCAGCGTGCTGGTGGATGTGAGGGGCGGGCGGCACGTGGACAGACACCCCTACACCCCCGGCGCGCTGGAGCTGTACAGGGCCGGCACCCGGATCGTGCAGATTCCGGGCTCTTCCGGGCACTGGGAGCTGGGAGAGACGGAATAGCGCATCGACTGTGCCCCGGAGCAAGCGGGTGCGGCAGGCATCCGGTCGTTTCGACGTGTGCACGCGGGGACGGCTGATGCTCGGCGTTCAGGAACTGCGGACCTTGCCCACCAACTCTTCAAGCACGCCGTCATCACCCCAGCCATCCCTGCTCGCCCACGGATCGGGCGCCTGGCCCTGCAGCCAGGCCAGCACCTCGGCTGGGGCGGCATGACCGCCCGCACTGAACCGGG
Organism: uncultured Actinomycetes bacterium; assembly: GCA_964510455.1. GTDB lineage: Bacteria > Actinomycetota > Actinomycetes > S36-B12 > CAVXYG01. The sequence goes on from CAZECO010000046.1 coordinate 14,742, forward strand.
CGTCGACAACCTCAGACGCGGCGGCGCCGCCGGGGATTCGGCCCCACACGAGGCCGCCGTGCATGTCCTCGTAGATCAGCCACGTCCGGGAGTCCTCGATCGTGTAGCTGGCGCATATCCACAGGGCGTGCGTGCTGTGGGTCTGCTGCCCCGGTGCGCCGGGGCCGTCGCTTCGAGGTGCGTTGCGGCGCCGCGAAGGAGCGCCTCCACGCGGGCGACCGAAGGATCCTCGCGCGCGGGAGTTTTCGATGAGCGGCTCCGACCGAACACCAAAACACGGTATCGGCACAACCCAGCCCCGGTAGGGCTACGAGGGCAGGGACGGCCGAGGGCGGCTAATCACGACGCCCGGCACGTCGCCCGAGCCTCGACTCACGCGCCTTCACTTGTCACTCGCCGACCACGCCGGATCAAGCCGCGAGCAAAGAGCCGCGCCGGTTCGGGCTGGTCCTCGAAGTCGTAGCCGGCGTCCTCCAGCACGATTTGATCTTGTCGCCTCGGAGCATGCAGGACCACTTGGACAGGCTTCCCGGACGCGTCGTACTCACAACTGACCACCTCGGCAGCGCTAAACGCCTCAATCGTTTCCTGGAACTCACGAAGCCCCCGGAAACTGGTGACCAAATGCTCAACAGTGACCGCACCACGCACCTTGTAGATGTCGATCCACACGTAGATCCACACATCGCCGCAGACCGAACCACTGATGGCCTTCGACCAGCCCGACTTTGTCAAACCCAGGTGCCCAGGAGCATCGAAGTGCTCAGCCAGAATCGCCTTGATCTCGCCCAGCGATACCAGTTCGTGCCTAGCCATTGAGTCGCCCCCCAAGCTGATGACTTTGCTTGAATTCTCTTTCATATCGGCGCGATACGGGCGTGTCGCGCACACAATCGCCTCGCGCGAGGGACCACTAAGATGCTGCCACCGAGGCGGAACACATTTCCCTGCAACGGATACCGCTACGAGTCCGTCCCCACAGCAGGGTCGGGGAGGAACACGAACAGCGAGGAATACAGACAAGTTCTATCGGTAAGTGCTCGTATTCGTTCCGGTGTATTCGTCGGGAAGCTGAACGCCTCGGTCTGATCTCGCTGTTGCCTCGGCGGCGTCAGCCTGATGTCGAAGCCCGCCGCGATCCAACGCAGGCGGAGCGGGCCCACACGGAGCCGCACCGACGCTGGTGGGTGGCTTCTGGCGCAGCCATGCACCGAGGTCGTCCTGGGCCCAGCACCGAGAACCAAGGGCCTGGTGTTGTTCCGCTCGAGCTCAAGTTGCGTCGCGACCCCGGGGCGGGCCTCCCTACCCGCCGTCGGGGCGGGAACTCCGCCGGCCAAGGGCCCTTCGCGGTGCGTCCGCACTCTGCTGTTTTGGTCCGTCGGGACCCGTCGGGAATCATTGGGTGAGTGAGGGGGAGCTGTGCCGAAGTTTATCGACCGCTCAGGACCGGGATCCGGCCGGCCGAGTGTGCATGGCGATCGGACGATGCTGAAGACCCGCGTCTACGACCGGCTCGGCCGTCAAGTACTCGTGGCATACGTCCTCATGGTCATGGGTCTTGTCGCAACCATCGCCAGGGGCCCCGCGTCGGGCTTGACACCAGATAGGAGCATCAGGCTCTGAATGCGTGCGCTGGCGCCCACTAACTCAGAGACTCCAAATATGACGACGACACTCCTGTTCGGTTAGCGACCGATACCAACTGAACAATCTCATCCGAGATGAGCGCCACCTCATGACGCTCCAAGGCCCGCAGCAGTAGGTCCATGGCCAATGGAAGTTCCGCTGCATCGACAAGTTCCCCCAACAGCTCCAGCGACTGGCCTGGTAGGCGGTCATTCAGCGAGATCAAGAGACCGCGCAACAAGCCTTGTGCCCACTCGAAGGCCTCCATATCCATGGTCATGGATATGGAGGCCTTCGAGTGTTGGTGGGGTAGCCCGTCATGATCTCGCCGTCAGGACCGATCCACACCTTGATGTCGATGCCCTCCCGTGTTCCGGCGAAAATGTTGATGCCAGCTCATGCCACGAACTCCGGAACCCTGCTTTCGAACTCGCGGATGCCCGCCGCGCTGTCGAGCAGCCCGGCCATGCCCACGGTATCGAGCCGTCCTGGGGAACCAGCCAGCTTGTTGATGACGACTTCGAACCAGCGCAGTTCCAGTTCAGTCGGTTGGCGCGGCCAGCTCATCGGGACGGAGTAGCTGACCGCGAAGGTCCGGGGCCGGCCCTTCAAAAAGGGGGTGGTCCAAATGGTGCTTCCCTGACCAAGGGCAGCGCCGCCCAGACCGCCCAACGACACGACGAACAGCACTGCAGCCAACGCCGCGTACAGACCGCGTAGCAACGTTTCGGCGAAGCGAACCCTTCCCGAGGCCTGCGCCCGGGCTATCCCGGCTAACCGGAACTCGACCCCTTCCAGGTCAGCCCACCTAAAAAGCAACGTCTCGTCCCCCTGGTGCAAGATGATTCCGCCTTCACCGAGAGCCAGTGATTTCCGAGCATCAGGAACCCCATGCGCGACGAACAGCAAAGAGGCCTCCCGGTGCACGGTCCGAACGGCCATCAACGCACTCTCTTCCTATGCCACAACTGTGCGGCTGCCGCGCTTGCCCAGGTCACGGCAGCCATTCCTGGGGACGAAGCCAGTAGACGCCGTCGGGCGCCGGATCGAAATCGCTCAGGGGGAGGGGTTCCTCCACTGTGAGGAGTGCGACATACCACGCCACCTCATCCAATGGGCTACTTCCCAGCAACTCGTTAGACTCGATATCTTGGCGCTGGACTCGCACGCCACGAGTGGCGGGCGAGTCGTGTTGGTTGAAGATGACCACGATTTCGTCTGGGCCTACCGCCTTGATGTCGTGCACGGTCACGAACTCGTAGTACTCGGGGGCGTCCTGCATGCGCTGCCGGATCAACCCGGCGAGGGCGCCCGCCCAATCGGAACGCGCGGGATCAACCTCAAGCAGCCCTCGCACGACCTTCTCGTATTGCACCCGATCGAAGGTCAGGCTGATGACCGGCATCTCCTGCTCCGCGAGGTGGAGGGGCTCCGAGGCCGCCTGCCAAGCGATGTCGCGCCATTCGACGGTGTCACCGTCAGAAACCACCTCGGTAGTCAGGGCGCGGCACCCGAGATCGAAGTCGTGAGGGCAAACGAGAAGCGGCACCCGCCCGTCCGGCATGACTGCGGACTCCGAGCCGACAAGCCCGCCCAACAGGGCTCGGAGGTAGTCGATGCGGTATTCGCGTTCCGCACGCTCGTTTCGGATCGGCGTGACTTCCCCGGCGATGGCACCGTTTGGCCAAGCAATGACCACTCGAAGCGGTACACCGTCGATCGTCCAGTCAAGGAAACCAATCTCGCGGCCCTTGATCTTCCTACGGAACCAACCGGCCCTCTCCTCCACAGACAGGGTCATGGACGCAGCCATCGTGCCCAGGCGAGAGATCGGCCGATCCACGGTTTGAGTCTGGCAGATTGCCTTGGCTAGTCATCCTGGGTCTTTCGGGCGCCGCTAAGCGAGTGTCTCGCCAGCAGTTTCCTGATCTCCTCGGACCCTTAATGGTGCTAAGTTGCGAGCTCGATGGCGGTGGGACGCTGACTGGACTGCTCCATACTGGGCGCATGGGGGAACGCGGCGTAGTACAGCAGTTGCCATACCAGCTGCTGATCTGCGCCATGTGGCTGCTCGTGTCGTTGCTAGTGCTGGGCGGTGCGGGCGGCTTGTGGGAGGGATCGCGTTCTATGGCCGGCCACTTCGTGGCCTCGGTGGCGATCGTCGCGTCCGCTGTGTGCCTCATCTTCGGCATGCTGTGTCTTCGTCGGCGTGTCGTTTTGGAAGGAGACACGCTCCGCGTCGTCGGTGCGCTGCGATCGCAGCGTATCCGCTGGGTCGAGGTCGCCTCCATCGACGAGGTGCGCACCCCGTGGCGCTATGGCCGATTACGGCTGCGGCGCCTGAATGGCGACAATCAGTGGCTTCCCGGCTTTGCTGAGACCGATCTGGACGACTTCGTCAGTTGGCAGTCGTTTCCGAAAGCGGTCGAGTCGTTGCAGGACGCTCGCGATCGGGCCTGGCGGGCAGCCGGGCTCTCTGTAGCGGGACGGCCCTTCGATGTGTGGTACCGGACGGGCTACGGCTGGACGCACGACGAGGCTGTCGTTGCGGGGGACGCCATCATCTTCAGGGGTGGACGGAACCGGATCGCGCAGATCGATGTGCTGGGCACTGACCGCGTCGACGGGCACCGGTGCACCATCCTGTCCATCGAGTACCCCAGCCGACGAAGCGAACAGCTGGCGGTCAGGCTGCCGCGCGCCGTGCGGGACATTGACGCCGCAGTAAGCGGACACACCTGAGCTCAGAGCCGGCGGCGGAGAGGAAGCAGTAGTCGCACAGCGAACCCGGCCCGCCAGAGACAGGGCGCAGTCACCTTGTCAGGAGTTTGGTTTCCTGTTAGAGAATTTCTGTCAGGTGGGGCGAGACAACCCGGACCAGGTTCATGGATCAATGGCCCGGTCGGGAGGAGGAGGGTCAGTTCGCTCATAGAAGAGCTCAAGGACACGGATAGCCTGGGCGCGTCGGACTTCGTCATTCGAAAAGACTGCGATTGCCCCGAACACCAGGAGCGCGATGCTGCGTATGAGGAGCACCACGAAACGCGCCAGTGCGAGGGACAGCCCCGCCGCTACGGCAATAAGTACCAGACGGTCCATCGGTGACTCGTAGTTGAGTCCAGGGACGTGGTGTAAGAGTTGATCTTGTTTCGGCGTGGTGCCGCA
>CAZECO010000047.1:0-19463 GCA_964510455.1 uncultured Actinomycetes bacterium
CCGGTGCTAGGCAGCGTATCCGCATCCGTCGGGCGGCTTGGGCCGGGGGTCAGCGCGGCATCAGCCGATCGCCAAGGTGGCATTCCGGCCAGGCATCGGGGGTCATCACTGCGGTCGGCCGCGTGTGCAGATGGCGGGTGAGGGTGGGTTCGCCCATCGGCCGCGGCCGCGCGACGGATTGCGGATGGGCCCGCGGTGCAGGTCCAACGCGTCGGTGGGTGTGCACCCGCAACAGCGGCCGGCTCGCACCGGCCGCAAGACCTCGAACCGCTGCACCTGCGAGCAACCCCGACCAGCCTTGCCGATGCCCCTCGCACGGCAGCGCCAGCACCTCGCCCCAGGGATCGGAGGGCCATCAATAGCCGCGGTCAAGCGGCAGCCGAACGGTGAAGGAAGCTCCGCCCTCGGGGGCCGCGCCCGCGGTTGCGGAGCCGCCCAGGCGGGCCGCCAAACGCCCCACCAGGGCCAGACCCACCCCCGACCCCACGGGGCGCACGCCCCGGTAGCGCGAGTACAGCACCCCCGGCTCGAAGGCGTCTGCGAGGTCGGCGTCCGACAGTCCCGGCCCGGAATCGCGCACCTGCAGCACCGCCCATCCGGGCTCCCTCCGCAGGGACAGCACGACCACCCCTTCAGCCGGTGTCACCCGCAGGGCGTTCTCGGCCAAGTTGTCGACGATCTGCCGCACCCGGTCGGGATCCGTGGTGAGCACTACGGGCTCATCAGTGGCGTCGACGGTGAGCGCGAGCCCCTCCCGCTGGCAGCGGTCGCGCCAGACCGCCGCCGCCTGGCTCATCAGGACCCGCAGATCGGTGGTCCGGCCCTCGACCCGAAGGTCCGCGGCCCCGAGCCGGGACAGGTCGAGCAGATCCGCCACCAGCCGGTCCAACCGCCGCGACTCGGCGAGCATGACCTCCCCGGTCCGCGGGACGTCGTCGGCCGATACCACCCCGTCCGCCAGAGCCTCGGCGTACCCCGCTACCGCGGTCAGAGGCGTTCGCAACTCATGCGACACCGACAACAGGAACTCCCGCTGCCTGCCCTCGCTGTGCTGCAGCGCGTCCGACAGACGGTTGACGACCTCGGCGATCTCCGCCACCTCCGCCGGGCCCGCAGCATCCACGCGCACATCCCGGCGTCCGGCGACCAGCTGCTCGGCCCCCTCGGCCACCCGCCGCAGCGGCGCCGTGACGCGGCGGGACACCACAACCGCCACCCCCACAGCGGCCACCAGGCCCAGGAGCAGGGCCAGGAGCAGGGTTCGGAAGGATCGTCGCACTGCTTCGCTGGTGATCTCCGTCGGAGCCACCAGCAGGATGCCGCCGTTGCCCACCGGACGCCCCTCCAACAGCAGCAGCCTGCCGGACACCTCGATCTGCGCGGACACCGGCTCGCCCTCCAACAGCAGGTCCACGACCTCCTGGGGCACCCCCTCCGGCGGCAAGGCGCCCGGCACGATCAGAAACGCCTCGGTCTCCTGGCTCGTCAACAGCACGCGCAACCGCGACAACGTCCCCGGCCGGGGATCCACCAACGTGGCGGCCGTGACATCGGCCAGTTTGGCGAGTGTGGCTTGCGCCTGCTCCGTGGCTGCGCTGCGGATCAGCGGGATCGACACCGCGAGCGCGACGAATGCGGTGATGGTGGCGGCAGCCACTGCGACGAGGATGGTTCGACCGACGACGGTGTCCCACCGTCCCCCGGGGTCGCCGCCCTCCGACGCAGGACCGGCGAAGGCAGTCAACGGCGGTCCTCCGCCGAGTAGCCCACCCCGCGGACCGTCCGGATCGGGCTTGCGTCGCCGAGCTTGGCACGCACCTGGGCCACGTGGACGTCGACCGTCCGCGTGTTCACCAGCGCCGCGTACCCCCACACCTGGGTGAGCAACTCCTCCCGCGAGAAGACCCGCCCCGGGGTGGCCAGCAGATGCTCGAGCAGGTCGAACTCGGTCGCGGTGAGGTTGACCGGTCGGCCATCGGCCGTGACCCGCCGGCTCCTGCGGTCCAGCTCGACCCGGCCGACCCTGAGGCTCCCCGTCGACGCGGCCGCGCCCGTGCTGTGGCGCACCGCCACTTTGACCCTGGCCACCACCTCGCGCGGGGAGAACGGCTTGGTGATGTAGTCGTCCCCGCCCAATTCGAGTCCGAGCACCCGGTCGATCTCGTCGTCGCGGGCCGTGCAGAACAGGACGGGCGTCCAGTCGTCGGCCGCCCGCATGCGACGGCAGACCTCGGTTCCGTCCATGCCCGGCAGGCCGACGTCCATGATCACCGCCGAAGGGTGCAGGCGACGGATGTCGTCCAGCGCAGCGGTGCCATCGGCGACCCAGTGGACGGAGAAGCCCTCCTTGGTCAGGTACAGCCGCAGCAGATCCGCAATCGCACGCTCGTCCTCGACTATGACGACAAGGCCCCGCGAGGCATCGGCTTCGGCGTTCATGGCGTCATTGTGCCCACGGATCGCCGATCGCGGACCCCCAAACCTCCGATGGGGCGCCCCTCGCTCCGATTCCCGGCGCCGCGCGAGGTGCGCGGTGGACGGCCGCCGCACCCCGCGCCGATTCCCCGCGCCGCGCGCCAGATATGGCCGAATCCGCCGGGAAACCAGGCTGCTGGCTAGGCCTCCACCTTGGGTTTGGCGCCCATACCGGCCATGGACATCACCTTGCCGGTGATGGCGCCGGCGATCGTCAGGCCGACGCCGCCGATCCAGAACAGCGGCCAGTTGCCGATGACGACGGCGATGGTGCCCAGCAGGAAGGCAAGGAGGATGATCCCGACCGCGGTCCACGCGGCGGGGGTCTGGCCGTGGTTGTCGTGCTCGCTCACGTCTGCTCCTCGCTGTGGGTTGGGCCCATTGTGCCAGCGGCGGGCGCACGACCTGACAACCCATGCATCGTGTTGGCCACCGCGACCGCCCGCAGCACCGCGGCGGCCTTGTTGCGGCACTCCTCGTCCTCCCGCGCCGGTACGGAGTCCGCGACCAGGCCCGCGCCCGCCTGCACGTGGGCGACCCCGTCCTTCAGCACCGCGGTCCGGATGGCGATGGCGGTGTCGACATCGCCGGCGAAGTCCAGGTAGCCCACCACACCGCCGTACAGGCCGCGCCGGACCGGTTCCAGCTCGTCGATGATCTCCATCGCCCGCACCTTGGGCGCCCCGGACAGGGTGCCGGCGGGGAAGGTCGCCGCCAGCGCGTCGAAGCTGGTGCGTCCGTCGGCGAGGTCCCCGACCACCGTGGACACGATGTGCATCACGTGGGAGTAGCGCTCGATCTTCATGAATTCGACCACCTGCACGCTGCCCGGCGCACAGATCCGTCCAAGGTCGTTGCGACCGAGGTCCACCAGCATCAGGTGCTCGGCCCGCTCCTTGGCGTCGGCCAGCAGCTCATCGGCGAGGTCCGCGTCCGCCTGCGGCGTCGCACCCCGCGGCCTGGTGCCAGCGATGGGGTGCATCATGCAGCGCCCGCCGGTCACCTTCACCAGCGCCTCCGGCGACGACCCCACGATGTCGAACCAGACGCGCTGCGGATCGTCGGGGTCGGGCAGCCGGAACAGGTAGAGGTACGGGCTGGGGCTGCTCCCGCGCAGGACCCGGTAGACATCGAGCACGTCGGCGGTGCACGCGCTGGTGAACCGCTGCGACAGCACGATCTGGAAGGCGTCGCCCGCCTTGATGTACTCGACACAGGCGCGCACCCCCGCCTCGTAGTCCTCCTGCGTCGTGCGCCGGTGCGGTGCGGCGACGGCCGTCGTGTCGAGGGTGGCCGCGGGGACGCTGGCGCCATCGGCGAGCCGCTGCGCCATCCGGTCCACCCGCGCCAGCGCGTCGGCGTGTGCCTGCTCGACGCGCTCGTCGGTCGCGTCGAAGTTCACCGCGTTCGCGATCAGCCACACGGTGTTGTCGGAGTGGTCGTACACGGCCAGGTCGGTGACCAGCATCATGGCGACATCGGGCAGCCCGAGCTCGTCGGGGTTGTCGTCGGGGATCGCCTCCCAGCGCCGCACCGCGTCGTAGCCGATCATGCCGACCATCCCCGAGGTCAGCGGGGGAAGGCCCGGCAGCGGCCTGGTGTGCAGGATCGCGATGGTCTGGCGCAACGCGTCCAGCGGATCCCCGGAGGCGGGCAGCCCCACCGGCACGGTGCCGACCCAGTGGGCGGCCCCTTCCCGCTCCGTCAGCATCGCCGCGGTCGTCACGCCGATGAAGGAGTACCGGCCCCACGTCCCGTCGTGCTCCGCGGACTCCAGCAGGAAGGTGCCCGGACGGTCCTGCGCCAGGGCGCGGTACAGCCCGACCGGGGTCTGTCCGTCCGCCATCACCCTGCGCACCACCGGGATCACCCGGCGATCGGCGGCCAGGTTGCGGAAGGCGGCCAGATCCGGGGCGGCGGTTCCGTCCGGCAGCACGAAGTCATTGCTCATGGCAGCAATTCCCGGCCGGCGAAGCAGGTCCGCGTGCCGGTGTGGCAGGCGGGGCCCGTCTGGTCCACGACGTACAGGATCGCGTCGCCGTCGCAGTCGGTGGCGACGCTGCGGATCTGCTGGGTGTGCCCGCTGGTCTCGCCCTTCGTCCACAGCTGCCGCCGGGAGCGGGAGTAGTACGTGGCGCGCCCGGTGGCCAGCGTCCGGGCGAGAGCCTCGGCGTTGACCCAGGCGAGCATCAGGACTTCACCGGTGTCCCACTGCTGGGCGACGGCGGGCACCAGGCCGTCGCGGAGCCCGGGCACCGCCGCGAGCAGGTCGTCGTGGTCGAGGGGCATGGCTCCCATTGTGCCGCTGCCGATCGGCGGGCAGTGCGACCCCGGCGCGGGGGCCCGCCGGGGCGTGAATAGCATGGGCGCTGTGTCAACCACCGACCTCGCTCGCACCGAGCGCCGACTGCTGTGCGACCTGTTGGAGCAGTACGGACCCGACGCCCCCACTTTGTGCGAGGGCTGGACGACTCGAGACCTCGCGGCGCACCTCGTTGTCCGCGAAGGCCGACCGGATGCGGCGCTGGGCATCCTGGGGGGCCCGCTGGCTGCGTGGACGGAACGGGTCCAGAACGGCGCCGCCTCCGAGCCGTTCGAGAAGCTGGTGCGCCTGATCCGCAACGGACCGCCGATCTGGTCGCAGTTCCGACTGCCGCTGGTCGACGGGCAGGCCAACACCGTGGAGTTCTTCGTCCACCACGAGGACATCCGCCGCGCGCAGCCCGGATGGCAGCCGCGGGACCTCAGCCCGGAGATGACGGAGTTCCTGTGGGACCGGCTCCGGTCCACCGGCAAGATGTTGTTCGGCCGCGCCAAGGTCGGCGTGAGCGCCCGGCGGACCGATCTGCCCGATGCCGAAGAGGTGAAGATCCGGGGCGGCAAGCGGGTTGTCACGATCGCCGGGACACCGGCGGAGCTGACCATGTTCGCCTTCGGGCGCAGCGAGCACCACGTGGCCCTCGATGGCGACGCGGAGGCGATCACCGCGCTGACGACCGCGAAGCTCGGCGTCTGACGCGTCACGCCGGCGGCGGCGCGGGCACATCGATCGCCAGGGCTACGTAGGCGTCTTTGCCGAGCAGCCGGCGCAGCAACACGACCAGTCGCACCAGCGCGCCGTACCGGTCTGCGAGCAGACGTTCCACCCGCGCCACCAGCTCCGGATCGTCGATCACCGTCGCGGTGGCCGGCACCGGATCGCCCTGCAGGCTGCCGCGCAGGTCGCACGGACCGACCGTGGCCTGCCGGTTGCTCCGCAACCGCTGCGCCGCACCGCTGCCGCTGCTCGTCAGGACCTGCAGGAATCCGCCTTCGGAGACCACCCGGACCGGGGTGGCCGTCGGGGTTCCATCGCTGTCGAAGGTCGTCAGGCTGACATACCTGGCTCCGGCCAGCCGCTCCAGCTCGGGGTTGATCACGGCACACACATTACGCAGTCCTACCCTGGCCTGCATGGGCCTTGCGGTACGTGTGATCCCCTGCCTGGACGTCGACGACGGGCGCGTGGTCAAGGGAGTGAACTTCGTGAACCTCCGCGACGCCGGCGACCCCGTCGCACTGGCGCAGGCCTACGGCGCGGCCGGGGCCGACGAGCTGGTGTTCCTGGACATCACCGCGTCGTCGTCGGACCGCACGACCATGTACGACGTGGTGCGGCGGACCGCAGAGCAGGTGTTCATCCCGCTCACGGTCGGCGGGGGTGTGCGCAGCGCCGACGACTTCGACCGGCTGCTGCGGGCGGGGGCTGACAAGGTCGGGGTCAACACCGCCGCGCTCGCGCGCCCGGAACTGCTGAGCGAGGCCGCGGAGCGGTTCGGCGCGCAGTGCGTCGTGCTGTCGGTGGACGCCAGGCGGTGCCGGGCGGGGACGGTGACGGACTCCGGCTTCGAGGTCACGACCCATGGAGGCAGGCGCGGGACCGGGATCGATGCCCTGGCCTGGGCGGCGCGCGCGGCAGCACTGGGGGCCGGGGAGATCCTGCTCAACTCCATGGACCGCGACGGGACGACGCAGGGGTACGACACCCAGATGATCTCGCGGGTGCGCCGGGAGGTCTCGGTCCCGGTCATCGCATCCGGGGGCGCGGGTGAGCTGTCCCATTTCGCACCCGCTGTGGCTGCGGGCGCCGATGCGGTGCTCGCGGCGTCGGTCTTCCACTTCGGCACCCTGCAGATCGGGCAGGTCAAGGCGGCGCTGGCGGAGGCGGGGTTCCCGGTGCGGCTGTGAGGGCGGCACGCTTGTTGGGGTGTGGATTCCGGCGCGTCGAAGACGAGCACGATCTCGTATCGGCGGGGTTCGGGCTGTCCGTGGGTCAGCGCCGTCCGGCAGCGGGGCCCGGGTGTCCGCCCGGGCGTTGATCGCAGCGATCCGCCGCAGCCGTGCGGTGAAACGCTGCGATCAACCGCCGCGGAGCCGGCCCGCGCCGCACCACGGCCAGCTGAACCTCGGGCCGACCACCCCGGCGCACGCCACCGATGCCGAGGGCTACCGGGCGGTCGCCGCCAGCGCCTCCTGCAGCGTGAACCGCCCGGCGTACAGCGCCTTGCCGACGATCGCGCCCTCCACCCCGGAGGGGACGAGCGTCGCCAGGGCCAGCAGGTCGTCCAGCGTGGAGACGCCCCCGGAGGCCACGACCGGGCGATCGGTGGCGGCGCAGACTGAGCGCAGCAGCCCGAGGTTCGGTCCGGTCAGCGTGCCGTCCTTGGTGACGTCGGTGACGACGTAGCGTGCGCAGCCGTCGTTATCCAGGCGCGCCAGGGTTTCGAACAGCTCCCCGCCCTGCTCCGTCCAGCCGCGAGCAGCAAGGGTGGTGCCCCGCACGTCGAGGCCGACGGCGATCCGATCCCCGTGCCGGGCGATGGCCGCCGCGCACCACTGCGGATCCTCCAGCGCGGCGGTGCCGATGTTCACCCGCCGGCAGCCGGTGGCCAGTGCCCGCTCCAGGGAGGCGTCGTCGCGGATCCCGCCGGACAATTCGACCTTGACGTCCAGCACCCCCACCACGCGGGCGAGCAGGTCGGCGTTGCCGCCCCGGCCGAAGGCGGCGTCGAGGTCCACCAGGTGGATCCACTCGGCGCCCGCTTCCTGCCATGCCAGCGCCGCGTCCAGCGGGTCGCCGTAGTCGGTCTCGGTGCCGGCTTCGCCTTGGACGAGTCGCACGGCCTTGCCGGCGGCCACATCAACGGCCGGGAGGAGTTCCAGTCGATTGCTCACCCGATAACGGTAAAGGTCGTGCGCTGAGCAGGACGCGCCCAGTCCCGCGCTGCAAGAATGCAGGCGCAGTGCCATCGGCCCCTCCAGCGACAGGGAGAACGCGTGCAGTTCCTCATCGACAACCCCTTGTTCGCCCTATCGCTGACGATCGCGCTCGGCGCCGCCTTCGGACTGATCCAGTTCGGCCCGCTGAAGTTCGGCGCTGCGGGGGCGCTGTTCGTGGGCCTGTTCATCGGCGCCTTCGATACCGAGGAGAAGATCGGGGCCTCGCTCGGCCTGGTGAAGACGCTCGGCCTCGCACTGTTCGTCTACATGGTCGGCTTGGCGGCCGGCCGCGGGCTGGTGCGCTCGCTGCGGACCCAGTTCCAGGTGATGATCGTGAGCCTGGTGGTGCTGACGGTCGTGGCCGGCTCTGCCTGGGTGATGGGCAGCGTGTTCGATGTGGCCGGTACCTACCAGGGCGGGGCCTACTCGGGCGTCGGGACCAGCACCGGCGCGCTCGGGGCCGCGCAGGCGGCCGCTGCCTCCGCCGCGGGCGGGGATGAGGCCCTGGCGAGCCAATTGAGCGGCGAGGTGGCGGTGGGCTACTCGATCGCGTACCCGTTCGGGGTGATCATCGGCATCCTCATGGTCTTCGTCGCCAACCGGCGGCTGGTGCCGTCCACCCCGAAGGATCCCGAGCAGCCGGTGGGAGGCCTCGTCGATCTGACCATCGCCGTGACCCGCTCCGCTCACCTGTCGCAGGTGCCGGGTGCGGCGACCGGGAACGTGCGGTTCTCGTTCCTGGCGCGGGCGGGCGGAGCACCCAGCGGGGGAGTCGGGATCGCCCAGCTCACCGACCAGGTGGGCCCCGGGGACCGCGTCGTCATCATCGGACGGCCCGAAGCGGTCGCCGCCGCGGTGGCGCATCTGGGCGAGGAGGCGGCCGAGCACCTCGCCCATGACCGCAAGGTGGTGGACTACCGGCGCATCCTGCTGTCCGACCCGACCCTCGCCGAGCGCACCGTCGCCGACCTCGACATCGCCGGGAAGTACGGCGGGGTGGTGACACGGGTGCGCCGCGGAGATGCCGACCTGCTCGCCACCGACGACCTGATCCTGCTGCTCGGCGACCGGCTGCGCGTCGTCGCTCCCCGGGCGAAGATGCGCGAGGTCTCGAAGTACCTCGGCGATACCGAGCGCAGCATCAGCGAGATCGACGCGGTGGCGCTGTTCCTGGGACTGGCGCTCGGCTTCCTGATCGGCGTCCCGGGCATCCCGGTCGGCGACGCCAAACTCGCCCTCGGCTCGGCCGGCGGCCCGATCGTGATGGGCATCATCCTGGGGTACCTCGGCCGCACCGGGCCGCTGGTGTGGGAGATCCCGATGAGCGCGAACCTCACGCTGCGGCAGTTCGGCCTGCTCACCTTCCTGGCCGGCGTGGGCCTGGCGTCCGGCTACGACTTCCGCGCCAACGCGTTCACCCTCCTCGGCTTCAAGATCCTGGTGTTCTCGATCGTGATGGCGGTGCTCGGGCTGGTCCTGATGATGATCTACTCCCGGATAGCGAAGAACTCCACGCCGCGCGAGGCCGGTCTGTTGTCGGGGTATGTCGGGAACCCGTCGATCATCGGCTACGCACAGACCCGCAGCGGCGACCCCCGGGTGGCGGAGGGGTATTCGACGCTGTTCGCACTCACCCAGGTCTTCAAGATCCTGGTGGCGCAGGGACTGGTGGTCATCGCGGTGAAGTGACCTGCGCGCGCGCTACAGCGTCCCGACCCAGTTGCGCAGCAGGGCCAGCCCGGCGTCCCCCGACTTCTCGGGGTGGAATTGGGTGGCGCACAGCGGGCCGTTCTCCACGGCGGCGACGAATCTGCCCCCGTACTCGCACCAGGTCACCAGCGGCGGCCGGAACGCCCCGCCGGCCTCCAGGAGCCACTCCTGCGCGCCGTAGGAGTGCACGAAGTAGAACCGCTGATCCTCGATGCCCGCGAACAGCCGCGACCCGGCGGGCACGGTGACGGTGTTCCAACCCATGTGCGGCAGGATCTGCGCCTTCAACTGATCCACCACGCCCGGCCACTCCCCCAGGCCCTCGGTGTCGACGCCGTGCTCCACGCCGTGGGTGAACATCACCTGCATGCCCACGCAGATCCCCAGGACTGGCCGGCCGCCGGCCAGGCGCTGTTCGACGATCCAGCCGCCGCGCACGGCCTGGATCCCCGCCATGCAGGCCGCGAACGCGCCGACCCCGGGAACCACCAGGCCGTCCGCCGCCAGCGCCGCGTCGGGGTCGGCGGTCACCGTCACCTGCGCGCCGGTCGCCGCCAGGGCGCGTTCGGCCGAGCGGAGGTTCCCGGACCCGTAGTCCAGGACGACCACGGACTTGCTCACCCGAGCGTCCCCTTGGTGGACGGGACCCCGACCACGCGCGGATCGAGCTCCACGGCCGACCGCAGGGCGCGTGCGAAGGACTTGAACTGCGCCTCCACGACATGGTGGGCGTTGCGCCCGGACAGCACCCGCACATGCAGCGTGATCTGCGCGGTGGCCACGATCGACTCGAAGACGTGCCGGGTCAGGGTCGTGTCGTAGGTGCCGATCAGCCCCACCGGCAGGTCGGGCTCGTCATGCACCAGGTACGGCCGGCCGGACAGGTCGACGGCCGTCGCGACGAGCGCCTCGTCCAGCGGCACCAGGGCATCGCCGTAGCGCCGGATCCCGGACTTGTCGCCCAGTGCCTGGCGCAGCGCCGCCCCGAGCGCCAGCGCGGTGTCCTCCACCGTGTGGTGGGAGTCGATGTGCAGGTCGCCGGTGGTCTTCACCCGCAGGTCGATCAGGCCGTGCTTGCCCAGCTGCGACAGCATGTGGTCGTAGAAGCCGACCCCGGTGTCGATGTCCGTGGCGCCGGTGCCGTCGAGGTCCAGCTCGACGACGACGTCGCTCTCCTTCGTGGTCCGCTCCACATGGCCGCGTCGGGTCATCGCATCTCCTCAAGCAGTGCGCGCCGCACCGCATCGTTCTCCTGCGGCGTGCCGACGCTGATGCGCAAGTATCCCGCAGGACCGACGACGCGCACCAATACTCCGTGATCGACCAGCCGACCCCAGACCGCCTCCCGGTCGGCGAACGGGCCGGTCAGCACGAAGTTGGCGTCGGACTCGAAGACGTGCAGGCCCTGCTCCGCCAGCCAGGCGGCCAGGGCGTCCCGTTCGTCGCGGAGCAGTTCGACGTTCGCAAGCAGGGACTCCCGGTGCGCAAGCGCGGTCCGCGCGACGACCTGGGTCAGGGTCGACAGGTGGTAGGGCAGGCGGACGACCCGCAGGGCGTCGACGATCGCCGGATGGGCCGCCAGGTACCCCAGCCGGCCGCCGGCGAAGGCGAAGGCCTTGCTCATCGTCCGGGTGACGACCAGGTTCGGGTGCTCGGCCAGCAGATCCAGCGCGGTGCCGGTGCCGGCACGGTGGAACTCCGCGTACGCCTCGTCCAGCACGACGATCCCCTCGCCGGCCAGGCAGGCCGCGCGCACGACGTCGTTGGCCACGGCGATGCCGGTGGGGTTGTTGGGCGAGGCGATGAGGGTCAGGGCCGGGCGGTGCTCGGCGATCGCCGCGACGGCCGCCTCGGCGCTGAGCCGGTAGCCCTCGTCCAGCGGCACGGTCACGTAGTCGGTGAATCCGTTGCGCGCGTACTCCGGGTACATCGAGTAGGTGGGGGTGAACGTCAGCGCGCTCCGGTCGGGGCCGGCGAAGGCGCGAAACAGGTGCGACATGACCTCGTTCGACCCGTTGCCGACCCAGATGTTGCCCGCGGCGAGCCCGTGCCCGAGGTAGCCCGCGAGGTCGGAGCGCAGCGCAACCGCATCGCGGTCCGGGTAGCGGTTCAGCTCCGGTGCGGCGGCGGCCACCGCGTCGGCGATCGCCCGCACCAGTTCCGGATCCGGGCCGATCGGGTTCTCGTTGACGTTGAGCCGGACCGGCACGTCGAGCACCGGCGCGCCGTAGGGCTGGGCCCCGAGCAGTTCGGGGCGGACAGGGGGCCGGTAGGTCATCCGCGGAACCGGATCGCGATCGCCTCGCCGTGCGCGGGGAGATCCTCGGCGGCCGCGAGCGTCCGCACCGCGTCAGCGATCCCGGCCAGGGCCTGCTCGTCGTACTCGATGATCTGCACGCCCTTGAGGAACGACTGCACCGAAAGCCCCGAGGAGTGCCGGGCCGAACCGCCGGTGGGCAGCACGTGGTTGGAGCCGGCGGCGTAGTCCCCGAGCGAGACCGGCGCCCACGGTCCGACGAAGACCGCTCCGGCGCTGCGCACCGACATCGCCACCGCACGGGCCTGCGCGGTGTGGATTTCCAGGTGCTCCGCGCCGTAGGTGTTGACCACCTCGAGGCCGGCGGCAAGGTCGTCGACCAGCACGATGCCGCTCTGCGAACCGGCCAGGGCCGCTGCGATGCGCTCGGCGTGCTTGGCCAGCGGCACCTGGCGCTGAAGCTCGGCCGCGACTTCGTCGGCCAGCGGCTGCGAGGCCGTGACCAGCACCGCGGCGGCGATCGTGTCGTGCTCGGCCTGGCTGATCAGGTCGGCGGCCACGAGCGCGGCATCGGCGGTGTCGTCGGCCAGGATCATCACCTCGGTCGGGCCGGCTTCGGAGTCGATGCCGATGCGGCCCTTGAGCAGGCGCTTGGCGGCGGTCACCCAGATGTTCCCCGGGCCGGTCACCAGATCCACCGACCCGATCCCCTCGGCGCCGTACGCGAACAGCGCGACCGCCTGGGCGCCGCCGCATGCGTACACCTCGTCCACGCCGAGCAGCCGGCAGGCGGCCAGCACCGTCGGGTGGGGCCATCCGCCGTGGTCGGCCTGCGGCGGGCTCGCCACGGCGAGCGAGGCGACGCCGGCGATCTGCGCGGGCACCACGTTCATGACCACGCTGCTGGGGTACACCGCCTTCCCGCCGGGCACGTACAGCCCGACGCGATCCACCGGCAGCCAGCGCTGCGTCACCGTCCCCCCGACGACGACGACGGTCTCGGTGTCGGGCCGGTGCTGATCGGCGTGGACCTTGCGGACCCTGGCGATGGCTTCCACCAGGGCCGCTCGCACGTCGGGATCGAGGCGTTCCAGGGCACCGTCCAACACATCGCCGGGCACCCGCAAGGACGGGGCGCGCACCCCGTCGAACCTCTCCCCCCACTCCAGCACCGCCTCGGCGCCGCGGGCGGCGACATCGGCGATGATGGGCCGGACCTTCTCCTGGGCGTGCTCGACGTCGAGCCCCGCACGCGGGAGCAGCGACGCGAGATCGGCGGTGGGACCACGCAGGTCGAGGAGGCGGATCACCCCTCCAGTTTACGGATCGCGCCGACCGCCGCCGAACCCTCGCGCGGCCTGCCACGGCAGCCCGCAGTGGGTAGCCTTCACAGCGTGGCCAAGAAGAAGGACGGGAAGGGTGGAGGCACCCGAGCCACGACGGCCCTGGCCGAGCTCGGAGTGCCCTACGTCCTGCACCCATACATGCACGACCCCCAGACGGCGTCGTATGGCCTGGAAGCGGCGGAGGTGCTGGGCTTCGATCCCCGCCGGGTCTTCAAGACCCTGCTCGCCGACGTGGACGGCGACCTGATCGTCGCGGTGGTTCCCGTCTCCGGCCAGCTGGACCTCAAGGCGCTGGCAGCGGCGGTCGGGGGCAAGAAGGCGACGATGGCCGACCCGGAACGGGCGGAGCGCGTGACCGGCTACGTCGTCGGCGGCATCTCACCGATCGGCCAGAAGCGCGCCCTGCCCACGGTGCTGGACGTGACGGGGATGGAGTTCGCCTCCATCCTGGTCTCCGGCGGGCGGCGCGGGCTGGACATCGAGATCCAGCCCGACCAACTGGTGCGGGCCACGAACGCACGGACTGCGCCGATCGGGCGGCCGGACTGAGCCGGCTCAGACGTCGTCGTCGGTCCCGGGCGGGAGCTCCAACTCCTGCTTCAGGGACTTCCGATCGGTCCAGGCGTGGCGGAACGCGGCGATGAACGCGTCCTTCACGGCATCCGAGCTCAAGAATCGCGCCGCCTCCTCCTCGCTCATCCGCACCAGCCGCTCGTTGACGCTCATCCAGCCGTAGCCCATGGCCAATGTGACGCTGCTGGCGACCGAGGCTTTGATCGCGTAACCGGTGATGCTGCCGATCCCGGGGACCAGCTTCAGCACCGACCCGGCCACGTAGCGCCCCACCGTCGCGGCGCCGGAGGCGAGGATGATCGAGCCGAATGCCGACGCCAGCCTGCCCGACGGGGTGGGCACGCCGTACGCCGCGGAGATCCCGGCGAGCATCCCCATCTGCACCGGGAACAGCGCCGCCGAGTCCGCGACGGGCAGCGGCACTGCGCAGGTCGAGGCTGCTGCCGCCGAGGCGCCGCGGATGATTATGCGCGCCCGCCGCCGCTTTCTTTCGAAGTCGATGCGCTGGGCCGCCTCCAACGCGGCCCGCACCGACTCCGGGATCACCCCCGCGGTGGCGTCGAGCAGTTCGTGCAGGCCGTGGATCTGCGGGGTGGTCCAGTCGTCGTCGCGGGCGTTGGTGAGCACGACGTGGCCCGGGGGGCGGATCGGCAGGTCGTAGCGGCGGATCACGTCGGCAAGTTCCAGCGAATCGGGGTGGATCAGGCCGTCGCGCATCGGGACCTGCGTCATCACGAGGATGACCGGCAGTCCGGTGGCGGCCAGGCCGCGCACGAAGTCCGCCTGGGAGCGCTCGAAGCGGCGGTCGCCGGCGCGCACCGCGTACCAGACCACATGCACCTGCTCGGCGATCGGCCGGTCGCGGCGCTGCCGGATGTCGGCGGTCAGCCGGCTGAGGATCTCGTCGCCGGACTGGCCGGTCTCGAACCCCTGGGAGTCGAACACACCCAGCGGGAGGCGGTCGTGCGCGAAGTACTCCGTCGCCATGGTCACCGGAACGCCGTTGCCGGTCGCCGCGACGTCCTGGCCGAAGATCGCGTTGATCAGGGTCGACTTCCCGACGCCGGTCTTCCCGCAGATGAGCACGTTGAACCTGCCGAGCCGGGCGCGCTCGTCGTCGAAGCGCCGCTCGAACTCCTCGGTCCACGGCATGTCCGGCACGCCTGCCAGGCTACGCGGAACGGACGGCGACGGCAGTCTGCGCGCGGTTGGGGCGCCCTGCGGGGTGCACTGCACGTGGGTATGAACTGATGCTCCGACACTGACCGGTGTCGAACTCACCCCTGCCCTTGGCATGCATACTCCGTATGTGCATACTACGTATGTAGGAGGTGGGGGATGTCCATCCGACAAGGTCTGCTGGCGCTGCTGGCCGATGAACCGATGTACGGCTATCAGCTGCGCCAGGAGTTCGAAACGCGAACCGGCGGCACGTGGCCGCTGAACGTCGGGCAGGTCTACACGACGCTGGCCCGGCTGGAGCGCGACGGGCTGATCGAGACGCTCGAGGTCGATGACGAGGGCCGAACCCGGCACGCGATCACGGCCGCCGGCCGGGATGCGCTGGCGGACTGGTTCGCCAGTCCGGTCGACCGGACCGCCCCCCCGCGCGACGAGCTGGCCATCAAGCTGGCCCTGGCTGTCACCGTCCCCGGCGTCGATGTGCGGGCCGTGGTGGCCCAACAGCGGGCGGCCACGGTGCGGGTGCTGCAGGACTACACGCGATTGAAGGCGCGCCAGCCGTTGGAGCCGGCCTCGCCCGCGGACCTGTCGTGGCAGCTGGTGCTGGAGTCGTTGATCTTCGACGCCGACGCGGAAGTGCGCTGGCTGGACCATTGCGAGTCGCGCCTGCTGCGCACCGCCGCCGCCAAACCCGAGTGGGCGGCGCATACCGAGACGATGAAGGGGGTCACACGATGAGCGCTGTGCTGTCAGTGCACGACGCGGTGCGCACGTTCGGGGAGGGCGACAACGCCGTCCACGCGCTGCGCGGGGTGAATCTGCAGGTCGATGCCGGCGAGCTGCTGGCGGTGATGGGGCCGTCCGGGTCCGGCAAGTCCAGCCTGCTGCTGCTCGCCGGCGGGCTGGACCGGCCCACCTCCGGCCGGATCGAGGTGCTGGGCTGCGACGTGACCGCGGCCACCAGCGCGCAGGTGGCCGCGATCCGGCGGCGCACCGTCGGGTACGTGTTCCAGGACTTCAACTTGATCCCGGCGCTGACCGCGGTGGAGAACGTGGCCCTGCCCCTGGAGCTGGACGGCGCCCGGCGCGGCGAGGCGCGCGCCGACGCCATGCGGGCGCTGGCCAGCGTCGAGCTCGCCGACCTCGCAGACCGCTTCCCCGATGAGATCTCCGGCGGCCAGGCGCAGCGGGTGGCCATCGCCAGGGCCGTCGTGGGCGATCGCAAGCTGATCCTGGCCGACGAGCCCACCGGCGCGCTGGACACCGAGACCGGCGACCTGGTGCTGCGGATGCTGCGCGCCCGGGTCGACGCCGGAGCGGCCGGCGTGCTCGTCACGCATGACGCGCGCCACGCTGCGTGGGCCGACCGCGTGATCTTCCTGCGCGACGGGCGGACCGCCGACGACACCGGCGCGGCCCCCGGCGCCGAGTCGCTGCTGAGGGGAGCGTCGTCGTGACGGCGCTGCTCGACAGTCCTGCGCGCGGCGGCCCGGGACGCAGCTGGGCGCCGGCGACCCGGATCGCCCGGCGCGACGCCCGGCGCCACCCCGCGCGCACGGCACTGATCTTCGTGCTCATCGGGCTGCCCGTGCTGATCGTGGTGCTCGGCGCCGGCCTGCTGCGCTCGATGCAATTGACGGCCGAGGAGTCCCTGCCGCGGCAGCTGGGGTCGACGGACGCGTCGATCCAGACGGTCGGCGAAGGGCCGATCATGCAGTGCCCGGACGCCAGCTGCTACCGGCCGCTCAGCGAACGACCCACCGCCCCCGACGGACCGACCGGCCCGGCGGCGATCAGCTCCGCCCTCGGACCCGGCACCCGGATCATCGCCCTGCCCAGCCAGCCGGTCCCCAGGGTGCTCGAGCAGGCCGCGGTTCTGGTGACCGAGGCGCCGCTGGAGGATCCGGCGCTGGAGGGCATGGCCCCGCTGGTGGAGGGCCGTCTGCCCAACGGGCGGGGCGAAGTAGCGGTGACGCCCACGATGGTGGAGCACGGCACCGGGATCGGGACGACCCTCGACCTCGGCGACTATGGGACCGCCCGGGTGGTCGGCGTGGTCGATTCCCGGCGCGAGCCGCTGGAGGCCTTCGCCCTGCCCGGGGGCCTCGGCGTCCCGTTCGCCGACGACGAGCTGGGCGCGTGGTTCTCGCGCTGGCTGGTCACCACGCCGGGCGGGGTCTCGTGGGATGAGGTGCTGGCCCTCAACGCCAACGGGTTCACGGTGCTGTCCCGCGCGGTGGTGCTCGACCCGCCGAGCACCGAGGCGCTGCTCGCCGATCCGCGGACGGCCGAGCTCGCGGCCGAAATGGAATCCGGGATACCGGCGTCCGCCCTTGCCATGATCGCGCTCGGGGTCGCGATGGTGCTGCTGGAGATCGCGCTGCTGGCCGGACCGGCCTTCGCCGTCGGGGCCGCCCGGCAGTCGCGGTCCCTGGGCATGATCGCAGCCCAGGGCGGCAGGCCGCGCGACCTGCGCCGGGTCGTGCTGGCCCAGGCGGTGGTGGTCGGCGGCGTCGCCGTGGTGGTCGGCGCCGCGGCCGGGATCGTGCTGTCGTACCTCGGCTATCCGCTTGTGGTGGACGCGACGAACGGGGGTGCCGGGCCGTTCCAGGTGGCTCCCGGCGAGACCGCAGTCATCATGGCGTTCGGACTGGTCGCGGCGGTGGCGGCGGCAGTGATGCCGGCCCGCGCGGTGGCCCGGTTGCAGCCGGCCGCAGCGATCGCGGGCCGCCGCCCGCAGCCGCGCAGGTTGCGCTGGCATTCTGGCGCAGGGTTGGCGCTGATCGCCGTCGGCGCGGGACTGGCGGCGTTCGGCGCCGCCCGGATCAGCTCAGCGGGCGCTGGCAGCGCGATCGCGCTGTTGTTCGCCCTCGGATCGGTGCTGGCGATCGTCGGCGCGGTCCTGCTGGCGCCGCTGGCGGTCTCGACGCTGGCTCGGCTCTCCCGCCGCGCACCCACGTCGGTGCGCTATGCGCTGCGCGACATGGGCCGCAGCCAACTGCGCACTGCTCCGGCCGTGGCCGCGGTCACCGCAGTCGTGGCGGCCACCGTTGCGGTGGGGATCGTCACCGCCTCCGACGCGGCGCGCTCGGCCGCCACCTACCGGCCGCTCGGCCCGTTCGGGGATGCCGTGGTCAACCTCTACAACGACGAGGACGGCGGGACCGCTTCGGATGCGGCGTGGGATGCCGCCCTGGACGCCGTGACCGCCGGTCTCCCCGGGGCTGCCCGGCTGCAGGTGCCGGGGCTGCCCGATCCGGTGTACGGCTTCCCCTCGGGCCCGCAGGAGACGCTCGTGCTGACCTCCACCGACCTGCTCCCCGCCGAACTGGCGGACCCGAACGGCGCCGCCGGCGGCGTCCAGTTGTCGCACGCAGGATGGTCGACCTACTGGTTCCGGGCGGCGCTGGTGGTCGGTGGCGACGGACTGGCGGCGGTGTCCGACCGGATGACCGCCGATCAGGCCCAGCAGGCGCAGCAGGCGCTGGCGGCGGGCAAGGTCGTGGTGCTCAGCTCCTGGGACGGGCGGGCAGCCGGGACGGTCCGGCTGGACAAGGTGACGCTGAACGACGCCATGCTCACCACCGAACCGCCCTGGCAGGGGCAGGCCCGCTACGACGTGCCTGCCATCGCGCTGCGGATCGACGGCGTGAGCGCACCGGCGCTGGCCGTCCTGCCGGAGTCGATCATCGCCGCAGCCGGGGTCGCTACCGGTGTCGTCGGTGCCCTGATCGACGCGCCGCAGGACCTGACGCGTGCGGACGGCGAGCGCATGCAGGAGCAGCTGGAGGACTCCCCCGAGCTGGCCGCCGCAGGCGCGAGCGGCTACCTGATGGTGGAGGCCGGACTCGGCTACCAGCCGGGCCTGGTCCTGCTCATCCTCGGCCTCGCGGCGATCGTGCTGGCCCTGGTCGGTTCGGTGACCGCGTCCCTGCTGGCCCTGTCGGACGCCCGTTCGGACTTCGCGACGCTCGGCGCGGTGGGGGCCGCCCCGGGGGTCCGCCGCCGCATCGCCGGGACGTACGGGTTCGGCATCGCCCTGCTCGGGGCCATACTCGGGGCGGCCGTCGGGCTCATCCCGGGGGTGGCGATCGCCGGACCGGCGACCCAGACGTCGTGGGGCTGGGGGCTGCCGATCACGGAGATGACCGATCTGTCCGGCAACCCGATCCCGTCGTCGTTCCTGGCGGTTCCCTGGGGGCTGTTCGCCGCGCTGCTGCTGGTGCTGCCCGCGCTGGTCGGACTGGTGCTGCTCGTCGTCACCCGCTCCCGGCTGCCGCTGCGCCAGCGCCTGGAGTAGTGCGTGGGCGAGGCCGGCAGTCGCTGACAGCGATCCTGAAGGACGTGCTGCCGCCCGGCGGGCCCTGCGCAGCGGAAGATCGTTCTGAACCATGATCAACATAGCGAGAAACGGTGTGTTGATCATGGTTTGGAGTGATCATGGGGTCCGGGGGCGATCCTCGCCGCTGAATTGCTGGGCGGCCCGCGCCTACCCCAGGCAGCCGGCCCCCAGCAGCGCCTTGAGGTCGGCAGACAGCGAGGGACCGGGGCGCACCCGGAACCGGTCCTCCAGCCGCAGCACCGTGATCTGGGTCCCCTTGCGCAAGTGCAGGTGGACGTCCACGGTGCCGGGATGGTTGTGCAGGATCTCCTTCATCGCC